>JBBKWJ010000286.1:0-73694 GCA_037968895.1 Acidimicrobiales bacterium
TCGTATGACTCGTGCACCTGGTCGATGTGCCACTCCTCGGCCTGCTCCACCGCCCTGGAGCGGTTGCGGGCGGCGATGCCAGCAACTACCACCCCGTCGGTGTCGGTGGCCGGGATGAAGAGAGCGTTCTTCGAGATTCGGGCGGCTCCGAGCACACCAATACGTACATCGTTCAAGACGCAGCCTTTCGTCCAACCAGCAGCCAATTGCGAGGGTACAACCCGATCGAGACCGGTGCATCCCACGGTTGACTCTCTGAGCGCTCTAGTATGCGCAGAGCGTGAGGAGTTGCAGGGGCATCTTGACCGCTCAATTTGTTGTTCTTGGAGACCGCATGAACGCAACACCCCCGATCTATGGATTCGATCTCGTCACCGACGCGTCTGGCGAATCGATCGACCCCGTCGCAAACCGAGTAATCGCCGTCGGCCTCAGCACCGACTTCGGCGACGAACTCTACGACGGTCCGGAAGACGAGATCATTCAAATGGTCGACACACGCCTTTCGATGCTTCCTGCTGGCATCTTGACCTGCTGGCAGGGCTCAATCGTCGCCCTCCCATTCCTCTCATGTCGAGCCGAAGCAGTCGGTGTCGACATGGCAATGACCTTGCACGAAGATCGGCGGGTCAACACCTCCGGTCCTGTAAATGGGATCGTCCATCCCTGGCTTGTGTCCTGGCACGGACACCGCCACCTCGATCTGCAGAAGGTCTACTCATCTGAGGGACGCCGGCGACTCAGCCTACGCAATCGGGTCAATCCCGAGTCGATGATCCCCGCATACGACCCGCTCGCAGCCAGACACCCCCAGCGTGACGCCAAGCTCGCTCGCACGTTGGCCGAGCGCCGCTGGAACCAGGCTCGTAAATTCGTCGACCAGCTTCCGGGACGTCAAGCAGCGACCTCTGTATTGAGTTCGCTCCAACCGTCTGACTAGCAGCTAGCTAGTGGCACTACGGAGCGGCTGACCAGGCGTTAGTTCGCGATTGAGCTGGCCGTCTCGCAAGACCGATTGGCCAAGAACGAGGACATGATCGATACCAATTGACGCGCTCGCCGGCATTGCGACCGTCGAAGTGTCTGACACCGTCGCCGGATCGAACACCACCACGTCAGCATCAGCGCCGGCCTGAAGACGGCCCTTACGGCGCATCGCGGGAATCATCGCTTCTACCCGTCGCGCCGGGAGCACCGTCATTTTGGCGAGCGCTTCGGGGAGCGTGAGCACTTGCTGCTCGCGCACATACAGCCGAAGTGTTCGGGCGAACGTTCCCGCACCGCGAGGGTGATTGTTGAGACTGGCCTCGATGATGCCGTCGCTTCCAATCATGATCCACGGCGTCTTCAGCGCCATGACAACCTCTTCTTCAGGAATTGACCCATGAGCGGCCACAAGCTTGTTTTGCGCCTTCGCATCATCAAACGTTGCTGCTGAGAGTCTTGTCTCGGTACCGGCAATTTGTAGGTCTTCAAATGTAATCCGATAACGACTTTGCCAATCATCGACGAAGCGCTCGCTGGCGAGAGTGGTCCCCCAGTAGTTGTAGGGATACACACAGGCCGTCACATCGACGACATCGGCTCGCGCCGCCTCGAGTATCTCGAGGGTCTCCTTCATCACGAAGGTGCCCCCGGTCGACGTAATGTGCTCGATATGCACCGATACGCCGGTAGCGCGAGCAATGTCGAGCACCTCTTCGATTGCCTCGAAACTCGTTCCCGGTTCGTCGGGGTCGCTGAAGCGCACGTGGAAGAAGCAAGTGTGGCCGAACCGCTGTGCCACCGCGACAAGTCCGATGATTTCTTCTTGGTTAGTGCCGGGCGAGTATTCCGGCGAGAAGCAGATACCTGCGAACCCGTTGTTGAGATTGGTGATCGCCAAACCTTGGAACAACGAGATCTGATTTTCGGTAAGCGACTCAGTTGGCTGGACGTCGAGCGTTGGGTCTTCGCCTCGCAGGAAGTGTTGATGGAGCGCGCCGCCATAGTGAAACGGGGTCTTGCCTTCAAGGTTGTTGAAGAAGGCGTTGGCGTAGTTGTTCACACCATGCATCCCCAAGTTGCTCGTGACGCCATCGGCAATCTTGAACCAGTCGCCAAAGCCATTCGGATCTGAAGAGAGGATGTCGATAAAGCCAGGGGCAACGACGCGACCGGTGGCATCGATCGTGTCGACCCCAGCCATAGCAGCTTTGCTTACCGACGTAATCACGCCGGCGTCGATGCCGACATTGGCAACCGCGTCGAACCCGGATGCCGGGTCGATCACACGACCATTGAGAATGACGGTTTCGAAGACGTGGTCGACTCCGACCTTCATTACCGCATCATCGATCGGCGGCGGCTCTTCGAGCTTCGAACCGTCGGGGACCAGGGACATCGTCGGCCCGATCGGGCGGCTTTCGATTGCAGCAACCTCGCCACCTTCTGGCGATCCGGCAAATGACCGAATGAGTGCCACATTGACTCCGCCGTACCCGAGAGCGAGCAATACCCGCCGCCTCGAATGGGAGTCTTTCCTCGGAGGCGGCCCTGGCATCCGGACATGATACGCCGAGTCGGCCATCACCCCACGAGGCCGGCGAGGCGCGCGATGGCCGCCCGAACCTTTGTGTGGGGAAGGCGTTGATCAGTAAGCATTGACTCCGTCGCCTCCCACATCTCGGCCTCAACGGCCCTAGCGAACGAACCCTCATCGTGCCACCAGGCAAGGTTGGCCGACCTCAGCCAGTAGAACGGGAACTCTCCACACTCGGCATCGTCTCGCAGCGCGGCCCAATCGCCTACAACAACGTGGTCACGGTGACGCTGGGCCACAAACTGATACAGATCGACGAGGTCGCTCATATCGTCGAGCTCGCCCCTTAGTACGCCAGGATGAAGCGCTGCCACTTCGATTGGCTCGGGAGCGTCGTCGCAGCGGAGTAATTCGGCCAACCAGACTGCGGTCCAGAATCGGTTTGTATCGAAGCTGGGCTGAGGCGTTGGCGCCAGCAGGGAGCGCGCCAGCGCGTCTGGAAGCAAACCAGTGCTCGCTCCGAGATGCTCAACAACTCCGCCAGGAGGCCACCGGAACGATGAAGCCGCAGGGTCGCCCGCAGTTAGGCCGACGACAAGGCGATCGTCCAGAACTCGATGCATGCGATCTGAACTCGTTGAAATGCGGGGTGGGTCAAGCACCATCACCGCAGCCACAGTGCCGAGTGAGAAATGCCGACCCTCAAGCATTTCGAGCGGTCCATCTGGGCCAATTTCATACACACCGTGGTGACCGTCTCGTTGGCTGCAAACGACATAGTCGCTGAGTTCGGGGCAACTCTCGACGTAGTCGGCGATACCAGCAGAGAAGCCAGCATCGCAGAGAGCGACGCGCATGGAAGTGAATCGTGTGGACATTTGGATCCTTGGTTAGACAAACACAAGGGGCCGGGGCCACCGAGACACGGGCCAGAGCCGGTGTCGTCCGACCATGATGCCGGGTTGCGGCGGCCGCGCAAACCCCGATCGTCACGACACAGATCGGCAGGCATCGTTGAGCAACGCGCACCTCGTCGCTACTATCAGCGTGTGGTCAACGACTTTCCTGCTATCTACCGCCTTGGCATCGTGGGCGCAGGACAGATCGCTCGAATGATGCACCAGGCGTCGTTACAGTTCGGCATCACCCCTCACTTGCTCGCCGAAGAGTCTGACGACTCGGCTGCCCTTGCTGCCCCTGATGCGGTATATGGCCACCCAGACGCGCTCTCGACCTTTGCTGAGGCGTGCGAGGTCGTCACCTTCGAACACGAGCGGATCGACATCGGACTGGTCGAACGCCTACAGGCCTCCGGATTTGTTATTCGGCCAGGGGCGAAGACTCTTCGAGCCGCAAACGACAAGGCATACCAGCGTCGGGTGCTCCTCAACAGAGGGTTTCCCGTGCCTGCGTTCGCCGAAGTTCGGGGACCAGACGACATCATCGACTTTGCCTCAGTGTTCGACTGGCCGATTGTCCTCAAGGCGACCAGGGCGAGCGCTCATGGCCATCGCGACGTGTGGATCGTCGGTAATCAATCCGAGGCGCTTCGGGTGCTCAGCGAGCAATCAGACCGGCAGCTCATCATGGAGAGCTTCCAGAACATCGTTAAGGAACTCGTCGTCCTTGTTGTTCGTCGACCGGGCGGAAACGCTCGCTGCTACCCCGTCATCGAACAGGTAAATGTCGACGGCGTCGCTCACGGGTACCAAACACCAGCCAGCATTGGGCACGGCATCGCCACCGAAGCGCGAGCCCTTGCGCTGAGGGTTGCGGACGAGGTCGAATCCGTCGGCATCCTGGCCGTCGAACTCTTCCTTACGACCACCGGGCTCGTCATCAACGAACTCGCGGCCCGCCCTCATAACGCTGGTCACCTCACTATCGAGGGTTCGGCGACTTCGCAGTTCGAGAATCACGTGAGAGCAGTCCTCGACCTTCCCCTCGGCCCAACCTGGGGCCGAGCACCTGCCATAGTGACGCACAACATCATCGGGGGGCGAGAGCTCAAAGACCCCATCCTCGGCCTGGCTGACGCCCTTGCCATCGAGGGCGTGCATGTCCACCTCTACGGAAAACGCCCGAGCTTGGGAAGCAAACTGGGCCATATCACTGCGCTCGCCGACGATCTTGAACTTGCCGACGAGATGGCCGGTCGAGCTGTCGCTGCGCTTGTCGGTCGTCGGCCCTGGTAAACAGGGAACCAATCGACACTGCACGAATCGACACTGAGGACTAAGGCCATGCCAAAGCTAACCGTCATCGACCACCCGCTCGTCGCTCACAAGATCACCCATCTACGCGACAAGAACACGGGCCCCGGCGACTTCAGAAGGCTCTGTCACGAGGTGACACTACTCACCGCGTACGAAGGGCTGCGCGACCTGCCGGTCGAAACAATCGAGGTCGAAACGCCAATAATGAAGACCGAGAGCACAGTTCTCGCCGGGCCAAATCCCGTCGTCGTCGGCATTCTTCGTGCTGGTCTTGTAATGGTCGAGTCAATTCTGACGCTGCTCCCTTACGCACGGGTCGGTCACATCGGGCTGTATCGGGATCCTGAGACGACGTTGCCGGTCGAGTACTACAACAAACTGCCGGAAGACGTCGCCGAACGTGAGGTCATTCTCGTCGATCCCATGTTGGCGACTGGCGGGAGCGCGGCTGCCGCAATTGGGTTCCTGAAAGACGCAGGCTGCACGAGTATTCGCCTACTCTCCATCATCGGCTGTCCTGAGGGAGTTGCCGCGGTCCATGGTCCGCACCCTGACGTTTCCATCACCGTCGCCGCCCTCGACCCTCGCCTCAACGAACACGCGTACATCGTCCCCGGACTCGGCGACGCCGGAGATCGAATCTACGGCACCAAATGAGCAACGACATCACTATCGACTGGGATCTCCTCAAGGCCGAGGCCACCGCAGTCGCCCAGAACGCGTACGCCCCGTACTCCAAGTTTTACGTTGGGGCCGCGGCGCTCACAACCGACGGACGCCTCATCACCGGCTGCAACGTCGAGAACGTATCGTATGGCCTCGGGCTGTGCGCGGAGTGCGCTCTTGTCTCGAACCTCCACACTTCTGGTGGGGGCCGACTCGCCGCCGTCGCCGTCGTGTCGGGGACCGGCGAACCGTGCACGCCATGCGGTCGCTGCCGCCAGTTGCTGGTTGAGCACGGGGGCACCGAGTGCCTCATCGACAGCGACGGTTCGGTGAAAACCATAGGTGACATCTTGCCAGACGCGTTTACCCCCGAACGACTTGCTCGCGACCTCGCGACGCCATCCGACTGACGCGAGTCATATTCGGTCGATAGTCTGTCGTATGGCCGCACTCTCGCCCGAACAAATCAGAAAAGCCCCAAAGGTCCTGCTCCACGATCATCTCGATGGAGGTGTCCGGCCGACCACGGTGATTGAGCTCGCCGCCGAGTGCGGATACACCGACCTTCCGACCACCGACCCTGATGATCTCGCGACATGGTTCACCCGAGGGGCCGATCGCCGCAACCTCGAGCTCTACCTTGAGACATTCGCTCACACCGGGGCGGTCACTCAGACCAAAGATGGCCTCATGCGCGTGGCCGCCGAGTGCGCAGAAGATCTCGACGACGATGGCGTCGTATACGCCGAAGTGCGCTTCGCTCCTGAGCTTCACACCGACAACGGACTGACGCTCGACGAGGTCGTCGAAAGTGTCCTCGCTGGTTTCGCCGAAGGTTCAGCCGGCCGCAACATCAAGATCGGGACCCTTTGCACCGCAATGCGAACGGCGGCCCGTTCGCGTGAAATCTGTGAGCTCGCACTCCGCCATCGAGACAACGGTGTGTGCGGGTTTGACATCGCTGGTGCTGAAGCGGGGTTCCCCCCAACCCGCCACTTAGACGCCTTCCAACTGGCGATGCGAGAGAACTTTCACATCACGATCCACGCAGGCGAGGCCTTTGGGCTTCCTTCAATTGCCGAAGCACTGCACTACTGCGGGGCAGAGCGCCTCGGCCATGGGGTTCGAATCGTCGACGACATCACCACCGACGCCGACGGACGCCATCACCTTGGGCGGCTCGCTGCTTTCGTCCGCGATTGCCGTATCCCACTCGAGATGTGCCCAACCTCAAACATCCACACCGGGGCAGCCCCATCTTTGGCCGAGCACCCCATTGGACTGCTCCGAGATCTCAACTATCGGGTCACCGTGAACACCGACAACCGCCTCATGAGCAATGTAAAGCTCTCTGACGAATTCATCGGGCTCGCTGAAGCCTTCGGGTATGACGCTGACGACATGGAATGGTTGACGATTAACGCTATGAAGAGCGCTTTTCTCCCCTTCGACGATCGGCTTGACATAATCTCTCAAATCATCAAACCCGGCTTCGCCGCCATGCGCGTCGCGTCGATGAAATAGCAGCCTCGAGCCCTAGTTGAGCGATGGATCGTTTGGCATGTGAGCGAACCAGGCCATATCGCCGCCACCGCGCTTCAGCGCACGCGGCCACAGGTCGGCTGATTTCGCAATGAACACATCATCAGGCTCGGCGTCGACAAGCCACCAGGCTCCGCTGGCCAGTTCGCCCTCAAGTTGTCCGGCGCCCCAGCCGGCGTAGCCCGCAAATATCCGGACGGCGACGATGCCCTGCGCAATCGCCTGTACGGGGCTCTCGTTGAGGTCGACGCTGTAGAGACCATGGACCAGTTCCCCCGCCTGATCTTCGGCGCGACCAAGGGCAATAAGGCTGTCGGTCTCGACTGGGCCGCCCGCATGGATCAGCCCGCCTTCGCCCACAAGCGCTTCCCAACCCTCGAAGGCCTCGTTGACAGAGAGCCCAAGCGGGCGGTTTAGCACGAGACCAAACGCGCCATTGTGGTCGTGTTGAATCATAAGGGTCACCGACCCATCAAAGTTCGGGTCGCTCATCTCAGGCCGTGAGATCAGGAGCCGGCCGGCGTGACTGAGCGTCACGTCAAACCCAGAATGGCCCCGCTTGATGAGGTACCGATGCGGGTTGCACCAGCCTCAATCATCGCAAGCGCCTTCTCTCGGTCGCGGATCCCTCCGCTCGCCTTCACACCGAGACGCCCGCCGACGGTGGCTGCCATCAGCCGAACGGCCTCAAGCGTCGCTCCCCCAGAGGGATGGAATCCGGTTGATGTCTTTACGAAGTCGGCTCCCGCCCGCTCTGCGGCTTCACAGCACGCAACGATCGCCTCGTCGTTCAGCGCACCTGACTCAATAATCACCTTGAGATGAGAAGGTGCTGGCGCTGCATCACGGACGGTGGCGATATCGGCTTCTACCTCGTCCCACTTTTTGTCTGCGACCAAGCCGAGGTTGACCACCATGTCGATCTCACTGGCACCATGCTCGACGGCCAATGCCGCTTCGGCTGCCTTGATGCTCGAGCAGTGAGCACCTGACGGAAAACCAACAACCGAGGCGATCGGGACCGCACCCTTGAGGAACTCGTTAGCGACGGCAACCTTCGACGGCGATACGCACACAGCGGCGACTTTCATCCGCATACCATCTGCACACACCGCCCGAACGGCCTCGTCAGAAGCGTCGACGGCAAGAATCGTGTGGTCGAGGTGGGCAGCAATTTCCGAGGCTGAAAGTGACGTCATGCATCAACGGTAGCCAGGTCAACGGGCGATCCGCACCGTGACTCTGGCGACGCTCCCGTAGACTCGGGGGATGCGAGTTCTTCCAAAGGCAAACGAATCGTGCTGGTGTGGCAGCGGACAGAAGTTCAAGCGTTGCCACAAACAATCTACCGATCCGATTAAGGCAGGGCGCTACACCCCATTGCGGCCGGTTCCAGAAACCATCGACGCGCCAATCTGGGGCCGCGGCGGCGAGGTTGATCGGTGGGACGAGCCAAACGTGAAGTCGCCCGAGATCGTCGAACGAATGCGTCGGACTGGCAACGAAGCAGCCGATGTGCTGCGTTACCTCGGCACCTTGGTAAAGCCGGGAGTCACCACCGAAGAGATCGACGAGGCTTGCCACGAAGAGGTCATTAGGCGGGGCGCATACCCGTCTCCCCTGCTCTACCCCGGAAACGACAATCCGTTCCCTAAGTCGTTGTGCACCTCGGTCAACGAAGTCATCTGCCACGGCATCCCCGACAACCGAGCGTTACGCGACGGCGACATTGTCAACTTCGACGTCACGATCTTCAAAGAAGGCGTTCACGGCGATACCAATGCCACGTTCTTCGTTGGTGAGGTCGACCCACTTTCCCAGCAGCTGGTGAAAGTCACCCGCGATGCAACAATGCAAGGCATCCAGGCCGCCCGGGCCGGCAACCAAATCAATCACATCGGCAAAGCAATCCAGGAGTACGCTGAAGAGTTTGGTTTCGGCGTCATTCGGGATTTCGTCGGACACGGCATCGGCGAACAGTTCCATACCGACCTCCAGATCTGCCACTACTACCACCCGGGCCTCACCACTCCGATCGAGCCCGGCATGGTGTTCACGGTCGAACCAATGATCAGCGTCGGCGACTGGCGTTCTCGGATGTGGAGCGACGGGTGGACCGCAGTTACCCGCGACGGCAGCCGCACCGCCCAATTCGAGCACACAATCCTCGTTACCGACGACGCACCACAGATCTTGACCACACCGACCGACACGGTTGGCCATCCGTTCTGGGACCTCGCCGACAACTGAACATTTCGGAACGTTCTGTGACCTTCGACCCTACGTTGGCGAACGACCGTAAGGCACCGTCAATGAGACGGGAACCCCTGACTCCGATAGGTTCGAGGGTCAGCAGCGAGCGAGGTACGATGACAGACGAGCCAATCCGCGTGTTCCTACTTGACGACCATGAGATCGTGCGACGTGGTGTCGCCGAACTTGTCAACGCCGAACCAGACATGGAAGTAATCAGCGAAGCGGGGAACGCCCATGATGCGTTCAACACCGTTGGGCTCACCATGCCAGACGTTGCTGTGCTCGATGTCCGCCTTGGCGACGGAAACGGCATAGAAGTGTGCCGTGAGATCACCTCGGCCTATCCCGATATCGCCTGCCTGATCCTGACCTCGTTCTCTGACGATCGGGCACTCATCGACGCCTCATTGGCCGGAGCAAAAGGCTTTGTGCTTAAGCAGATCAGAGGCAACGACCTCATTCGATCTATTCGCCAGGTCGCGAAGGGCAATTCACTCCTCGACGCAGGCACCGTCAGAGCCTGCGTACAACGCCTAAAGCAGGGCGACGAGGGACTCATCGAGACGCTGACCTCACAGGAACGTAAGATCTTCGATCTCATCGGCGAAGGTTATTCGAATCGCCAGATTGCAGGCGAGCTCTATCTCGCCGAGAAGACGGTCAAGAACTACGTGTCCAACATGCTGTCGAAACTCGGCATGACACGACGCACCGAGGCCGCCGCCTTCGCCGCTCGTATCGATGAGCGCAATCTGAGGAAATACGACTGACCAGATGACAGAGCCTGTGCAGAGCCCGCAGCAAGACGGCGAACTGGCGTCTGTCTACCTCGCCAGCGCGCCAGACGCCATCATCGTTGTTGAGGCCAACGGCATCATGACGATGGTCAATAATCAGGCCGAGGCTCTGTTTGGATACGGCCGAAGCGAGATGCTCGGACAATCAGTCGACATGTTAGTTCCGCAGAGTTTCAGCTCTTCGCACGAGGCGCATCGTCGTCGGTACGCGGGCGAGGCTCGTATTCGGCCGATGGGCGATGCAGGAAGTCGTGTGCAGGGCCGAACCAAGGACGGCACGCTCGTGCCAGTCGACATTGCCCTTAGCCCGCTCAGCGGTGCCGCAGGGGCTGGCGCAATCGCGATTGTGCGTGATCTTAGGCAGCGGCTCGCCGCCGAGGCTGCCCATGAAATTGTCCGACGCACGTTGGACGCCATCGACGATGCCGTCTTCATTTTCGACCCTGTCACGCTCCAGTACACCTACGTCAACGAAGGAGCGCAGAGCCAGGTCGGGTACGACCGTTACGTCCTCATAGGTGGCAAGACGCCAATGGACATTGCGCCCCAGTTCACCGAGGACGACATTCGAGAACTCGTAAGCGGCTTGCTTGAGGGGACGCAAAGCTCGGTTGCTCTCACCACGACGCACCAGCACCGAGACGGTCACTCAGTTCCCGTCGACATCCTCATTCACTATCCCTATATCAGCGAAACCGCGCCTCGGATGTTGGTTGCAATCGTGCGAGATATCACTGAGCGGCAAGCGGCGGAAGACCTTCGCGATCGTCGGGAGCAGCTCCTCGCCTCCCTCGCCGATGTCAGACGAGCAACGATGATGGAGGCGCCGATCGATGACGTACTTCACAGCCTGCTCAACGCAACATGCGAACTGCTGACCGCCGATCATTCGTTCATCGCCGTTCGCTCGAATGACGGAGCACTTACCTACCGAGCGATGTCGAGCACTATCACAAAAGACCAATCTGGCCTTTCAGTCCCCGACTACCCGCTCATTCAGCAGGTTCTTTCTGACGGTACGGCCCGAGCAGTTGCTTCTCTGTCGGAATTCGGTCCTGGCTTTGTGGCACCGCTGATTGCCTCTGGCTCACTCGCAGGCGTCTTCGTCGCCGCCCGGCCAAAAGGAGCCAAAGGGTTTACAGCCGACGAGATCGCCATCGGATCGTCGCTCGCTTCCGAGATTGCAGTCAACATGGATCTCGCCAGAGCCCGGTCTGACCGTCGCCGAGTTTTTCTCGTTGAAGACCGGGAGCGCATTGCGCGCGACCTGCACGACGTCGTGATTCAGCGTCTTCTCGCGGCCGGTATGGGTTTGCAGGCATCGCTCAACAATCCTGAGAAACTGAACGAGCGGGCGACTACCACCCTCGATGAGCTTGACGGCACGATCGATGTCATCAGGGAGACGATTTTTCACCTCACCCAACCCGATCTCTCCCTTGAGGGCGAGATTCGGCGAGTGGTAGATCGATACCGAACCGTCGGTCGAAATGATGTGAGCTACGAGATCGATGGCGAGATCGAAGAGCTACCAGATGCGATCGGGGCCAACCTCGTCCCGACCATCACTGAGCTGCTCTCGAATGTCGAGCGACACGCCGAGGCGTCGAAGGCAACTGTTGCGCTTGTAATCACCGACAGCTATCTCACGCTCACCGTCGTCGACGACGGGTGCGGGATCGACGATTCTCGACCTCGGGGCTTTGGCATTCGAAACATCACGAACCGCGCCGAATACCTCGGAGGGTCGACCCAGATCGAACCCGGACCGAGCAACCTTGGCACCAGCGTGACCTGGTCGGTGCCTCTCTCTCGTTAACGATCGGCTGCCTTAACGATCGTCGCCGACAACTTCGATGTCGAGCGACCCGGAACGCTCGAACTTAAGAATCACCGCGATCGAGTCGCCAACCTTCACTGGCTCAGCCAGGCCAAGACACATCAGGTGAAGTCCATTTGGCTCAAAGACGACGTCGCCGTCCGGCTCGATTGGAACTTCAAGTAGTTCATCCATGCTGGACACGTCATCGGTCGTGACCGACTCGTGGATCTGCATCTCATCGCACGATGAAGAGGACGCACCAACAAGTGAGTCTGCGGTCGTGGTGAGATTGTGAATGGTGAAGTAGAACGCAGCTACGTTCGTGACAGGCGGAGTTGGTGGCGACCATGCGTCACGCACCACGATGTCTGCGGAATCGCTGGTGCTGCAGCCGGCCATGGCGATGACAAAGAAAAGAACGAGGAGAAACCTGCGCCGTGTCACGTCAGCAGGGCCTTGAGATCGTCGGCGAGAACCTGAGCCTCGATCGCTGGGGGCCACACGATGCGGAGGTCGCCGTTGGTGTCGATACCCATCAGGCTCGCCGTGTGGTCCATCTCATACGTGCCGTCTGCTTCGACCTCGCTTGGCTGGAAGAACACGCCGTATTGGCTGGCGACCTGTGTGGTGGCTTCGGGTGCGCCAGCAACGCCGTAGAAACGCTCATCGAAGAATCGCACATACTCACCCGTCGTCGCGAGCTCGTCGCGTTCCGGATCGATCGACACCATTAAGAGAGTCACTCGGTCGCCATCGTCGCCGAGCAGATCGAGAGCCTTTGCCACATCGCGCAACGTCGTCGGACATACGTCAGGGCAGTTGGTATACCCGAAATAGACGAGCACGATCTTGTCGTCAAAGTCGCCGAAGTTGACAGGTTGGCCAGTATCAAGCAGTAGTCCGTCCATTGCTGGAGCTGGCGTCGACTGCTGAAAGACGGTGCCGGCGTACAGGTGCGGGCTGAAGAGACTGACCGCGAATCGAGCAACGAGAATCCCGGCAAGGATGACCGCCGCCAGAATCAGAACGAGGAGCCAGCGTGGACGGCGGTTGGTTGATGATGTGGCCATAGTTGAACTCACGGGTAGCAGAGGAATAGGTGGGCAGCTTCATAGGCAACCCCGGCCGCGCCGTCCGAGTATCGGACCTCATCGACGAGGATCCCCACATGGCTGACGATTTTGTCTTGATCGTTTGCAATCGTTTGATAGCGGTACTCGCCTCGCACAACTCCCCAACCGTCAACTAACACGTAGGCCGGGTCGAACTCCACTTCGCCGCTGGCCTCGTCGAACTCGAAGAATCTACCGAAGCCAGCGCCAACGACCGTCTTCAGAGTTGCCTGGTCGCCGCTAACCCACCGCCAGTTCGTACCGTCGGCTCCCGAGGCGTCTGAGGCCGCCGCGAGTTCCGCCTTAGGCGGCGAATCGAGCGCAATCGTCACAAGTTGGAACGAGATGTCGTCAAGCTTGACTTCGGTTGGCACCCTGGCTGCGAGGCCGGCCATCGTTGCGTTGATGTCATCGCACCGCTCGTCGCAATCAGCTGGCATGAAGGTGTACAACGTGAGGGCGCCACGGGCGTCTTCACTTGTGGTTAGCTCACCACTGTCGTCTTGAAGGGCATAGCCGGGCGCCAAGCCAATGCGGGGCAAGACCTGGATTGGCTCCACAATCACAAACGCCAACGCGGCCACAATCAGCACACCGATCAACGACGCTGTGACCTTCAGCCATAGAGGGATCACGAGCCGGTCGCTACCATCGTCGAGATGAAGTGGCTCAAGTGGATCGCCCTCGTCGGCGCCTTTCTCGCGATGTTGTATTACACCGCCCTCCCCGGTGACCTCGTCACCAATAAGGGAACCGACGGCGAGGGAATCGCCGGTACCTACACTGTCAACGGCGAAGGCCCTACCGGCATCGAGTATTCCGGCACCGTCGTGATTGTCACCACGGACGACACCGATCTCTACGAGATTCAGTGGATCGTCACCGGCGCTATCGACAAAGGAACCGCTCGCCTCTCGGGCACCAAGCTCGAGGTCGACTGGGAGTCGGTCGCCACGTCCGGCGACCCCATGGTCGGGACTGGCGATTACACCGTCACCGCTGAGGGCCACATCGTCGGAACCCGCAGCGTCGCCGGAAATGACGCGCTGAGCACCGAGGAGTTCTTCCCCGAGAGCTGAGTCTTTCTCGTTTGCAGTCATCCGGTTTCTTCCGTGAGCGAACCGAGATACACGACAAGCGCTTCGAGATCTTCGGGCGAAAGTCGCTCTTGATAGATATCGAGCATCTGACCGCTCCGATACCCGTCGACCACGTAGGCATCGGGAGACAGGATTGACTGACGAATGTAGTCGGCTGCGCTCAGCCCAGGCAGACGGTCGGCGCCGTTCGTTCCGATACCGGCAAGCGACGGGCCGACTCCGTTCTCCCCCGCATCGACCGAATGACAGACCTTGCAAGCTCCCCCCGACCGCGAGTCGAAGACGTCTCGTCCCTCCGCCACGCCGGGAGGGGCAGGAATATCGGCTGCCTCAACGACAAGCCGTCGACCTGAGTCAAGGTTTGGCGTGCCTTGATACAACAGAGTCGGCTCCGTTTCATCGCCACGTTCGTAGAGCAACACTGTGAGGTCGACCGGTCCGGGAGCCACATCAACATCAATAATTCCAACCGCCCGATCTCCATCGCGGGGCACGCGTTGTCGAGCAATCTCGACATCGTCGGCGGTCACCACGATGCTGACGTCGGTGCCAGCGACACCAGTCGGCGCTGCTTGCGACTCAAGTTGAGCACCAGGCTCATGGTCGATGATCACCCTGACGCCGGCCTCGTCTCGTCCAGGCGAAAACGGTGTGCGCGTCGCAGCAGCAACGGCGGCAAGCGACACGATCACCAGGAGCCCAACGTGTACTAGTGCCCTTCTTGAGGACGGTTCGGCTACCGCGTCTGGGTGCAGGCCGCGATCGCCAAGCGAAGTTCGCAGTTCTCCAGGGGCAACGAAGTCTTCGGCCGCTACTCCTACCCACTTTCGGGTGACATGCGGTGCCCTCGTTCCTTCCAGGCGCTCCGCGGCGAGAACATTGCCAATCCCATACGAGCAGTCACCAGGCGGGCAACCAACAACCTGCACGCCAGTTGCCCCTCGCTCCATCAAACTACCAACGGCCTGACTATGGAACATCCCAGCGCACGACACGCCAACGAAGACAGTTGCCTCGTCGGCTGCTTCCTCAGAATTGGTCGCACGAAAATGAGTGAGGTGCCGATCGCAGGCAATCACTACTTGCTTGCCTTTCGGATCGACCTTGTCAACGGCGTCAGAGCCCGGCAGTGACATCGCCCCGAACGAGCACGACCCGATACATACGCCACAGCCAACGCAGGCGTGCGGGTCGACGATGGCGACAAGCCGTTTGTTCTGCGAATCGGTCCGTGAGGTCATCTCAAGCGCGGCATACGGACAGTCGATGACGCAGAGATCGCAACCGGTGCAGGCGTCTTCATCGATTTCGACAACCGCAGGATCAGATCGGGTGAGAAGCCGAGGTAAAAAGAGCACGCCGATGCCGGCGAGAACCCCGAACACAAGCACGAGCCAAGCTGCACCAGACAACAGCGGCGGCAACAGGAACATGATGAACGGATCGAGCGGCATATCGGCCACAAACTGAGCGGCGTCTGCTCGCTCCAGTAGATCGGCTGGCAATGCGAGCGCCGCAACGAGCAGCGCTCCAGCCATCAACGCCATCCAGTGCCGCGGCGGGACCCACCCAAGCCGAGATCGGCGTACATGTCGATACGTGGCGTACCCGATGGCGGCCGTAAGCCCGAGATGGATGAACCAGATTGCAAGCAGCAGGGTCCATCCAGAGCCAGCGTTAGGACCCATAATCCGGTCGACTGCGAACGTTGCTCCCCACGACGTGTCGCCGAGCATCGAGATCATGACCTCGTTGAGCGCACCGGCACGTCGATCCCACACGAGCCAGTAGCCAGTGACTCCCGCAAGCCAGACCATCACCAACGCCGCGACTCCGCTCACCCAACGCCATCGCCGCTTGTGGCCGGTAAATCGCTTGGCCCCGAAAATCCGCCAGGCGTGTACAACGGTGGTCAACACCAGACCTGCAGACGAGTAGCGATGGATGGTTCGCACCACCGACTGGATCGGGTGGTTCTGCATCTTCAGGACCGAGTTATACGAGCTCTCAAACCCAAACTCGTAGAAGAGGGTGATGTAGAGGCCCGTTACGGTCACTACCGCAAGCAGGAACACACTTATTGTGCCCGCATGCGGTAGTGGGTTAAGACGATTCGAGCCGGCAATTCGTCGGATCGGTCGCTCCGCCGCAAGCGAACCGCCCTCGATCGAATTGATTACCCGTTCCAGGCGAAGCGGGCCCGGTTTGGCCCCCTTTTTCTGGTTGCTCGGGCTATCTACCACGGGGTGAAATCGGTCCCCGGAGAGTTGAGATTCATGTTCCAGATCTGGTCGACCAACTGGGGACCATAGGCAATCACCAGCAGCAGGGCGGCTGCGATGAGCCATGGTTTGAAGCGGTCAAGCCACAATGGAGTGAGCTGGGGCGACCTCATCGACTCTGCGATCGGAACCGTTGGCACCAATGCCGGATCGATCTTTGGTCCAAGTGCGGTACGAAGCATGATGTAGCCGAAGGTGTAGACCGAGTAGAAGAGAATCGTGCCGCCAATCGAGACCCGCAACAGGTGACCACTCCACTCCTCAGGAACGTATGGAGCTGAACCGAGTGGAGTCCGGCGTGGTGCTCCAAGGAGTCCGACAACGTGCATCGCGTTAGAGAAGATGATCATGCCGACGAACCAAGTCCACGCCTGCACGAGCGCCAATTTTGGCTTGTAGAGCGCTTTGCCGGTGATGTAGGGAACCATCCAGTACGAGATTCCCATGAACGACAGGGTGACTGCGGTTGCCACTGTGAGGTGGAAGTGGCCAGGCACCCACGCCGTGTTGTGGATCACAAGGTTGAGGCTGTATGACGCGTTGGTCAGGCCGCCAATGCCACCAAAGACAAATAGGAGCGCGGCGAGCAACTGGGCGGTGACCGACGGATCTTTCCATGGCAATGCCCGAATCCAGCCGACCAGACCGGTGCCCCCGTTGCGGCGAGCGCCGTATTCAAGCGAAGCGATGACGGTGAAGGCAGTGATCATCGATGGGAAGAAGACCGAGTAGGTAAGCATGGCGTGGATGAACTTCCACGTCTGCGGCACACCAGGATCGGTGAACTGGTGGTGGAACCCGACTGGCACCGAGACAATCAGGAACATCCAGAACGAAAGTCGAGCCAGCGAATCGCTGAAGAGTTTTCCACCAACCTGCTTCGGGAGCATCGCATACCACGAGGTGTACGCCGGCAGCAGCCAGAAGTACACCAACGGGTGGCCGGTCCACCAGAAATAAGTGCGAGCCAGCTCAGGGTCGGTGCCATCAATGAGCCCGACCGACCATGGCAGCAGCATCGTGAGAATTTCGACCGCAATCCCAAGAGTTGCGATCTGCCACATTGCCATGTTGATGATTGGCGCTAGCGCGACGAGCGGCGAACGAACGCCGGGGTTGTCTTTGCGCCACGCATGGAGCGTGAAGTAGAAGCCGTAGCCCTCGATCCAACTGCCGACGACAACGAGGGTCAGGCCGAGGTAAAAGGCCCAGCTCGCCTTGAGTGGCGGATAGAAGGTGTAGAGGACCGTCGCCTTGTTGAACAGAATCGGAATGGCAGCCATCACCAAGCCGACGATCATCGTGTAGAAGCCGAACTTGTTTAGCTTTGGTTTCGCAAGTGGGCGACCAAGCGCCTTGATCGTCGTCAGGGTGGTGAAACCAGTGATGAAGATGGTCGTGAAGACAAGGGCGTTCAGCACGCCATGAAGCGTGAGTCCCTGGTAATACGACTTGATGACCGGTTCAAGGTATGGGTAGAGGTCAAGGCCCCCGAACTCGAGAGACTGCAGCGGGCCGAAGAAGCTACCAACCATCAGTGCGGCGAACGCCACGATGAGGTGCTGGCCGACGAACTTCTTTTCATCTGGGGTGAGGTCACGGCCACTGTCTATGCGACGGGTACCGACAGAGCCTCCCTCGATTGGTTCCTCAGTCAACGTCATTCGTCAGCTCCATCGTCTGTCTTGTCGTCGTCGGTTGGCGCGGCGGCTTCGTCGGAACTTTGGGGCACGACATTGACCGTGCCGAACATGCTTGCGTGTCCTGAACCGCAGTATTCGTGGCAGATATAGGGGAACTCGCCAACCGTGTCGAAGGTGTAGTCAAGCTTTGACACCTGGCCAGGTATGACCATGAAGTTGACGTTGGTGTCGGTGATTTTGAAGCCGTGCTGGAGATCGACGCTTGTGACGTAGATCGTCACCTTTGAGCCGACAGGAATCTCGAGCTCACGCGGGCTGAATGTCCAGGCCGAGGCAACGACATAGGCCTCGTACACACCATCGGATATCTCCCTGAGGCCGGGAGTAGCCCAGGGCTCCGAGTCAGTGACGTTTCGAGGATCAACCTCGCTCTCGGCCCCATTGACTTGGATACCCATGGCGAAGCCAGCCACGACAACGACGGCGAAGAAACCAACGAGGAGGGCAACTGAAAGCCGCATCCAGTTGCGCTCATAAGGATCGATCCCCATGGTGAGACGCTTGTCGGTCGCAAACTCTTCAGTCTCGTTGGCTCCCGTCACGTGGTGACGCCTCTGCTGAGCAAGATCGCATAGACCGAGAACCAAAGAAGGATGAGTATCACGACGAAGATTGCAAGCAAGAAGAGCGTGCCCGTTGGCTTGAAATGCTCTTCGTTTGATGCTTCGTCAAGGTCAGCGTCTGGACTGCTCACGCGCTTGTTCTCCCCGGTTGATTACGACCTAGGCATGCTCGCAAGCGCACACGACGTCAAATAGGGACCAAGTGCTCTAAATCCGGCGCGCCCCTGCTCCTAGGTTCGTTCAAGACACTTACGCCGGACTGAGGAGTGGCAATGAACCGAGCCCATCGGGTTCTGGCAATACGGAGAGCGCTCATCCTTCTTCTTGGTTTGGCGCTCGTTTTCGTTGTTGCCACACCGAGCTCAGCCCAGACAGACGAGCCAGCCAGCGCAGCGGAGGGCGAAGAAGCTGCCGATCCCGAAGACGAAGCTCAGAATCAAAAGCTAAGAGATGGCGAAGAGGTCTACGCCGCCGTGTGCCAGTCGTGCCACCAGCCGGGCGGCGTTGGCCTCAGCGGTCAATTCCCCGCCCTAAAGGGAAATCCGAATGCGACTGATGCTGCCTATGTTGAAGATGTCGTCACCAACGGCAAGTCCGGCGAGATAACTGTCAACGGCGAAACCTTCAATGGCGTGATGCCGCCGTTCTCGACACTTTCAGACGACGACATCGCCAGCGTCGTTGCCTATGTCACTAACGATCTCGTGGCGCCCGCAGCAGTAGGAGCCGTCGTCGGCCCTACCGGTCCGGTCGCTGGCACCGAACTCCCTGGGTTCGCCAACACCACTTATTACATCGCATTCGCGATGGCGGCCTTTGTCGCACTCCTTGTTCTTGGCCCGCGCCTTGCTTCGCAGAACGACCGCCTCGACACCCCCTGGTTCGATGTCGGCCTCAAGACCACAACCATCGTCCTCGGGTTTGTTATCGGAACCGTCTTCATCCCTAACTGGGCGATGCAGTCCAGCACCGTTAGCAAACTCGACCGACCGATCCAGGATCTCATCGGCTCTGGCCTGTGGATCGGGGGCCTTGGCATCGGCCTCTGGACCCTCTGGTACACCCACCGAGAGTCGAGGATCTAATGGCAGACAACGCCGGGCTGGAGTTCTACGACCAAAACATCCCGTGCCTCGCGGCGTGCCCCGTGCACACAAACGCTGGCATGTACGTTGCGGCCATTGCTGACGGCGACGACGAGCAGGCCTATCTCACCGCCCGAATGCCGAATCCTTTCGCCTCCGTGTGTGGCCGGGTGTGCGCCGCTCCATGCGAAGACGCGTGCCGGCGGGGCGAGATCGATCGCCCTATCGCAATCAGGGCGCTAAAGCGTTTCGTCACCGAGCAGTTTGGCCCTGAGTCAGGCAATGTCGAAGAAGGCAGCGCTGTTTGGAACAAAGTGGTCGCCCCGCCAGCTCACGAGCGCCCGGAAAGCATTGGCATTGTCGGTGGCGGCCCCGCCGGTATGGCGTGCGCGCACGACCTCCGCCGCTGGGGTTACCAAGTCACGGTGTATGAGGCAACCGACAAGCTTGGCGGCGCTATGTGGCTCGGCATTCCCGAGTATCGCCTCGATCGCGGAGTTCTTGCTGGCGACATCGACGCCATAGTCAACCTTGGTGTCGAGGTGCAGTACAACACCAGACTCGGCCGGGACGTCACGCTCGACGAGCTACGCGAACGCCACGACGCAGTCTTCCTCGGTATCGGCGCAACCCTCGGCCGTGGCCTCGATGTCGAAGGCCACGACGCCGATGGCGTGTTTAAGGCAATTGAGTTCCTGATCAACATGAACCGGGGCTTTGAAGTCAATATTGGCGAGCGGGTCATTGTGATTGGTGGCGGCGACGTCGCCATGGACGCAGCCCGAACCGCACTTCGGGCCGACGACTATTCCGACAAGCGTGACGAGGATGGCCCACACCCTGCCGCTCTCGATGAGCGTTCGCCGATGACAGAAGCATTCGACGTTGCTCGCACCGCAGCTCGGTCAGGAGCACGGCACGTCACGATCATGTCGCTCGAAGATCGCGAAGAGATGCCAGCCCACGACTTCGAGGTTGAGGAAGCCGAACACGAAGGCATTGACTTCCTCCCCCGCCGTGGTCCGAAGTCGATCAAGGTGAAAGACGGCAAGGTCGTTGGTCTTGAAACCATTGGCGTCCGCTCCGTCTTCGACGCTGACGGCAAGTTCAGCCCCGACTTCGACACCGACGATGTGCAGGTCACCGAGGCCGACACCATCATTCTCGCGATCGGTCAGGCGATCGATCTCGATTCGCTCGGCAATGACGGACCCGAGATCAGTCCTCGCCGCACCATCCAGATCGACTGGGTAACCGGCGAGACCTCGATGCCAGGCATCTGGTCAGGTGGCGATGCGGCAAAAGGGCCTCGCACTCTGATCGACGCCATCGCAGACGGTCGACGTTCGGCCGAGTCAATCCACCGCTCCTTTGGTGGCGAAGTTGAAGCCGACAAGCCAGGCAAGATGGTGCAACTCCAGCAGTTCCACCGCCTCGATGACACCTACGACCGAGTCAATCGCCTCGACGTGCCAACACTCGATACTGGCCGCCGCATGGGCTTGGCCGAGGTTGAGCTTGGCTTCACTCCCGAGCAGGCACGATGCGAGGCAAATCGCTGCCTTCGCTGCTTTGCCAACATTCTGCTCGAGACCGAAAAGTGCGTGTTGTGCGCCCTCTGTGCCGACGTCTGCCCCGTAGACGTCATTTCGCTGGTCCCTTCAGAAGAGATTGATCCTGAGGTTCATGGCGGCACGGCCCTGCTCCTCGACGAGACCGCCTGCATCCGTTGCGGACTCTGTATTGAACGATGCCCACCTGATGCGCTGTCGATGGGAATGTGGACAGGAGTTGGTGTTCCGAAATGGACGTAGTCAATAAGGAAAGCGGAGACCTGTTTGATCGGCTGCGCGAAACTCGCGTTGGCCGTTCGATCTGGCGAACTCCGCGAAAGATCACGCCACGCGATCGAGCGGCTGGCCACTGGTCGAGCTTCGCCCTCCACATCTACCCAGTCAAGGTTCGCAAAGCCGAGCTCGGATTCAAGTATTCCTGGTACTTGGGCGTCATCTCGACCGTGCTGTTTGCCTCGCTCGTCTTCTCGGGCATCGTCCTGATGTTCTTCTACGTCCCGTCACCCGGTTCGGCATACACCAACATCCAGACACTGCAGACCGAGGTCGCATTCGGCCAATACCTTCGCAACGTCCACCGCTGGTCAGCCCATCTCATGGTGCTGGCGGTGGCGATGCACATGGCCAAGGTCTTCTATCGAGGTGCCTACAAGGCGCCTCGCGAGTTCAACTGGGTTATCGGTGTTGTGCTCCTCGTCATGACGCTGTTTATGTCGTTCACTGGCTACCTCCTCCCCTGGGATCAGCTCGCCTACTGGGCCGTCACCGTCGGTACCGAAATGGCAGCGTATGTGCCATTTGCTGGAGCGAAGACCCAAACCATGCTGCTCGGCGGACCAGCCGTCGGGTCAGCAACCCTGCTCCGTTTCTATGTTCTGCATGTCGCCGTGCTTCCACTCATGATGGTGATGG
Organism: Acidimicrobiales bacterium; assembly: GCA_037968895.1. GTDB lineage: Bacteria > Actinomycetota > Acidimicrobiia > Acidimicrobiales > SZUA-35 > JBBKWJ01. Next base: position 22,152 of record JBBKWJ010000286.1, read on the forward strand.
CCCTCACCATTCACCTGTGGCGCTGGCGCAAGGACTCAATGCTCGATCTCGACCGTGGAGAGCCCAATGACTGAGAAGACCGAGTCAAAGGACACCGAGACCAAGGTGACTCTTGGGCTAAAGCCAGCCACGACGAGTAGCCCGACCGTGCTCGAAGGGCGTCGAGTCCTCGGCATGGTGCCGGGCAAGCCAGTCGCTGGTGTGCGCAAAGATCCAGCGGAGGATGACAACGTCCTCGTCTATCCCCACCTGCTCGTCCGCCACGCCGTAGCAGCGCTCGTCACGCTCCTGACCGTGATGGTCATCGCGGTTCTGTTCGATGCGCCACTTCGAGCGATCGCCAACCCGACAGTCACTCCAAACCCAGAGAAGGCGCCCTGGTACTTCGCAGCTCTGCAGGAACTACTTGCGCACTTCCATCCACTCGTTGCCGGCGTGCTCATTCCCGGCGCAATCATCATTGGCTTGGTCGCGCTTCCTTACATCGACCGCAGCCTGTACATACGGGCGTCACACCGTCGAGTTGCGGTATCGACCTTCACAACCTTCATGGTGATCTGGATCATCCTGACGATTATCGGCTTCGCCTTCCGCGGTCCCAACTGGGGCTGGGTATGGCCTTGGCAAGAATGGCACGGTGAACTATGAGTGAGACTCTCAAGCGACGCCAGTTCGTATCCCGTATCTGGATGGCCGGTGCTGGCCTCATTGGTGCCGCTGGTGCGTGGACCGGATGGGAACTCCTTCAACCACTCGCAACCACCGGATTCGGTGGCAAGGTCCGAGCGCTACTGCCTGATGCTGTCCCCGAGGGTGGTGTCATTGAGGTCCCGGCCGCTCGTGCGTACCTCGCACGAATCAACGGTGAGATCGTTGCGATCTCAGAGAAGTGCACTCATCTTGGTTGCCGCGTCCCTTACTGCGACTCATCGGGCCAGTTCGAGTGCCCATGCCACGGGTCAAACTTCAATCGGGCCGGCGACTATCGATCGGGACCAGCACCACGAGGGCTCGACTACTACCCGACCGAGGTCGGCGATGACGGCATGATCTACATCGACACCGGAGTCAAGATCGACGGAGCTGCGCCCGGTGGCGAGCAGATCGACGAACCACAAACCGGGCCCATGTGCGCCGGAGGTGGACACTGATGCAATACGGAGGAGAAGACGAGGAACTCGAAGCCTCGACAACCAAAGTGATGACTATCGGCGCGGTCCTACTCGTGTCCTTCGCTCTCATCTTTCCGCTCTACCGCTTCTTCGAGCCAAGCAACCGTGACGCGTCTCGTGAGACGCACTTGCAATCGCTAGCGGCCGAAGGCGAGAACACCTGGGGCTTCAACTGCGCCTCATGTCACGGGCTTTCTGGCCAAGGCGGCACGGCACCGGCGCTGAACTCGAAAGAGTTCTTGCAAGCAGCCACCGATCTACAGATCGAGCAGTTCGTGTCAGTCGGATTGCCAGGCACCCAGATGTCAGCCTTCTCGCAAGACTTTGCCGGGCCGCTCACCAGCGCCCAGATCAAAGCGGTCACGACCTATATTCGGTCGTGGGAGCCAGACGCTCCGTCGAACCCCGATTGGCGCCTCGGCGCTCCCGTTGAAGCCGCCGCAGGCGACACGACCGGGACAACAGTCGAGGAATAGTCCGAACCGCGGGTGTGATATACCTCTGAGGGTGTCAGAGACCACCCGATTCGGGTTCCGCATCAAGCCAGACGAGCGAGCAGACGCCGGCTGGCAGATTGATGCCAGCCGCTTCGAACGCTTTCCCCAACGCGACGACGTCTTCAATCGTTCTTGGTGGGACGAGCGAATCCGCTCGACGACAACCGAACGCTTCTTTCAGTCATACCGAGAGCCGCTACTCGAATGGCGCAAGGCGAGAGGTTTCCGTCGCAAAGACTACGCGTTGCGAAACGCGGCCTGGCATGGCGCCGACATCTTCGCCGAACTGAAAGAAGCTGAAGATAGACGCGAGGGGTTCCTTGATCCTCTAAGCGTGTTGCGTGACGCCTCAGACGAGAAGATGCCGGTCGATGACCCGGTGCAAGAAGCGATTGAGCTTAAGCAGGTAGCCAAGACGCTCGGCGCGGACCTTGTTGGCATCACCTCGGCCGACGACCGCTGGCTTTATGCCAGTCGCTACTCACGAGCGGTTGATGGCCCAAAGCCAAACCCGATGGACGAAAGCCTGACGCAAGTGATCGTCGTTGGCCAGGCGATGGACCGCTCCATGATCGCCACCGCACCTTCGGCTCTCGCAGGAGCCGCGACCGGGCTTGGCTACTCCCAAGATGTAATCGTGCTGCTTGCCATCTCGCAGTACATCAGGAACCTCGGCTACCAGGCGGTGCCAACGCTAAACGACACGGCCCTGGCTATTCCGTACGCCATCAAGGCCGGGCTCGGCGAATACGGCCGTCACGGACTTGTGATCACACCCGAGCACGGGTCAAACGTTCGATTCGGCAAGATCTTCACTGACCTTCCGCTGGCGATCGACTCGCCGATTCGTTTTGGTGTCGAGGAGATGTGCGGCCTCTGCAATGCCTGCGCCGAAGCCTGCCCGTCGAGCGCAATTCCCCACGACGAGCCGTCCGACCACCGGCACAACCAGTCGAACATCAAGGGGATCACCAAGTGGACCGTCGATGGTGAAGCCTGCTTCGGCTATTGGGCCAAGATCAACAGCGACTGCTCGGTCTGCATCAGGGTCTGTCCTTACACTCGCGACTATTCGACGCTCGAGAGCAAGCTATGGAGCAGACTCGCACAAGGGCGAGGACGACGGCTTGCGCTGTGGTGGGACCGCCGCTCTGAACGAGGCGCTCGGGTGAAGAGTTCCGAATGGTGGGGTACGACCACTCCGGTGGAACTGACCGTCAAGCCGAGCTAGGAGTGTGGGTCTGAATCGGTTGACACAATCTCGGGAAGGACTCGATCTGGTTCGGTTGTTGACCCGTGTTGTAAGTGTCTAGTTGCTGACGGTTCAGTTGTTGCTTGAGGGATGCCGTCGCCAGTGACACGGAGCGCACCGCAGTTGCAGTTCGTCAACAACCGTTCGCCGGCTCGTCTCAAACTCAGGCACATGATCAAACGTCAGCAACTCGCGACGTCCGCAATCTACACACACCCGATCGCGTTCCTTGACCACTCGTTTCTGCCGCGTCGTGGGATGACGATGCTTGCCAGACACGTTGATTGGCTTGCTCTCCGCGTCGTGGATCATGGCTCGAATAGTGGCTGTGTCAGCGATCCGGCCAATAACGCTGTCGGGGATCGGTGTGCCGTCATCCATCGTCGTTCCGTCACCCCGCACATGCACCACAACCTCGGTGTTGATGGTCCCGGCACCCTCGTTCAGTAGTTCTTCCAAGGCGTCTGCGTGTTGTTGGGCCAGAGTCGGCCAGGTTCCGTCGGCCTGGCGGCGTGGCTTGGAGCGCATCACCAAGCTGGTGATGATCGCAATGAACATCGAAGCCAACAACGGCGGTAACCGCATACTGATACTGACCATGCCGTCAGGGTCGTTACGCCATTTGATTGACCGCCGTTGCCGGTGAAATTTCTCTAACGCATCAGGGTCAGACGACTTCTGTAGCCATGCGGCGATCGCACGACCCAAATCAGCTGCCGAAACCGATTTGGCGAGGGCAACTAGTTCGGCTTCGTTCTCGACTGTGGCGACTCTGGTCAAGGTCCGGATCTTCGAATACGACAATTCACTCGCCTCAAACGCTGCCGCGGACGCGTGCAAAACCTGTAAACAACGCCCGATCCGGATCCATTCACGAGTTGTGCACGTTTCAACGTCAGCGATATCAGATAGCCATGAGGCAGCTGTTGGCGCACCTTCAAGTACCCATTCACCAGAGTCAGCGAACTGTGCGGCGAGGATCACTAACTCGTATTGGCTTCTGGCCCACACACCAGCGGTTTCGCGTAGTTTGGTCGCCAACGGCGACCGTGTTGATGGGGTTGAGAGTGTTGTGGTCATTGAAGGTTCCGCCTTTCGTTTCGAGTGGCTGCCGATTGTGTGCCGCTCGAGCTCCGCTCGAGTAAGCCTAATCAGGGGGTGTGACACTCGAAGAACAGCCCTTTTCGTCACTACGAGTGGCTGTCACGCGTCCGCAGCCACGCCTCGACCACCGAACGTGAGATATCCAGGAGGCATCGGTGAGCGTCTCGTCCGTGCGCCATCGGTGACGGCGAAGTAACGCACGCTAACCAGGATCAATAGCGACCCACGCTCCTAGTGAAGCCGAACTAATACAGCCCGATCATTCGACCGGCCAACGCGAGAACAGAAACGACCAACACTGGGCGGATTACTCGCTCGCCGCCCTCGACTGCGAACTTCGCTCCGACGTAGCCACCAACCGCCATACCGGCGGCAAGCACAATGGCGGGTAACCAATCGACTTGTCCCTTGTAAATGAAGACTGGAACGGCGGTGATCGTGACCCCGAGGATCACCAGCGTCTTAATCGCGTTCGCCTCAACGAGGTCGAAGCCAGCGCGTGCCAGGATCAACAGAAGAATGATCCCTACCCCCGCCTGGATAGAGCCCGCGTACACTCCGACAAGGAAAAATACGACGACCGAAAGCCACGTAGGCCAGGGCTGCGGAGCAGCGGTCGCCTTTGGCTTCCAGATAGCAATCACCAGCAACGGAATCATGAGTACGCCGAAGAGCCTCTCAAAGACCTTGTCGTCGACGTTCGAGATAATGGTTGCGCCAACCAGCCCGCCAACGACCGCGGGCACCACGACGGGCACGCTCCTCCGCCATACATCAACGCCGCGTTTCGCGTAGCTGTAGGCCGAGCTTGCGTTCTGTACCAACACGGCAACTCGATTGGTGCCGTTGGCTACTAAGCCCTCAAGCCCGACGACGCTGAGCAACGGAACAGTGAGCAATGATCCGCCGCCAGCCATCGAGTTAATCCCGCCAGCAAACACGCCGCCAATGAACACGAGGATGACGTTCAAAGCCGACATTCCTCGAAGCTACACCGCTTAGGGCAAAACCAGTGGAAGAATCGTCCCCATGCGTAGAGGACTAGCTGGACTCATACTCGGCCTATCACTGGTGGTCGCCTCGTTGGCCTGGGCCGGGTTCGTGATGACCCACACCGTTCTCGATCCAGATCGCTCCGAGCGTCTCGCCGATCAAGTACTTGACAACGAAACGTTGCGGGCCGCACTCGTGTCCCGGCTGACCGACTCGATCGCCGCCGCCCTGCCCGAAGGCACGCCGATCCCTCGCCAACAGCTTGAGGCCATTGCTGACACTGCACTCGACGACCCAACGGTCGAGAGCATGGTGCGCGACGGCCTTGTCGCATCACACCAGAACGCGCTAAACGGAGTCGACGACCCCGTCATCCTCAATGCGACTGCGCTCACCGTTGCCGCTCGAGCCGCGTTGGTGAGCGAGCGGCCCGAGCTTGACTCGGTGCTCCCCGAGGGACCGGCGCTTGCCATCGAGATGCCCTCAACTGGGCTGTCGTGGCTCGGAAGCGTGCGGACGTTCGTTATCCGCTTCACGTGGGGGGCGGCGCTCGTCGCGATTGTGGGAGCGCTCAGTTCGCTGATCGTGGCCAAGAACCGCGCTGCTGTCTTGCGCCGAGTGTCAGCCTGGGCGTTTGGCGCCGCAGCATTCTGGCTCGCCGTTGGGTACCTCATCCCCTATCTTGCAACCCGAGTCGGGCCGACGTCTTCTGCGGTCGCAACCGCCTTCATCGACGTGCTCTTTGGTGCGATGATCCGACCTGCGATCCTCATGGCCGCATTCGGGCTATTGCTGCTTGGATTCTCGTTTGCCATTGCGGCGGTGCAAGATCGACGGCCCGCTCGCCTGCTCCAACCCACACAAAAAAGGGTCCCTGCTCCCGTCGAGCCTCGGAAGGTGCCAAGGGCGGGCCAACAGTCAAACGTTCGCCGGGCACCAAGCGCGCAACCGCCCCATCAGCGCAGCGGTCATTCCCAAGGCGCTGATCACACGGCGGTTCAGCCGCGGCCGGCAACCCCCACCGCCTTTCCCGGATCCGCGGCAAGGCAGCCCCCAGCGGCAACACCGCCGACCCAACAATCACCCCAGCCAGCACAGCAGGCGCCAACGGCCGTGCCTCAACCGTCGCGCCAACAGCAGTCACGCTGGGTTGAGGGCGTCGGCTACGTGGACGAACCCGAGATCTGACTCTCGGCTGAGGTTGCGAGCGCCGCCACCTGTGCGTCGAGCCAGGCAACCATCTCGGTCATGACCTCGACCTGCTCAGGCTCGTTGAAACACTCGTGGCGAAGGCCTGGCCACATTCGCCTGGTCACGTTGACGAGGCGGTCAAGCGGGGCTGAAGCCGCTGGCGGCACGAGCATGTCGGCCTCACCGTGCAGCACATACAGTGGCAACTTCAACAAGTGCAACTGGGCCGTTGTTGCTTTCATTGTCTTGAAGATCTCAGCACCCAGTCGAGCGGTTGCCCCCTTGACGACCAAAGGGTCGTTCATATATGCCTCTTGTACCGCGACGTCTCGCGTAAGAATGTCGCCGTCAATTTCGGCCGGGATGAATTGCTTGCCTCGCAACTTCCCAATGATCGGAGCCGCGTAGCGCTGCCATGCGGGGACGACGGCGGCCAAGGCCGGTGCACTCAGCACACCAAGATCTACCGCGGGCCGGTCGGCGACAAGATAGGTGGCCACAATGAGACCACCAAGCGAGTGGCCGAGCAGCCCAATCGGAACACCAAGGGCTGAGCGTTCTTCGAGAAGCGCTTCGATGTCGTCGAGGTATTGGTCGAATGAGTCGACATACGCCCGCTCACCGCTCGACTGTCCGAATCCGCGATTGTCGGCGGCCAGCACGTCGTAGCCGTTGGCGGCAAGGAACTTACCGACGTGCTCATACCGCCCGGTGTGCTCGCCAATCCCGTGCACCAGCAGTATGGCGGCCTTCGGCTCATCGACTGGCCATCTGCGGCGAAGCTGGGTTCGACCATCGGAGGCCGACGCAAAGTATGGAGACACGAGGGGCTCAGTCACAGGACGATCGTAGCCATAACGGACTCGCCAGCCCCACCTCACAACCTGGGCTAATCTCTCGTGGATCGCACGCTTCAGCGCGACGACACACTCGGGAGCACGCTGCCATGCAACCTTCGCAGTTCCAGGCGATCCTTCTCGTTGCTGGTGGTGCCATAGTTGGCGCCGCCGTGCGTTATGGGGCGCAAGAGGTTGCAGGAACCGGCTGGTGGGTCACTCTGATCCTCAACATCGTCGGCTCTGCCATAGTCGGTTGGATGATGGGTCGCCGACTCGAATTCGTCGATGGCATTTGGCTTGCGGGGGCCGTCGGCTTCTGTGGTGGCCTTACGACCTTCTCTGGGTTCGCCCTTCAGGTCGCCGAATACCTTTACCAAAGCCAGTGGCTGAGTGCGGCCGGGATCGTGCTCAGCACCGTGGTTCTGGCTGTTGTTGGCGCCGGCGTCGGCTATCGGGCGGCAACGCAATGATCGCCGTCTTGACCGTAATTGGGTTCATGGTCGCCGCCGGAATCGGGGGCAGCCTCCGCTGGATCAGTTCGGAATATGGCGACGGCGAGGCGCCACTTGGCACCTTTGCGGTCAACGTAGTCGCCTCACTGGTGCTCGGACTTCTCGTCGGCTTCGACGTCGGCGGAGAGTTGTTCTTCCAGGTAGCCCTTCTCGGCACGCTTTCGACCTGGTCAACGCTGGCCAACCAGGTGGCCAAGCTTCTTCGAGCGGGAAACGATGGTCTCGCGGCGGTCTACCTCTCGACCTCAATCGTTGCTGGTGTGTGCGCCGCCTGGGGTGGGCTACTCCTCGGCCGCTAGGCGAACCGCTTGACAATCGGCAGTTATGACCCCGACGACCTCGTTGGTGTCTGGGTCGACAATCTGAATCGTCCCTTCGACAAGCGACTCGTCTTCGAGACACTGGTCATCGGCCAATTGCTGGGCCTGAGCCCTGACTTCTGCATTCGGGTCGACATCGTCGGTATTCGAACCGTGCGGATCAACCACCGTCGTTGTGGTCGGACTCAGATCAACCGGGGTGGCGTCTTCGCCCGTGCAACCCACGCCGACGAGAAGTAGGGCGGCGGCCAGGAGAATTCGCATCGACTCAGCGTAGAAGTTGAGAAACGAAAAGAGCCGCCCACGAGTGGACGGCTCTGCTTCTCTGCACCCCGTACGGGATTTGAACCCGTGTTACCGCCGTGAGAGGGCGACGTCCTAGGCCGCTAGACGAACGGGGCCTGTTGTGCAGTTCAGCCCGAAGGCTGATTTCGCCAAGCGATCCTAACGACCCCCGCAGGAGAGGCCAACATCGCTCGGTTGTTCGGAGGGGAGGACTTGAACCCCCAATGACTGGATCAGAACCAGTTGTGTTGCCAATTACACCACCCCCGATCGGTGGTTCTCTTACGAGAAGCCGTAATCGTAGCGGACCAACGCCAACGCTCCGACTTCTTTTCGAAGTTCGTTATCGGTCGTCGAGGAGCGCATCGAGGCGGCGGAAGCTGAGCACGCGGCCGACCGATACGGCGACGGTCTCGTGGACGAGGCGTCCAAAGGGCGCAGCCGACGCAGTTGGTGCCGCAGCTGCGTCTAGGCCAACTGACTCCGCCACCAATTCAGCCCGCCTGGCATGGTACGAATCAGTCACAACGACAACATCGGTGATATCTGGCACGAGGAACCGGGAGACCGCAGCCAGTGACTGGTATGTCGAGTCTCCCTGGACTTCGAGCAGCAAAGCTTCGTCAGGTATCCCGAGGGCACGCAAATAGTCGTATCCCGCCTTCGCCTCTGTCGTCCGATCCCCCACCTGGTTTCCGCCAGTCACGACGATCATCTCGATCGCCCCTGAAAAATATAGCTCAGCGCCAAGGTCGAGTCGCCCCGCAAAAACGGGAGAAGGTCGACCGTCATACTGGGCGGCGCCGAGCACAATCGCCGCTTGCGCCTCCCCACCGAACGAGCGCCGCGAGGTCAACCAGATATCGACAAATGTCGAACCCACGTAGAGCAGAATCAACGCCGAGATCACCGAAAGCCAACGGACAATTCGACGTCGGCTGGATCTCGCTGCGGTCATTGCCTACGCGAGCTTCGCCAGTGCCGCATTGATCCGCTCGATGACCACCGACCGGTCCATCTCGGCCATAGGTTCGAACAGCGGGATGCCGGAGCCTCTGCCAGTCACTGCGACCCGTGCTGGAAGCTGCGTCTTCACGTCGAGTTCGCCACCGACCCCGAAAACAACGGCTTCGAGGGCTTCTGGGGTCCATTCACAAGTCGCAAGGCGCTCGGCGATGAGGGTTAGGGCGGCCGACGTCTTCTCGTTTCGCATCGCCTTCTTCCACTCTTTGTCGGTCGGTTCCGCGGGCGGACCGTGGATCCAGTCGACGAATGGAGCAACCTCATCGAGTCGCTTGACCCGGTCTTGCACAAACACAGCCATTCTTGCGAACAGCGCCGGATCAACGTCGCCGAGATATGGAATCGCCTGGGCGACAAATTCGTCGATCGGCAAGGCCCGTATGTAGTCGCCGTTGAAGGCGTCGAGCTTCTTGATGTCAAAGAAGGCCGGGGACTTGTTGATGTCGCTCAGCTCAAAGGCATCAACAAACTCCTGGATAGGCCTGATTTCAATCTCGTCTTTTGGACCCCACCCAAGCGTCAGCAAGTAGTTACGCATGGCGTCGGGCAAGTAACCGCGAGCCGTGTAGTCGCCGACGGAAACATCGTCGCGGCGCTTCGAGAGCTTCTGACGTTTCTCGTTGACGATCAGCGGCAGGTGGGCGTACATCGGGTGTTCGGTTGATCCAAGCGCCTCACGCAGCAGCAAGACACGCGGCGTCGTGTTGACCAAGTCTTCGCCTCGCACCACGTGCGTAATGTTCATGTCGAGGTCGTCGTAGGCGTTGGCCAAGTGGAACATTGGCACACCACTCGACCGCACAATGATGAAGTCTTCGAGAAGTGCGTTCTCGAACTCGACCGTGCCCCGAATGGCGTCTTCCCAGCTAGTGGTACCAGTGTCTGGTGTCAGGAACCGGATAACGACTCCCTCACCAGGTGCGACATCACGGTCTCGACAGAAACTGTCGTAGCCGGAAGCACCAGCCCCCCGGGCCTCGGCCCGCTCTTTCACCGCATCCTGAGTGCAATCGCAGTAGTAGGCCTTGCCGTCGTCGAGAAAGGTCTTGGCGGCGGCGATGTACTGGTCGAACCGATCGGACTGCCGGTACTCCTCGTCCCAGTCGATACCGAGCCAGGTCAGGCTGTCGTAGATGGCTTGAATCAACTCAGGCCGGGAACGATCGGCGTCGGTGTCCTCAATACGGAGAACCATGGTCCCGCCTGTATGGCGGGCATACATCCAGTTGAACAGAGCCGAGCGGGCTCCGCCAACGTGTAAGTATCCGGTCGGGGCTGGGGAGAATCGAACGCGTACGGTCACGCTGTCAAAGGCTAATGGGCTTGACCCAAGATCAGGTTGGCCCAGCCAGACTGATATGCCGACCGAACCCCGTGCACATCCTTTGCGAGCACGTCGGCTCCGACCATGTCGACGATTTCGCGACGCTCACGGTAGTGATGGCTGCTTGCCACCTCGGCGAAAAGGGTCTCTCGCAGCGCCACGAGATCTTCCGGGGGATTGGGGTCGAGGAACCCCCACACTGTGAAGGCAATCTCGATGTCTTCGGCCATTGGACCGCGGCCGAAAGAGGCCGCTCGCTTGGTCGCAATTCCCACGCACGCGGCAACGGCATCGGCTCGGCTCACGCGCCCAAGCTTGATATCGAATTGGTCGACCAACTTGAAGGCGAAGCCCTGATCAGGTCCTTGCGATCCCAGTTGTGCGCCGTCTGGCTGGCCAACGTCGAGATCACCAGGCCGATTAGCCGACCACGAGCGGATTCGTCGTGGCGGCGAGTGGTATCCGCGAACAACTTGCGATCGATCTGTTGGGACAAAGTCAGGAGCAGCCACCAATGGAGACTAGCGTACGGACTTCAGCATCGTCATCTCTCGAAGCGCTAAGGAACTACCCAAAATGGACAGCACTCTGTACAAGATCGTTCTTCTGCTCCACATCGCGGCCGCGATCGTTGGATTCGGTGGCGTCATCGCCCACGGCGCCTACAACGCAAAGGCGTTCGCGGCCAAGGCGGGCGAAGCAGGAGTGATCTTGCGAGCGACACAAACCGTCACCAATCTGGCCCACTACGCGATCTACGGCGTCTTCCTTCTTGGCATCATTCTTGTCTCGCTCAGCGACAAGGTGATCAGCATGGGCGCCGCTTGGATTTCAGCCTCAATGCTCGTGTGGTTCCTCCTCGTTGGCGTGGCCCATGGTCTGGTCAAGCCAACTGTTCGAGGTCTGCTCACCGAAGCCGACGCAATGGCCGCTGACGACGTCATGTCGTCAAGTCCTGGCGTTGTTGCCTTGGCCAAGAAGCTCGCGTTGGGCGAGGCACTCACTCAGATCCTGCTGGTTATCTCAATCATTTTGATGGTCTGGAAGCCAGGCCAGAGCTAACCCACTCGTTTTCGCCCTGAGCTTTAGAATCGGTGCCCTCATGCCGATTGGAAGAGATGAACGCAGGGGCGACAGAACTGTCACATCATCTCCGGGGCGTGCTTTCGCGCCATCCGATCGCTGTTGATTGTGCAAGAAGCGCCTCGACCTTCGCGAAGAGCGTCGCCGAGGTCGTGGTATTTGAGGATTCCCGCGCCTTCATTGTCGCCTCAAGCGCCCCGAACGTCCTTCAGCCACGGCATCTAAAGGCCGCTGAGCACCAGTTGATCGCCAAAGGTGGCGGTGCTGCAATTGAAGAAGGCGCGGCCAGCTTCGCTATTCGCGATGGTTCCGGCCACACAGTTGGCGCACTCACGCTTCACGACGCGACAGACCTTGGCGACGCTGATGGATTCCACGCCCTCTGTCGACTCATCACCGCTGCGGTTATCGGGGCCGAGAAGGAGCTTGGATCACAGAGCATCGAAACCGCGGTGCTCGAAGGTCTGCGGGACGCCGTGGTTGTGCTCGACGCTGAGCTCAACGTCACCTGGGTCAACCGGGCCGTTGGATCGCTCTTTGGCCGTACGCCGGCCGATGTCATCGGAAAATCAGCAATCGACTTACTTCACCCCGACGATGTCGTTGTTGCATTCGATGCGATTACACGGCTGAGCGAAGGGCTCGAGATCTGGCGTGTATTCGTCAGAATCGAACGAGGCGATGGCGATTTCGAGCGAGTCGAGGTCACCGGCGTCGATCAATCTTCGCATCCTGCGCTCGGCGGCATGGTCCTATCGTTACGAGCGGCTGGCCAAGCCGATGAACTCCAACTCGCAATTGAGCGCGCCGCTCGCATGAATGATGCGATCCTCTCTGGGCTCCACGACGGCATCGTCGCAACCGATAGTTTCGGGGCGATCACGCTCGTAAATGACTTTGCTCGAACGATGTTTGGCCTCGATCCCGATGCGCCACCCTCAAGCCTCAACCTCGCCGATTTCGCCCTCCTCGACACCGACGGACGAACACTCGCTCACGACCTCGGCCTCAGTTCCGAAGCCTTCGGCGATGAGCCCCGAGAACTCTGCGTTATCTCAACCCGTTCCGAACTTCGTCACGTCATCACCCAGCGACGGGTAGTCCGTGATGCGGCCGGCGAAGCGCTTGGTTCGGTTGTTGCCTTTCACGACATCACCGATGCTCGCCGATCGGCCGAGGAACTCCGAGACCAGGCGCTTCACGACCAGCTCACCGGTTTGCCGAATCGCCGACAGCTGGAGAATCTCCTGCTCGAACTCTCGGCGTCAAGCCCAGATACCACCGTCGCCGCTTGCTTCATCGACCTCGATGGTTTCAAGACTGTCAACGACACGCACGGACACCGCGCTGGCGATCGACTCATCAGGGTCGCCGCTCAGCGCCTCGAATCCGAGCTTCGCACCAACGATCTTCTCGTTCGTCAGGGTGGCGACGAGTTCGTCGCCTTGCTAACCGAGGTCAGCGGACCTGAAGAAGCACTTGCGGTCGCCGAGCGACTTCGGGTCGCGTTGCACCGGCCGTACACGCTCGACGATGATCGCTTCGATCTCACCGCCTCTGTCGGCGTTGCCCTCGCCCCCACCACCGAACTCGGCGACGACACGCTTCTTCGCCAAGCAGACATTGCGCTGTACTCGGCCAAAGCGCGCGGACGAAATCGCGTCGAGGTATTCGACGCTGACCTTTCCGTCGCCGTCGAGCTTGAAGAACGCCAGCGTCGTCTCCTTCGCGAGGCACTAGAGAACGATCGCCTTGTGATGCACTTTCAACCGCTGATCGACACCCTCACCGGGAGAACGACAGGCTACGAGGCGCTCGCCCGCTGCCGCGATGAGCACGGCACGCTGGTTGGTCCGGCTGGGTTTATGGAATCGATCACCCATTCCGGTCTGATGTGGGATCTCGACCAAGCCGCCTTCAAACTTTCGTGCCAGGCCGCCGCCGTACTAGCAAAGGTCACTCCCGGCAGCCCACCGATAATCGCTTGCAACTTCTCCGCTATCAGTCTTGTGCAGACGGGTCTCGCCGCTTTCATCTGTGAGACCACGGAGCGTTACGGCGTCGAAAATTCACAGATCTGTATTGAGATAACTGAGAGCTCAGCATTCGACGCGGGGCCAAAGAGTCTTGCGACCCTCGGCGAGCTTCACTCGAAGGGCTTCTTACTAGCGCTCGACGACTTCGGCACCGGCTACTCGTCACTCGCTCACCTTCGTGACCTTCCACTGACGTCGGTGAAAGTCGACAGAAGCTTCATTGCGAAGCTGACTGACCGCAGCTCTGAACGAGCAATCGCCGAAGCAATCGTCGGTCTTGCCGCTGACCTTGGCCTAGGCGTTGTCGCCGAAGGCGTCGAGAACCTCGAGCAGCTCACGCACGCACAATCGATGGGCTTCGGCACGATCCAAGGCTGGCATTACTCACCCGCCCTTGCGCTCACCGAGATTCTGAGCGACTGGCTCGGCACCTCTTCAGACGACGCGAATACCGCTGCCGCGTCAAGACTCCGCCCTGGAAAATAGGCGCAGCTTCATCAGCGCGGCGGAATGAAGCGAGGCCTGTGTCGTGTTTCACACCCATGGCCCAATCGCAAGGCAAGAAGCAAACCACACAACCAAAGGGAAAACCGACACCGAGTAGGAAGTCGACCGAGTCCCGGCCGATACGCGCATCCACTCGCCTCGTCCCGCTTCAGTGGATTGGTTTCGCAGCACTCCTGATCGCCATCATTGTTCTGGCGATCATCTTCGGCCCCGAAGGAAGCGGCGGGAGAACTGGCGTCGGCCACAACTGATCACCTGTCCGCCTGGATCGCAGAAGTTGGTGCGAGACTTCGGCCATGAGCGAGCGGACGATGATCACTGGAACGAGCGGACGTATTGGTCGAGCCGTCGCCAAGTTGTTCGAAGAGAACGAAAGTCGCATCGTCGGCGTCGATAAGCGTGCAGGATCTTTCACGACCATTGTTGGTGACTTGGCCTCGATCGACCTCGGCCCGGTGCTTCGAAAGTGCCATACGGTGATCCACTGCGCTGCGCTTCATGCGCCCCACCTCGCCGACCACAGCCGAGCCGAATTCGTTTCGGCAAACCTCACCGCAACCGATCGACTACTTGCGACCGCGGTTGATGCTGGTGTGACACGGTTCGTATTCATCAGCACGACCTCTGTGTACGGTCGCTCCCTAGAAAATGCTCAGGCTGCCGTTTGGGTCGACGAAGAACTGCAGCCGGAACCCCGAGATATCTACGACGAAACGAAGTTCGCCGCTGAGGCGCTCGTCGACAACGCCCATGGCGCAGGCTTCACGACCGTCACACTTCGCCTTGCCCGCTGTTTTCCCGAAACACCAAGCGAGACCGTGGTGAACCGGCTGTATCGGGGGCTTGACATACGAGATGCAGTTCAGGGCATCTCAGCTGCTACCGACGCAGATCTCACCCAGCATCACGTCTTGAACATTGCGGGTCCCCGGGTGTTTGAGAAGTTCGACGCGCACGATCTGCGGCACGACGCCTCCAAAGTCATCGCCAGGCGACTTCCTTGGCTCAGCGCTGAGTTCGCTGACCGAGGATGGGAACTCCCGAAATCAATCGATCGGATCTACGTCTCCGACGCCGCCGGGCTCCTGATCAACTACCGCCCGGCTCACGGGCTGAGGAGCGCTCTCGCGTCACCTCAATGAACAGCGTCGGCGGCGGAAATTGCGTAGACGATCGAATCGGACAGCGCTTGCCACGATGCTTCGATGATGTTTTCGCTCACGCCGATCGTTGACCATCGTGTATCCCCGTTTGTTGCGTCAATCAGCACGCGAGTGACTGCCCGGGTGCCGCTGGCCGAATCGAGAATACGAACTTTGAAGTCAGCGAGACGGACCTCGGCAAGCGCTGGAAAGCGGTCGCCGACGGCCGATCTGAATGCGGCATCGAGCGCGTTGACCGGTCCGTTTCCTTCGCCAGTTGCGACAACCCGCTCCTCGCCGATCTGGAGTTTGAGCGTCGCCTCTGTCTCAACTCCGTCGTAGTGACCGAGCGGATTCTCTGAGAGCGCCATCTTCTCACCCGGTCGATGTTCGACGATTACTCGGAACGACTCAAGCGTGAAGTATGGGTTGGTCCAACCGGTCGCCCGGCGCATGAGTAGCTCGAGCGATGCATCGGCGGCTTCGAAGTGATAGCCGACGTGCTCGAGTTCCTTGAGCTCATCGAGCACCGACTTCAGTTGAGGCCCAGTGAGTTCGAGACCAAGGCTCTTCGCCTTTAGCTCAACCGTGGAGCGCCCTGAAAGATCGCTCACCAAGAACCGGGTGCCGTTGCCGACTAGCGCTGGGTCGACGTGTTCGTACGCGTCGGGGCGGCGAGCGATGGCGGAAGTGTGGAGACCGGCCTTGTGCGCGAACGCAGACTTGCCGACGTATGGCAATGCATCGTTTGGTGGCAGGTTGACCAGTTCGGCGACGTGACGACTCACTTCGGTCAGGCGCTCGATAGCACCATCTGGCAGCGTGCGAATGCCCATCTTCAGCGAGAGGTTCGGCACGAAGGTGGTGAGGTCACAGTTGCCGGTTCGCTCGCCGTAGCCGTTGATGGTTCCCTGCACATGGGTGGCCCCAGCCCGAACGCCAGCAACGGCGTTTGCTACGGCGCAGCCAGTGTCGTTCTGGGTGTGCATGCCAACTTTGATCTCGGGGAACATCTCAACAACAGTGCGAGTCGCCGACTCGATGTCGTGAGGCATTGAGCCACCATTGGTGTCGCACAGCACGAGTACCTCGGCACCAGCGAGGGCAGCCGCTTCAACCGCACGAAGGGTGAACTCAGGATTGCGCTTGTAGCCATCGAAGAAGTGCTCGAAGTCGACGAACACTCGGCGGCCCTGCGAGCGCAGGTATTCGACCGAGTCGAAGATCATCGCTACACCCTCGTCGAGGGTGGTACGGAGGGCCTCAAGAACGTGATAGTCCCAGCTCTTGGCGACGATGCAGCAGATTTCGGTTTTGGCGTTGATCAAGTTGGCGAGCGTCGGGTCGTCATCGACCTTTCCCTTTGGTCGACGAGTCGAACCGAAGGCCACAAGCTCCGACGTAGCGAACGTCAGCTCGCCGGCCGCAACTCTGGCGAAGAACTCATCGTCACGCGGGTTCGAACCTGGCCATCCGCCCTCGATGTATTGCACTCCGAGATAGTCGAGCCGTTCGGCAATGCGAAGCTTGTCGTCGGCGGTGAGAGCAATGCCTTCAAACTGCGAGCCGTCACGAAGCGTCGTGTCGAAGATCTCGACGCTCTCTGGCCACTCGTCTCGATGGATCGCCGAACGCGAGATAGTCATTTGCTCCGGCGAATCGGTCACGTTGTCTCGTTCGCTAGTTCACACCAATGGCGGTACTCGTCGACCTGACCGCGAACGGCTTTTGCGTAGACGTCGGCGATCGCCTTTGTGATCGGCCCCGGACACGGGATCTCACGATCGTCGACCGAGTTGACCGCACTGACTTCAGCCGCCGTGCCAACAACGAACATCTCTTCGCAGACGTAGAGGTCGCTGCGTGAAAGGTCGGACACTCGAACCTCGTAGCCAAGATCGCGAGCGATGGTGGAGACGGCGTGTTGCGTGATGCCTTCGAGTGCACCTGATGCGGACGGCGGCGTGAAAATGACGCCACCGCGCACGATGAACAGGTTTTCGCCCGAGCACTCCGCCACGAGACCAGCACCGTTGAGCATGACCGCTTCGTCGTAGCCGGCCTTGAGCGCTTCCATCTTGGCGAGGGTTGAGTTGGCGTAGTTACCGGTGGTCTTCGAGGCCGGCGGCATGATGTTGTGATCGTGACGCTGCCACGACGAAATCTTCAGACGGACGCCCTTCGAGATCGCGTCGTCACCGAGGTATGCGCCCCAAGGCCAGCAGGCAATAGAAACGTCGGTCTTGCACTCGGTCGTCGCCAAGCCCATCTCGCCGTAGCCGTAGTAGGCAAGCGGACGGATGTAACACGAGTTGAGCCCAGTCGAACGCACTGTCTCTTTGGCCGCGTCGACGAGTTCTTCGACGCTATATGGCATGTCCATCATCAGGATCTTGGCCGAGTTGTGCAGACGTTGCATGTGTTCGGTAAGTCGGAAGATGGCCGGCCCGTCGGCCGACTCATACGCTCGGATTCCTTCGAATACGGCGGTGCCGTAGTGGAGTGAGTGGGTGAGAATGTGGACGGTCGCGTCTTCCCAGTTGACGAGCGAACCGTTCATCCAGATCTTGGGTGTTGGGGTGATTGGCATGAGGATCTCCTACGGCGCTAGGCCAACTTGGCGGCGACGGCGTCACCGATCTCTGACGTACTACCGGTCATGCCGGTTAACTCATCACACGCTGCTTCGACTCGAGCAGCCGCTTCTTTCTGGCCGAGGAAGTCAAGCATCAGCGCGCCGGACAAGATTGCGGCAAGCGGGTTTGCCTTCGCTTGGCCCGCAATATCGGGAGCCGAACCATGGACGGGCTCGAACATCGACGGCCCGGTTCGGGCCGGATTGAGATTGGCCGATGAGGCCAGTCCGATTCCACCGGATACAGCGCCACCGAGGTCGGTAAGGATGTCACCGAAGAGGTTGTCGGTGACAATGACGTCGTAGCGCTGTGGGTCTTGTACGAAGTAGATGCAGGCTGCGTCAACGTGGTTGTATGCGGTATCGACGTCGGCGAAATCGGGGGCGGCTTCGTTGAACGAACGCTCCCACAGATCACCGGCGAAAGTCAGGACGTTGGTCTTGTGTACGAGAGTGAGATGCTTGCGCCGGCTCTGGGCGAGTTCGAATGCGTAGCGAACCGCTCGCTCGGTGCCCATTCTTGTGTTGACCGAACCCTGGGTTGCGACCTCAAATGGTGTGCCTTTGCGGAGAAAGCCACCTTCACCGGCATAGGTGCCTTCGGTGTTCTCTCGAATCACAACGAACTCGTGGCCAGGCGCCTTGAACGGCCGCTGGTTGATATAGAGGTCGAGCTCAAAGCGCATCTTGAGCAGTAGCCCACGCTCAATCACACCAGGCGTGACGTCAGGATGGCCAACGGCGCCGAGATAGATGGCGTCGAACTCGCGCCACTCGTCAAGCACCGAGTCAGGAAGAATTACGCCGTCTCGAAGGTAGCGGGCACCGCCAAGGTCATAGTCGACAGTATCTAGCGAGACGCCAGCTGCAGAAATGACCTTAAGTCCCTCGGCAATGACCTCTGGCCCAATTCCATCTCCTCCGACGACGGCCACATTCAACGAACTCACGTGCGCTCCAATCAAGGTCGGATCCTCGCTCCGACATAAGACAGTCAACCTTACTGCTCAAGTACGCCGCCGGTTCATCCGATATCTCAAGTTAGTAACTTCAAGGTTCGCCGGCTCGGAGGAATGATGAGCGCTCTAGATCTCGACTTTTCAATAAAGGGTGCTCCTGCAAGCTGGCTCGATAACGAGGCAGAGCAGGAGGAGGCCGAAACCATCTGGCGCCCAAAGCGCAAGAAGCACCTCACCCACCTCAAGGGCAAACCAGCCGACGTCTTCACCGGCGCGACTGTAATGCTCCTGCTTAGCTCAGTAGTTGGCTACGCCTGGTACGAGGGCCAGCTTCAGGAAGGTAGGCCGCTCGCTGTCTGGGCGATTCCGATCGGTATTCTGTATGCATTGGTGATCAGACTCGCTTCCGGTAAGGGCGATCCTGACATTCGATCGATGCTTTCATCTGTCTTCTATGCAGTGACGTTGCTTGGATCGGCCTACATGGTGATCCGCCATGACTTCATCTTGATTTACGGCCATGAGCCCGGCCCAAGCGACATCGACCATTTCATGATCCGTGATCGCCTGCAGCAACCACGCGTCATTCTGAGCTGGGCTGCTGGCTTCTGGGCAACGATCCATGTCAGCTACATGTTGCACGGTCGCAAGCGCGGAAGCCTTACTGGGTAGCTGACTCGTTAAGCTAGCTCGGTGGCACAGACATACGAACTATCTCAAGAGGCCAAAGATCGACTCCAAGCCGAGTACGACGACCTCACTACGCGCGGTCGAATAGAGATCGCGAAGAAGATCGAAACGGCCCGTGAAATGGGTGATCTTTCGGAGAACGGCGACTATCACGCCGCGAAAGAAGAGCAGGGAAAGATGGAGGGGCGAATCAACCATCTAGGTGGCCTCCTCGAAAACCATGTGATCGTCGGCAACGCGCCTGTCACCGAAGTGCGTGCGGGATGCGTCGTCTCCATTCGCTACGAAGGCGACGACGAGATCGAGAAGTTTCTGATCGGATCAATCGAAGAACGGCGCGAAGGCGTCACGGTGATGTCGCCGGGTTCACCGCTCGGAACAGCACTGACCGGAGCGAAGAAAGGTGACGTCGTGAGCTACAACTCGCCAGGCGGCACCATGTCGGTCACCGTCGTCGACTTCGAGGCATAGCGCAAGGAATAGCCCTACCTCCAGCCGAGCGCCTTCTCGAGCTGCCGAGCAGCTCGCACCGTTGCGGCGCCATGCCTGCCATCTGTGCCGAGGCGCTCAATTGGGCCAGACACGCTTATTGCGGCGCGGACGATGCCGTCGCGATCAACGACCGGCGCGCTCACTGAAGCAACTCCCGGTTCTCGCTCACCAACCGACTCGGCATACCCGCCTGGCCCACAGCTGCCGACGAGGGCCCGAGCGGCCGACCCGCTCTGCATAGTGAGACGAGCGCCGACGCCAACAATCGTGCGTAGCCCGTAGGTCGATTCGATGGCGGCGACACAGACGCGTTCATCACCATCGCTCACATAGAGCTGAGCACTCTCGCCAGTCTCGTCACGCAATGCGGCCAGAACCGAAGGCGCTAGCTCCACAAGGGGCAATCGCTGCACAACCTTGTGGCCAAGACCGATACAGCGCAAGCCAAGGGCAAACCGACCATCATCAAGACGTCGCGCCATGCCATGAACTTCGAGCGCGGCGGCGAGGCGATGCGCAGTTGCTCGGGTTAGTCCGGTGGCGGCAGTCAACTCAGCCAGCGAGCAAGGCGTTGTCTCAAGAGCTGAAATAATCGTCATGGCCTTGTCGAGGACGCCGACACCGCTTATGCTCATATCCATCAGCTGAGACTAGCGTCTCAACATATGAGATTCAAGTCACACTCCAAGGAAGCACCATGTCACAAAGCCCCCGCACACTGATCGAGAAGGTCTGGGACCGTCACGTCGTCAGCCACGGATCCGTCGGAGAGCCAGAGCTCCTCTACATCGACCTCCATTTGATCCACGAAGTCACCTCGCCGCAGGCGTTCGACGGCCTGCGAATCAGTGGACGGACGGTGCGACGCCCTGATCTGACCGTTGCCACTGAAGACCACAATGTGCCGACCGAAAACATCGATCAGCCAATTGCCGACCCCATTAGCGCGAAGCAGATCGACACGCTTCGGGCCAACACCGCCGAGTTCGGCATCACTAACCATCCGATGGGCTCGCCCGGTCAAGGCATCGTGCACGTCATCGGCCCCGAGCAAGGGCTCACCCAGCCTGGAATGACCGTCGTCTGCGGCGACTCACATACCGCCACCCATGGCGCCTTTGGCGCAATCGCCTTCGGCATCGGTACCAGCGAAGTCGAGCATGTGCTCGCCACCCAGACGCTCCCCCAGGTTCGTCCAAAGACGATGTCAATCACGGTCAACGGTCAGCTCCAACCAGAGGCGACGGCCAAAGACATCATTCTTGCGATCATTGGCAAGATCGGCACCGGCGGCGGCATCGGCCACATCATTGAGTTCAGAGGCGATGCGATCACCAGCCTTTCGATGGAAGGCCGAATGACGGTCTGCAACATGACGATCGAAGCCGGCGCCAAGGCCGGTCTCATCGCACCCGACCAGACGACCTTCGACTACCTCAATGGCCGCGAGTTTGCGCCAAAGGGTGCTGACTGGGAAGCCGCCGTTGCCGACTGGACCACGCTGGTCACCGACGAGGGCGCTATCTTCGACGCCGAGATCACCCTCGACGCCGCCGACATCGGGCCATACGTCTCGTGGGGCACCAACCCCGGTCAGGTCGTTCCGCTCAGCGCCAACGTGCCCGCTCCTGGCGACTTTGCCGACGTCGGCGATCAGAGCGCCGCCCAACGAGCCCTCGACTACATGGGCATTGCCGCCGGCACCCCAATGAAAGACATCCCAGTCGACACCGTCTTCATCGGCTCGTGCACCAATTCACGAATTGAAGACCTCAGGGCCGCCGCAGTTGTGGCCAAGGGCCGGAAAGTTAAGGACGGTATGCGGACGTTAGTTGTTCCCGGCTCGTTCAAAGTGAAAGACCAAGCAATCGCAGAAGGTCTCGACACAATCTTTATCGAGGCTGGCTTTGACTGGCGTGAGCCTGGCTGTTCGATGTGCCTCGCAATGAACCCTGACAAGCTCGCCGTTGGCGAACGGTCGGCGTCAACGAGCAACCGCAACTTCGAGGGCCGCCAAGGTCGCGGTGGCCGAACCCACCTCGTGTCGCCAGCCGTCGCCGCCGCAACTGCAATCGCTGGTCACTTCGCCGCGCCGTCTGACCTAGCCGACCTCGCCTGAGCGCCACACGCCAAACCAAGTCTGAAAGAAGAATTCATCATGGAAGCAGTACAGATTGTCAGCGGAACCGCCGTTCCCCTTGACCGCAGCGATGTCGACACCGACCAGATCATCCCATCCGACTGGCTGAAACGGGTCGAGCGCACTGGCTTTGAGAAGGGCTTGTTTTCTGAATGGAAAGATGATCCTTCATTCGTCATGAACGACGAGAAGTTTGCCGGTGCCTCGATCTTGGTTGCCGGGCCCAACTTCGGTGTCGGGTCATCTCGCGAACACGCGGTATGGGCCATCCAGCAAGCCGGGTTCCGGGCCGTCATCACCCCCCGATTTGGCGACATCTTCCGAAACAACTCAACCAAGAACGGGCTCGTTCCTGTTGTTGTTTCGGCCGAGCTTGGCACACGTCTTCTCCGTGAGGTTGAAGCCAACCCTGAGCTAGAGATCACCATCGACGTCGCCCGGCGAACGATTGAGGTGCCGGCCCTCGGCATCACCGAGTCGTTCCCCCTCGACGACTCAACCCAAGAGCGATTCCTTGAGGGCCTCGACGACATCGGCATCACCATGAGAACCACCGAAGCCATCGATACCTTCGAGTCGTCTCGACCCGCTTGGATGCCAGCCCAGAAGTAGTTCGTTCGACCTAATTACGCTTTGCGGGAACCAGATCCTGCTGATCGATCGTCTGAAGGCTACACACACGCTCTAGCTGAAAAGACTCATCATGCGCAGACAACGCCAAATTCTGGTCCCCTTCATCGCCCTTCTGCTCGGCGCATCAGCGTGCACGAGCACAGAAGCAGCGAACGAGTCAATCGATCTTGGCTCTGACGAGGTCGTCCTTACGGGCGGTCTTCGTCGCGTCGATTCTTGTGACTCTCTGCTCAACGAGTTCAAGAAAATCGGCGCCGAGCACGTTGGACCGTATGGCTTTGGCGATGGCTGGTACGGGGGTCCAATGCCTATGGAAATGACAGACGTGGCGATGGAAGAGGGCGCTCCGGCCGAGACCACCTCAAGCGATAGCGCAGCCGGCGGCGAAGGCTCGTCATTCTCCGGGACCAACAATCAAGAGGCCAATGTCGACGAAGCCGACCTTGTCAAAACCGACGGGTCGCGGCTCGTTGTTGTCACCGGGAACAAAGTGCGGGTCTTCGCCGTCACCGGCGACTCGCCTCAACTCACTACCACGATCACCCTGCCAGACAACGCCTACGGCGGCGAGATCTTTCTTAGCGGTGACCGTGCCTACTTGATGACAACAGGCTGGAGCCAATCACCTCTTCTTGACACCCTTTCTGTTCCTGGCTTCGCTGGCACCAACACGGCCAGACTTCTCGAACTCAACCTCGTAGAGGGAACAGTCGGACGGGCAGTCGACATCGACGGCCAATATGTGTCGTCTCGTCAGGTCGGCGACACGATTCGGATCGTGCTTTCAGCCACGAGTCAGAACTTCCCGTTTGTCTACCCATCGAATCCGGGAGCCGAAGAATCGGCAAAGAAGGCCAATCAAGATCTTCTCGCCGAGTCGTCAATCGAGATGTGGCTCCCCAGCTACCGATTGAGCGACGGTGAGAGCACCATCGCCGACGGCATGCTCGTCCCCTGCAACCGCATGTACCTACCAACCGAGTTCTCCGGATTCGGAACGGTGTCGGTCTTGACCATCGACACCAACGAAGGATTAACCCCACAGTCAATCGGATCGGAGACCTCGCTTGGCGTGATGTCTTCTGGCGAGACCGTCTACTCATCAACCAACCGTATGGCAATCGCAACCGCCCGCTGGCCACAGTTCGATGGCAACGGCGAACCCGAAGTCGTTGACGACTACACCACCGCAATCCACACCTTCGACATCAGCAATCCAGACACCACCGAGTACGTCGCTTCTGGATCAGTTGATGGCCATCTCCTCAGCCAATACGCCATGAGCGAATTCGACGGTTACCTCCGAGTTGCGACCACTGAGGGCGCACTCTGGTGGACCAACGAATCGAGCGAGAGTTCCGTCGTGATCCTCCAAGAGAACGGCAACGAGCTGAAAACAGTTGGCGAAGTTGGCGGCCTCGGCAAGGGCGAACAGATCTTCGCTGTCCGTTTCATGGATGACCGGGCTTACGTAGTCACCTTCCGCCAAACCGATCCGCTGTACGTGATCGACCTCTCCGATCCGACCAATCCGGTCACAAAGGGTGAACTCAAGATCCCCGGCTTCTCGGCCTACCTCCATCCGCTGCCGGACAACCGCCTCCTTGGCATAGGCCAGGACGGAACCGAAGACGGGCGAACGACCGGTGCCGCGATTTCCTTGTTCGATGTGAGCGACCCCGCCAACCCAACCAGGATCCAAGTCCAGAACCTCGGCGAAAATAGCTACTCAGCCGTCGATTGGGATGCCAAGGCCTTCACATGGTGGGAGCCATCAGCGACAGGATTCGTACCGATTAGCTGGTGGAACTACGACGAGGCAAGTGGCGGCGAAGACAACGGCTCAGCTGCAGTCGCAGTCCACATTGGATCCGAAGGTATCGAAGAGCTCGGCCGCATCTCACACCCAAAGGTCAGCCAGTGCGAAGGTCCAGACGGAATGGTGCCTGCACCAGAACCACTTGAATCCGACGACGCTGAGGCCGCTCTGATAGAGACACAGCCGGTGGCCGAAGGTGAGCCATACTGCTGGAGCTATCAAGCCGAGATTCGTCGGACCATTGTCATCGACAACAAGGTCTACACCGTCTCCGACGCTGGCCTTAAGGTCAATGCCCTCGACGGACTGGCTGAACTCAGCTGGACCGCCTTTAGCTAACCCAGGCGCACGCGGTCGACGCTGCTGATGCCGTCGATCGCGACCAAGGCCGCAACGATTGAGTCGGGAATCGGCTCACGAACCGAGATGACCATGATGGCGCCGTGGCCGGTCGGGGTGCGGCCGACGTCCATGTTGTCGATGTTGAAGCCAGCATCACCGAGCAATGTTCCAACGATACCGATGACCCCAGGCCGGTCGTCATTGCGTACGACGAGCATGTTGTCAGCCGGTGGAATGTCGATAATCGACGCATCGAGGCGAACCAGACGGGCTTCGTCTCGTCGACCCATGACGGTTGCGGCGATACGGCGTCCGCCGCCCCTGATCGCAAGGCGATTGACAAAGTCGTTCGGTGTCGACGACTGCACTGGCACGACGCTGATACCACGGTCGGCCAAGATGCTATTGGCGTTGACATAGGAGACCGGATCGTCGGTTGAAACGCTCAGCATGCCTTTGATCGCAGCAAGTGTTGCCAAGCGGTTGTCGAACCCACCAATGTCACCCTCAAATACGACCTCGATGTCAGTGGGCAACGTGCCAACGATGCTGGCAAAGATCGCCCCAAGCTGTTCGGCCAGAGGCAAGTATGGCTTCAGGGCCTCTGCGACCTCGGCGGCGTCGATATTGACGGCGAACGGCACGAAGTCACCAGCGAGCGCAAGGGCTACTTGGCCTGCGATCGTGACGCCGGCCTTGTCTTGGGCCTCTACGGTTGAAGCCCCAAGGTGCGGTGTCGCAATAACCTGAGGCAGCGAGAAGAGCGGCGAATCGGTGCATGGCTCAGAGTCGAATACGTCAAGACCGGCGCCAGCAACTTTGCCGGAGATGATGCCGTCGTATAGTTCGGACTCGTTAACGATGCCGCCGCGTGCGACATTAATGATCCGAATTCCGTCCTTGGCCTTGCTTAAGAAATCGGCCCCGATAAGCCCGATGGTTTCTGGAGTCTTCGCAACATGGACCGTCACGATGTCTGACCGTTTGGCGAGCTCGTCTAAACCAACGAGTTCGACCGAGAGCTGACCAGCTCGATCGGCGGAAATGTATGGGTCGTAAGCGATGAGTTTCATGTCGAAGGCCAGCGCTCGCTGGGCGACCAGTTTGCCAATTCGACCAAGGCCGATAATGCCAAGCGTCTTGTGCTGGAGCTCGATACCTGTCCACTTTGACCGTTCCCAGCGCCCTAGAGCAAGTGCCGCGCTGGCCTGAGGAGTGTTGCGAGCCAGGGCCAGGATCAATGCCATCGTCTGCTCGGCGGCTGACACCACGTTCGATTGTGGTGCATTGACCACCATGACTCCGGCCTTGGTAGCCGCATCAACATCGACGTTGTCGAGACCAACTCCGGCTCGGCCAATGACGACCATCTCGTCAGCCGCAGCAAGAACTTCTTCGGTGACAGTGGTTGCGCTTCGAATGATGAGGCCGTGGGCACCCTTCACTGCGCCGACGAGCTGCTTAGGGTCGAGCCCTAATTGCACGTCAACGTCGTGACCAGCAGAACGCAGCTGGTCGAGTCCAGCATCAGCGATTTCCTCAGTAACCAAAATACGAGCCATTGGGTAAGGATTACCCCGTTGAGCCAGACACCGCTACGACATCGACCACTTTCAACAAACTAGTAGAGAGCGACGCTATTTTGCCCGGGAGGCGACGACCCAGAAGCCGGACCCTGCCCTCGCAGTCACGCCAGTCCAGCGGCCTGGTAGCGCACGGAGCACATCCTCTGGTGGCAGATGAATCGGGGTCTGGTCGCCAAGCGAATTGACCCACATCAGGACGCCCGTATCGTTCAGAACCCGATCAACCTCGCTGGGAAACAACAGCATGTTGACGCAAAGAACCGCATCAACCGAGCTATTCCGCACGGGCAGCTGCGACGAATCCCCCTGGACCTGGGGTGCGAGGTTTGGGTCGGCGTGCTCGAGCATTTGCCTGGCCAGATCGAGAGCCACCACGTTGATGCCTGCCTTTCGCAGAACCGCTGTCCCCGCCCCGGTGCCAGATCCCAGCTCAAGCCATTGGCCGTCACGGGGAACCCCGCCGCGTTCAATTCCGTCGACGATTGAAGCCGCTCGAGGCTCATCAGCCCGTTTACCCCACTCGGCCGCCATCGAATTGAAGAGTTCACCAACTTTGCGGGCCCTATCCTTGTCCCACGAGCCATCAAACGCGACTCGCCGAGTGACCTTCCGCATTGGGTGGTCAGGGCCAGCGAATGGTTCGGGATCGATCGTTCCAGGGGCGTCAGGGAGCTGGCGAATCATCTGAAGAGTCTGGCCGCTATGGCTGGCGCCGTCCAGATCGGTTGTTAGCGTCTTGTACATGGTCGCACTCACCCTAAAGACATCGATCGAGCCGTCGCCCGACTTTCTCAACCTCGACTGGACAACACCCCTCGATCAGTGGCCAGACGAGACAGCCGTTCGGCTACCAAGAGGACGCCACCGCCACGTGGTCCGATTCATCAGTCACGGAGGTCAATTTTTTGCGTTAAAGGAGCTACCTGGTCGCCTTGCAGAGCTCGAATATCGTAACCTCGAGTTCCTCCAAGAGGCCGATCTGCCCGTCGTTGGACTTGTCGGCATCGTTACTGAACGTGTGTCGGCCGATGGTGATCACCTTGACTCAATTCTGATCACCAGGCACCTCTCGTACTCACTGCCCTACTTACATCTCTTTGCTGGTGAGGCTTCGGCGTCACTACACCTTCGCGTCGTCGACGCGCTCGCCATTTTGCTCGTTCGTCTTCACCTCAATGGCTTCTACTGGGGTGATTGTTCGCTCGGCAACGCACTGTTTCGGCGAGACGCAGGTGCCCTCATGGCCTACATCGTCGACACCGAGACATCGGCCATCCATGACGAACTTTCCAGCGGCCAGCGTGAACTCGATTTGTCGATCGCGACCGACAACTTTGCGGGCGGGCTCTTCGAACTCGAGAGCATGGGCAAGCTCAGGAAAGACATCGATCCGATCGAGGTTGTCGAGCTTCTGCAAGTTCGCTACGACCAGCTGTGGAACGAATTGACCAAGACCGAAATCGTCGACTCAACCGAGTTATGGCAGATTCAGCGCAGGCTCGACAATCTCAATGAACTTGGCTTCGACACTATTGAACTTCAGATTGTTGAGCGAGAGGGAAAGCGTCGTGTCGAGTTCAGCCCTCGCGTCGTTGAAGAAGGTCACCACCGACGCGAGCTCATGAAGCTGACGAGCATCTCGGCGCAAGAGAACCAAGCCAGACGACTTCTTAGCGCCCTGTATGGCTACGGCGCATGGCTAGCCGAACGTGAGGGGGTCGACCTCCCATCCGCCATGCAGGCGTATCGCTGGTTGGTGGAGCGCTACCACCCGACACTCGACGCCATTCCAGCCGAGCTTCGGTCGAAACTCTACGACGCCGAGCTCTACCACCAGATCCTCGATCACCTGTGGTTCATGTCAGAGGCTGCCGGGGCCGACGTTGGCATCGATACTGCTGTCATTGACTACGTCGACCGCGTCCTCAAAGCCAAGCCGGACGAGCGAGTCATCATCGAGGCCGAGTAGTCGCTTGGCTCGCAAACCACTTGAGGATGTCGTCTGCAATTCGCACAGGGTCCTGCAACGGCCCGAAGTGGGTGAGATCGAGGTACTCGACCAGTGTGAGGTGATCGTATGCCTCGGCCGCGGCGTACGTCATCGTGGCCGGTGGCTGCCCATCACCGCTCGCGGCAATGGCAAAGGGAAACTGCGCCGTTCCGGCCGCTTCAAACGCCCCGGCGCTGTGGTGCTCAAAAACGCTTGCTTCGTTCTCGGGTGTGCACCGAAGCTCAACACTGCCGTCTGGCATATCGACAAAGCCATGATCGACGTACGCCTGCAATGCCTCTGGGGCCAGCAAGCTCAGGGGTGGTCGTGAGGCATACCGTTTGTATACGTCGGCCCGTGAAGCGAAGTTGCGCCGCCGTTTCCGCGCTCCTTGAGCAATTCCAGGAGCGTCGCTCCCCGCGTCGACTTTGCCTCGCCGAAACAAGATCGGCTCAAAGGCCCATGCCGCTAGAAACTGCGATGGCCTCATCTCGGCCGCGAGCGCTATGGCGGCGCCGCCCATCGAATGGCCCACCGCTCTCACGGGGCCGCCGTCGCTGTACTTGTCGATGACCGCTAGAAGGTCGTTGGCCATGCCGCTCCACACCAACTCGACGCCGTCAGGGAGAAGAGTCTGGCCGTGGGCCCGAAGGTCAAAGGCGACGCAGTGATACTCCCCCGCCAGCGTCTCAATCAGCGGCGCCCACACTCCGCCACAGAACCCAGTGGCATGACACAAGACGACGAGAGGCCCCTCGCCACCAAAATCGTAGGTAGCCACTTCAACGCCATCGGTTGATGACACAAACAAGGGTTCAGGAAGACGCACCCCGACATTGTGCTCAGACGACTCCGATCGCCGCCAATCGGGCCCGGTCGAACCCCAGTGCTAGATTGCGGCCATGTTGCATCGAGTCTGGTTCGGCGATGACGCCAACCCGCTGACGCCAATCGTCTTACTCCACGAAGGTTTGGGATCGGTGTCGTCGTGGGGATCGTTTCCGGAGCGACTCGCTGACGAACTCGGGCGGCGGGTCTTGGCCTACGACCGGTTGGGGTATGGCGAATCGCCGGCCAACCCTGGACCATGGGGTGCTGACTTCATGCACCGCGAGGCTGCTGCGCTTGCCGACCTCCTGCGGTCCGAGGGCCTTACCGAGGTGATCCTCATCGGGCATTCCGATGGCGGTTCGATCAGCTTGCTGTATCCCGCCGTCATTGGCGGCGCCACAGCCCCGCTCATTACCGGCATCGTCTCGATATCCGCTCACACCTTCCTCGAACCCGTCACGGTGACCGCGATCCAGCGTTTGCGAGCGGGTTTTGCCGACGGGCTAAGAAGGGGTCTCGCCCGACATCACGCTGATGTTGACGCAACCTTCGAGGCCTGGTCGGGAGTGTGGGTCTCTGACCGATTCAGCACGTGGGCGATCGACGACGACCTCAGTGCAGTCGAATGCCCGGTGCTCGCCATTCAAGGCACCGACGACAGTTACGGCTCGTGGCGACAAGTTGAGCGCCTTGCCGACGGCGTCACCGGGCCAACAACGATCGTCGAACTCGATGGAGTTGACCACTGGCCTCATCGTGAGGCGACCAACGACGTTGTCCGCGAGATTCGCTTGTTCCTCGCAACGCACGACCTCTAACGCCTCAAAGAAATTCTTCAAAATTCTTTTCTGACCAGGCAAAACGCACCGGTCGTTGTCACACCCCCTAAGTAGTGTTTACTCATGAACTACTCACCAGTGCAGGTCGCTGCACACACGGAAAACTGCGAACCGGACGCTGAAACAGTGATCGACGATCTGGCCTCAGTACTGGCTCGCGTTGGCGATCTACCCGTGACCACCAGCGGTGCGAAACAAGCTCAACGCGAACTCTTCGAACTCTGGGCCGCTGCCGTTCGTCGGCCTTGAGGCCTCCTCTCTCAGCAAGTTTCTCGCTGCGCTCCAAACTTGGCCAACTTGTGGCTTTGTACACCGCGGACACGCGTTATGTCGCTCACCGAGCCGTTCGTCAGCCCTGACGGGCTTCCGCACTCTCCGCCTTTTCTCGCTGCGCTCCAAAACCCTCCGCGTACCAACTTTCACTTGCTGCTCCCCACCTGGCGAGATCAGTCTCGGACACGCCGACGCATTGGCCTCGGCTTGGCGCTCACACCGCGAAGAGTTCGCTGACATTGAACAGCAGTTTTTGGATGCCATCCCTGGCCGTGACGTTGATTCGTTCAACCGCCTGGTGAAGCAATGGGAATGGCGGATCACGAAAAACGGCTCCGATGACGTGGAGAAAGAATTCGAGCGGCGTTCGATCTGCGCCCAATCGACGCTCAGTGGTTCTGTCACCGGGTCGTTCTCACTTCCTGGTCACATGGGCGAAGTGTTCCTCGACGGGATTTTCTCCACGCCTGACCCGGCTAGCGGAGTCGTAGAACCCCGCACGCTACGACAACGGCAGGCAGACACCCTGATCGAAAACCTCACGGGCGAAATCACCGGCATCGCGGATGACGAAGGTTCGACCAGTGCCAGTGGAGCAGGGAGTGACCGCAGAACCAAGATTGATGCGGTGATCGATATCGCAACGCTGGGTGGGATTATTGATGGTGTCGGTAAGCAATGGTCACTCGAGGATTTACGCAGCGAGCTGCATCGTTCGGGCCAGTTGCCGCCAGCAGTGATTGAAATGCTGGTGTGCGACGCCGTATCTCGCTCCGCTCGAACTCACCTTTCGGCGCTGGGGCGCCGAAACGTGCCCGCCTGAGACTCGGCGCGTTTTTGCGCCAGCAAAAAGGCGGTAAGAGACGGGGCGCAGCCGAGGAACGACTGCGATTGTTCATCACTTAGTCGAGAGATCGAATGGCGGAAAAACTGAAGAACCGAATCTTGGACTTGTCTGTCGACGACATCACACGATGCTCCACCTCGGCCAGATCGTGTTGAGCCGAGACCAACAAACCGGAGCGTTTTCGACCAGCCTCCCCTGACCGGGTGGAGGCAAGGCCATGCCAATGGCGTTACTGACTACCCACACCTCACGGCGTGGTAGAAGCGTGCGCTTGGCGACGAACCGCGGTGTTAGCGGCGCCGGTCGCTTGTCGCCACTACTCGGTGCATCACGCGACGGTCGGGAAGATAGTCGGCGACGGCGTAGTGCTGGGTT
Organism: Acidimicrobiales bacterium; assembly: GCA_037968895.1. Lineage (GTDB taxonomy): Bacteria > Actinomycetota > Acidimicrobiia > Acidimicrobiales > SZUA-35 > JBBKWJ01. Next base: position 53,883 of record JBBKWJ010000286.1, read on the forward strand.
CCATAGTTGTCCCAGATCGCAAGCGTGCCGGGGCGCCAGCGAAGGCGCATGTGGAACTGAGGCCGGTTGATGAACTCGAACAGAATAGTGAGCAACCGGGCACTCTCGGGGGCCGACATCCCAATGATCCAGCGCGTGAACGACTCGCTCACGTTGAGATAGGGGCGGCCGGTGATGGGGTGGTGAGCGATCATTGGGTGGACCGCAGTTCCGGCATCGGTCATCGCCTTCTCCAGTCCCTCTGCTCCGCCACTTCGGTAGGCACCGGTTCGAAAGGCTCCCATGTCATGCACGGCTTCGAGGCCTTCGAGGTCGGCCCGAAGTCCCGCAGGTAGGTCGTCGAGCACGGCGTACATCGACGCCCACAGCGTGTCGCCGCCCGCGTCCGGTACAACCTGGGCCTGGAGGAACGTTGCGAAGGGAGGGGCGGCCTTATAGGTCATGTCGGCGTGCCATTCGACGGCATCAGGCTTCATGTCGCCATGCCAATCGAGCACGACGATGTCGTCGCACTCTTCGTGGGTGACGTAGCTGTGATGGCGCAAACCAAGGGGCCCGAATGACTCGGCAAGCGCGGCCATTGCCTTTGGGGCAAGGTTGGCATCGGGAATCACCAATACCTGGTGCTCCATGAGTGCCGCATGTAAGGCGTCTGAGGTTGCGGCGCTCACTGATTCGCCGAATTCGGCATCGAAAACCTGGGCGCCAATTGGCCGAGTTATTGGTTCAAACTTCACACCAGGACCCCTATTGATTTGTGAACCTTAAAGCCCGACGGCGCCTTCGACTGGAGCGATGACGTCGGCGGGCTCGAACCCGAGCACTCGACCGTAGAACCAAAGCTCAGCCTCGAGCGAGCGAACAATCGTTTCCGCCTTACGGAAGCCATGCTGCTCGCCTTCAAAGTAGATGGCGGCGTGCGGCAAACCACTATCGGCGACGGCGGCGACGATCGCCTCCGATTGGCTTGGCGGCACGACCTCATCATCGAGCCCTTGCATCACGAGCAGCGGGGCCGAAATCTTCGACGCGTGGTTGATCGGCGAACGAGCTTCGTAGATCGCCTTGTCTTCGGGATAGCGACCGATAAGCCCATCGAGATAGCGCGCCTCGAACTTGTGTGTGTCGGTGGCAAGCGCCTCTAGTTCGGCAACGCCGTACAGGCTGGCCCCTGCGCTAAATGTTTCAGACGTTGCCAGTGCGAGCAGCACCGTGAGACCGCCAGCCGAGCTACCACGGATCGCACAGCGAGACCCGTCGACTTTGCCCGCGACGACGAGCTGTTGGGCGGCGGCAATGCAATCTTCGACGTCGACGATGCCCCAGTTCCCTTGCAACAACTGGCGGTAGACCCGTCCATAGCCGCTCGAACCGCCGTAGTTAACGTCGGCGACCGCAAAGCCACGGCTGGTCCAGTAATTGATCTTGAGGTTGAGCTGGGGGGAAGAGTGAGCGGTGGGGCCACCGTGCCCGACCACAATCAATGGTGGCAACTCTCCTTCGACTCCAGTGAGTTGCTCGCCAGCTGGCGGGTAGTAGAAGGCATGGCTCGGTCGATCGTTCGCCGACACAAAGTCGAATGTTTCAGGTTCGGAGAACCAGCCTTTGGCAACACCGAGGTCTTCGCCTTGTCGCCTCACTCGATTGGCGCCGGTTGCCAAGTGAAACTCTGTGATGTCTGGCATGCCGGTGGCCGACGAGCAGATGGCAATCGCAGTGCCGTCTTTCGTCGTGGTCAAACTCGAAAAAGCGGTGTAGCCCGACCGGATCGTCGACTGGCTTCCGTCCGACTTGATAAGGACGAGTTCGTCAACCGCATCGCGAGTGACAATCGCGACAAGCGAACCGTCTAATGCCTCATGCCACGCCTGCCCACCGAGCGTCCAAGGAGGACCGCCGACCTCAGCCGCAGTGAAGCTCGTCAGGTCGGCGACAGTCTGGGTGCCAGGCAACCAGCAGCGTAGGTTCCAGAAGCCGCTTGAATCAGAAGAAAAGATCAGGCGTCCATCGGAGTGCCAATTGGCGTGGATGATCGACTCATTCGGGTTGCCGGCAACCACGTGCACGTTGCCGAGGCGAGGTCCGTCAAATATCGGAGCCGCACACAGCTCAGTTCCGTCCCACGGCATCTGAGGGTGGTTCCAGCGAAGCCAGCTCAGCCAGCGACCGTCAGGCGAAATCCGAGGGGCCGCAACGAAGTCTGTTCCGCTCGCGAGTACGACAATCTCGCCCTCGCCATTCACTGGCATGGCAACTATCTCATTGCGAGCTTCGACTACAGCCGTTTCGCCAGCAGCCGCCTTGTCAGCAAGGGGCGTGTGATCTTCGCGGACGCAGATCAGCGACCCGTCTACGGTTTCGACGCCGTCAGCGAAACGCCACGCATGGCGCTCGACTGGTTCAGGGCTCACCGACTCGGGTTCGCCGCCGTCAATGCCAACTCGGTAGACGCGTTGGTCATCCCAGTTGACGAAGTAGAGGTGACTGCGCCCAAGCCACCATGCGCCACCCCCGTACTCGTGGACTCGCGAACGAGCGGCGAAGCCGGCGGGCAGTACCTCTTCGAATGGGTCGCTGCCGACGGAACGCACGATTGCGACGCGGCCGCCTTCTTCGGGCCGACGTTCTGACCAGAACAGGCGATCCCCATGGACATCGACTGATTCGAGGCCGACTGCACCAGAGGCAACAAGGGAAGCACTAATTGGCGATGGCCAAGATCCGTATGGCAGCGATGTCACGAACTAGCCCTCAGCAAGGAAGTCGGCGATTCGGTTCAAGCCCTCACCCATGTCGTCGTCGCCAAGCGCGAACGAGAACCGGGCGTAGCCGGGTGTGCCGAAGGCTTCTCCGGGGACGAATGCAACCTTGACCTCGTCAAGGATGAGGTCAGCCAACTGCACCGTGCTTTCGACGGTGACCCCACGGAAGGTCTTGCCCATCACACCTTCAAACGACGGGTATGCGTAGAACGCGCCCTGAGGCGACAAGCACTCGACGCCGGGCATGCCGGAGAGAATCTGGTGCATAGTCTTGCGGCGACGGTCGAACGCCTCTCGCATCATCATCACGGCATCGAGGTTTCCCGAGACCGCGGCGAGCGCTGCGGCCTGGGCGACGTTGTTGACGTTTGACGTCTGGTGTGACTGGAGCGAGGTGAGTGCCTTTGCCATGTCGGGCGGCGCGATGAGCCAGCCAACTCGCCAGCCCGTCATCGCGTACGTTTTGGCGACGCCGTTGAGGACGATGCACTTATCGGCGATCGCCGGCACGAGAGTTGGCATCGAATGAAACTCGACACCGTCATAGGTGAGGTGTTCGTAGATCTCGTCGGTGAGCACCCAGATGCCGTGCTCGACAGCCCATTCGCCGATGGCGATGATCTCCTCTTTCGAGTAAACGGCGCCCGACGGGTTAGAGGGGCTGACAAAGATTAGGGCTTTGGTTCGATCGGTTCGAGCAGCCTCAAGCTGCTCTACGGTGGCCCTGAATCCGCCCTCGATGTTGGTGTCGACGGTGACGGGAACGCCGCCAGCGAGACGAACTGGCTCGGGATAGGTGGTCCAATACGGCGCCGGAATGAGCACCTCGTCGCCCGGGTCAACGACGCCTGCGATTGCGTTGTAGACCGCATGTTTGCCACCGTTGGTGACAACGACTTGCGCAGGGTCGACCTCGTAGCCGGAATCGCGCATCGTCTTGACTGCAATGGCGGCCTTCAGATCGGGTTGGCCGCCGGCGGGCGAGTAGCGGTGACTCTTCGGGTCGCGACACGCCAGAACTGCAGCCTCGACGATGTAGTCAGGGGTCGGAAAATCTGGCTCACCGGCGCCGAACCCGATGACGGGTTCACCCGCCGCCTTTAGGGCCTTCGCCTTGGCGTCAACGGCCAGAGTTGCGGAAGGGGAAATCGCAGCGATGCGAGCAGAGATACGGCGGTCAGCCATTACTCACTCCTAGGAGAAGACAACAATGAAATTGCATCCTCGCACGTCTTTACGCGAACGACTCCCGATTTCCGCAAACTATGGCCGAAAACGACTCAGGCGTCTTCTCCCTCGACGGGAGCGAGCCTCAGCGACGCCGAGTTCATGCAGTACCGCAAGCCGGTCTCGGTAGGACCGTCAGGAAATACGTGGCCAAGATGAGCCCCGCAGCCCGAGCACACCGTTTCAACACGAACCATGCCGTGGCTTACGTCGCGCTTCTCGGTGATGAGTCCAGCGGCCTTTGCTTCTGAGAAGCTCGGCCAGCCGCAGCCGGCATCGAACTTGGTCGACGAGTCAAACAGCTCCTGATCACAAACCACGCAGTGATAGGTGCCGTCATTCCAGACGTCCCAGTATTCGCCGGTGAAGGCGCGTTCGGTGCCCGCATCTTGCGTTACCGCAAACTGGATTGGGGTCAGGCGCTCTTTGAGCCCTGCGAGATCTACTTCGTGTGCCACTTACTCATCTCCTGCCTCGGTGATGGTGACCGACTCAATGACCACGTCAGTCTTTGGTCGATCGCCCATACCGGTTGAAACCTTCTCGATGGCATCAACAACATCTAGGCCCTTGATTACCTTCCCGAATAACGCATATGCCGGGGGAAGGCCCTGTCCGCTTGGGCCACTGATGACGAAGAACTGGCTGCCGTTGGTGTTTGGCCCAGCGTTAGCCATCGCCAAAGAACCCAGCTCGTAACGGCCAGGCTTTGGCAGCTCGTCGGCAAACTTGTAGCCCGGTCCGCCCCGGCCTGAACCCTCAGGGCAACCGCCCTGGAGCACGAAGCCTTGGATGACGCGGTGGAAAATGAGGCCGTCGTAGTAGTGGTAACGAGCGAGGCTGACGAAGTTGTTGACCGTCTTTGGCGCCCCTGCTGGATCGAGCGTGGCGATCATGGTGCCCATGCTGGTAACGATCTCGGCGGTGTAACGCTTCGACACGTCGATGCACATCGGGAACTCGCCATCGAACTTGGTTTGACGAGGGCTTGATCCGTCAACTTCTGGGCATACAGGCATTTGGGGCTCCTAGATTTGAGTCAGCAACGCGCCAACGGCACGCGAACGCCAACACCCTATCCGATTGCCCCGAAACCCTTTTCGAGGTCGGCGATGATGTCGTTGATCGACTCGAGGCCAACGCTCAATCTGATGAGTCCTGGCTCGACGCCAGCCGTTCGTTGTTCGTCTTCGGTGAGCTGGCTGTGAGTGGTTGAACCTGGATGAATGACGAGTGACCGCACGTCACCGATGTTGGCGACATGGCTATGCAGCTCAAGTCCTTCGACAAACTGCACACCAGCCTCGCGGCCACCCTTGAGCACGAACGACGGGACCGATCCGAACCCACGGCCGCCCGCATACTTCTTGGCCGTCTCGTGCCACGGCGAATCAGGCAGACCGGCATAGCTAACCGACTCGACCTCGGGACGAGCGTTCAGCCACTCGGCGACCGTCTGGGCGTTCGACAAGTGACGCTCCATCCGCAGCGAGAGTGTTTCGATGCCTTGGATGACCTGAAAGGCGTTGAAAGGGCTGACCGCAGGGCCGAAGTCGCGCAGTAGTTGCACTCTGGCCTTCGCAATGAACGAACCGTGGCCGAGCATTGGCCAATAGGTAAGGCCGTTGTAGCTCGGGTCTGGCTCATTGAAATTGGGGTATCGCTCGGCGTCGGAGAACTCAAAGGTGCCGCCGTCAACGATGACGCCCGCGATCGAGGTTCCGTGACCACCGAGAAACTTGGTAGCCGAATGGACGACGATGTCGGCGCCCCACTCGAGCGGGCGAATGAGGTATGGCGACGCCACAGTGTTGTCGATGACAAGCGGCACTCCAGCGTCGTGAGCGACGGCGGCGACGGCTTCGATGTCGAGCACGTTGTTCTTCGGGTTACCGATTGACTCGCCGTAGAACAGCTTGGTGTTCGGCTGAACCGCCGCTTTCCACTGCTCTGGGTCGTCGGCATCCTCAACAAACGTGGTGGTGATCCCGAACTTCGGCAGCGTGTAGTGAAGGAGGTTGTAGCTACCGCCATAGAGGGCCGCGGAGGCAACGATGTGCGACCCGGCCTCGGCAATGTTCATGATTGTGAGCGTTTCGGCGGCTTGGCCTGAAGCCACGACCAATGCCCCCGGCACACCGGCGGCCGTCGACGACAAGCCGTTTTCTAGAGCTGCGACACGGGTCTCGAGCACGCCCTGGGTCGGGTTCATGATGCGGGTGTAGATGTTGCCGGGCTCGCCGAGCGCAAACAGATTGGCGGCATGCGCCGAGTCTTTGAACTGATAGGCCGTCGTCTGGTAGATCGGCACGGCCCTCGCGCCCGTCGTCGGATCGGCAACCTGCCCTGAGTGGATTTGGCGGGTCTCAAAGCCCCAGTCTTGCTCGCTCATCGTGTACTCCTCGAAAGTGAAATTCGTTGAGAACGCACACTACGGCCTAATTCATGACAAAACCACCCGGGTTTATCAAGATTTGCAATATGGACGACGTATCCCTGCTCAGGAGCCGGTATAGACGCCGATATATGGAAGGTTCCGGTAGCGCTGGGCGACGTCAAGACCGTAACCGATCACAAATGCCTCGCCTGGAACTGAAAACCCTGTGTAGTCGACCTGCACTCCGTCGGCCTGACGCCCGTCGCGGACAAGCAAACTGCACGTTCGAACTGTTGCCGGACCCTGAGCGCTGATGTGATCGAGCAGGAACTTCATGGTGAGCCCGGAGTCGATGATGTCTTCGACGAGAATCACATGCCTCCCGAACACGCTCTCATCAAGGTCCTTAACGATTTTTACGATGCCGCTCGAGGTCATCTGGTTTCCGTACGACGACACGGCCATGAAGTCGACTTCGACCGGACCCTCGATGGTTCTCATGAGATCGGCCACAAAGATGACCGATCCTTTCAGAATCGCGATGAGAAGCGGCACCTCGCCTGCGAGGTCGCGAGTGATCTCCGCCCCGAGTTCGGCGACCCTGGTCTGTAGCGAAGCCGCATCGATCAGAATCTCGCCGAGGTCGCCTTCAGGTGGGAACTGTGCTGATAGGTCGCTCACTGGCCGGTGAAGGACGCCTTGCCGGGCCCTGACTCCAAGAAACTGGTGATGCCAATGACTGCGTCGTCGGTTTGGAACGAGGCGACGAATTCGCGCTTCTCGATTGCGATCGCTTCTTCGATGGAAACGTGCAGACCATCCATGATGGCCTTCTTCACGTTGGCCAACGCAGCCGGTCCCTTCGCATACTTGCCCGCAAGCTCGAGTGAGCGGGCGAGAACCTGATCGTCTGCGACAACCTCAGACACGAGACCAATGGCGAGTGCTTCTTCTGCCTTGACCTGTCGGCCCGTGTAGCTGATTTCCTTCGACCGCGTGACTCCGACAAGGCGAGTGAGCCGCTGGGTGCCACCGGCGCCTGGGATAATGCCGAGGAGAATTTCGGGTTGGCCGAACACTGCGCCTTCGCCGCAGATACGGAAATCTGTGCTCATCGAAAGCTCGCAGCCACCGCCGAGGGCGTAGCCGTTGACGGCGGAGATTGTGATCTGCGACATATTCTCAAGTCGGAAGTTGGCCTCGTTCAGCAGATCAACCATTGCTGAGGGGTCTCGAAAATCGCCCTCAATTGGAAACTCTGAGATGTCGGCACCAGCAGCAAAGATGCGCTCGCCGCCCCAGACGACGACGGCTCGGATGTCGCCACGGGCCTCGATCTCGTCAACGACCTCGATCAGCTCTCGTCCAACCTGACTGTTCAACGCGTTGACCTTCGGGCGTTCAAGTCGAATGATCGCAACCCCATCAACATCACTTGGCTGTAGACGTACTACCTCACCCATATCGATCTCCATCGTCGTTCGCCGAACTCGTGCGAGCCCCAGTCTGGTGGCACCGCCATTCAATCATCAACGTCTATCGTCACTCCAATGGAAACTATTGTTGGGCGACGAGGCTGGCACGCGCGATTCGCCTTCGTCGCCGTTGCCGCCTGCCTCGGCGTCGCAAGTTGCGGTCAGTCACTCAACGACTACCTCAATGAGACGGCGGGATCCGAGACCGTCGATTCAATCGCAGCTGAGGGCGAAGAACCGGTCGAGTCAACGACGACGATTCCCGTTCCTGTGGAGTTCATCGCATTTGGCGACGCCGCCGACTGCCGCGGTCGAGACGCCGAGGTGGCGGCTCTCGTCGATGCCTCTGAGGCCGACATTCTCTTCGTCGGCGACGCCGCGTACCCAAACGGCTCGGCCGAAGATTTCGCCAACTGCTTCCTTCCGCTCTACGGCGACGACCTCGATCGCTTCCACGCCGTTCCTGGCGACAACGACTACAAGACTCCGGGAGCATCCGAGTTCTTCTCGGTGTTCGGCCCGGCGGCCGGCGCTGCTGGCGCAGGTTGGTTCGCATTCGAAACGAACGGCTGGCAGATAATCGGAATGAACTCTGAGTGCGACCAGGTCGGAGGATGCGATGAGGGATCACCCCAGTATCAGTGGCTTCAGGCGACCCTCGCTGCGGCCCCAGACGCCTGCCGCCTGGCCTTCTGGCAGCTCCCCCGATTCACTTCGTCTGCGAATTATCAAGAAATCAACCGCCTCGGTCCCCTCTACGACCTCCTCTACGATGCACGAACCGATCTTCTCCTGGTTGGCAATTCGCACCATTATGAACGCTTCGACCGGCTCGGCAAGGATGGCTCGACGGACGATCGGGGTATTCGCAACATCACTGTCGGCACCGGCGGCGCACCGCTGACCGAGTTCTCACCCGAACCTCGCGCTGGATCGGCGGTTCGCAACAACAATTCACATGGATTCCTGCAGCTCTCGCTGCTACCAAACGAGTACAGCTGGACCTTCGTCGGAGCCACCGAACAGTCCGATCTCATCGACTCCGGGGCTAGTTCCTGCGTCAAGTCCGAGTCCTGAGGCAGCCCGCTAACCATCAGCTAGCGTTGTCGTGATGGATCAAGCAATTGCCACCCGGCGCGCGGCAGAACTCGCAGCACTCGGCGCTGAAATCTTCGACGTTGTGATTATCGGCGGCGGTATCAACGGTGCGACATCGGCGGCAGCCCTCTCGGCCAAGGGCGCTCGGGTTGCGCTCATTGAGCAAGGCGACTTCGCGTCGGCGACGAGCCAAGAATCTTCCAACCTCGTGTGGGGCGGGTTCAAGTATTTGGAGAACTACGAGATCCCACTTGTCTTCAAGCTATGTCGCTCGCGCAACCGACTCATGAAGAGCTATCCCACATCGATGGCCGAGATCGACTTCCTGGCAACGCTCGACAAGTCATCGCCGTTCCCAAGCTGGCTCGCCTCGCTCGGCACTTTCGGCTACTGGGGACTCGGCATGTTCGCGACCAAGCGACCCCGTTATCTGCGGCCAAAGACCATTGAGAAAACCGAACCGATCATCGACACCGACAACGCCTCGGCCGCAATCCAATACGGCGATGCGTATCTCAAAGACAACGATGCCAGGTTCGTCTGGCAGTTCGTTCGATCAGCCATCGACGACGGCGCCACCGTTTCCAACTACGTCGAGGCCACTGGTGCGCAGTGGGATCCAAACGACGGAGGACTCTGGAGCGTTGATCTGGCCGATCAGGTCAGTGGTGACAAACTCACATTGAAGGCGCGATCGGTCGTTAATGCGGCTGGCCCATTCGTCGATGCCTTCAACGCACGAATCGACCTCGCCACGAAGAGCCGCATCGTCTATTCAAAGGGAATTCACCTCATCGTCCCTGCGCTGACCTCGGGCGACCGAATTCTTGCGTTCTTCGACGACACCCAACGCCTTTTCTACGTCATCCCGATGGCCCATCGCTCTGTTATTGGCACAACCGACACACGGACAAACGATCCGAACGAGGGCGTGACAGCACAAGACCGGGCGTTCCTGCTTGAGCAGATCAACGAACGCCTCGACCTCGAACACCCCCTCACCGAGGCCGACATCATTTCGGAGCGATGCGGAGTTCGTCCCCTCGTTGTGGACAACGACGGCGACGACCACGAAGAAATTGATTGGACGACCCTCTCACGGAAGCACGCAGTCGAGGTCGACAAGCCTCGCCGAGTGGTATCGATTTTCGGCGGCAAGCTAACCGACTGCCTCAATGTTGGCGAAGAAGTCATTGAAGAATTGACCGGGCTTGGCATCAAGCTTGAGGTCGAGTCAGACAACTGGTTCGGTGAGCCATCGGCTGAGGAGCGTACGCGCTTCCTCGACCGGGCGAAATCGCTTGGCCTTGATCGAGCGCCAACGGTCGAGCACTCCGAGTCGATCGCTCACGTGTTGTGGCGTCGTCACGGCCTTACCGCTCACCAGGTGCTTGATCGGATCGCCGAAGACCCACAGCTCGGCGACGAGGCCCTTCGTGACAGCGACCTACTACGAGCCGAGCTGCCAATCATTGCGGCACGCGAGCGCATTGTGTATCGGGAAGACTTCTTCCGCAGACGAACCAAGTTGTCACTCATCCACCGGATGACGGAGCTTGAGGCCGATCCTGGCTATGCGGAAACCATGGCGGCCCTTGGCCTCCAAACCACCCCCGCGTAACACCGGGAACGCCCCCAATAGTTCACGTACCAGGTACGTGAACTATTTAGTTGTTGGCGCCGAGGAGGCTCTCGGAAAGCTGCACAAGCGCGCCGAGTGCTTCAGGCGGAAGTGCGCTGAACATGTGGTTGACCAGATCTTCTTGAGTCAAACCAATCGCCTCAAGGTCACTGAGCGGCTCGCAAGCTGACTTCAACGCCAAGTCTTCGGTCTCAATCTGAGCCTTGATGGCGTCAATATCGGCCTGGGTCGTGTACTCGACTGTCAGCAAGTAGTCGTTGAGCGCATCGCTACAGGCCGTGAGAATATCGACCTTATTCATGACAGCTGGTGCGTCTACCCCGCTGCCAGAGTCGTTGGCTGACGAGTCAAACGCGAGCGCTGCTGGCGTCGCACCATTGTCAACCTCGATCAGGGTTGCCTCGTCGGTCGAGCCGCCACAGGCCGATGCCAAGAGGGCCACTGCTACTGAAAACGTTAGGAGTCGTTGCACAGAACCTCATCGGCTCAGCGCAACGACTCCTTGAGAAAGCAGTCAGGTTTGTTGCGTGTTAGCCCTGGCCACCCGAGGTATCACGGACTGAAGCCTTGCCGGCTGCGATCCACGGCATCATCGAGCGGAGCTCCTTGCCGACGATCTCGATTGGGTGGTCGTGGCCAGCCTGCTCGAGACGGTGGAAGTTCTCTCGACCGCTACGGCTCTCGGCAACCCAATTCTTCGCGAAGGTGCCGTCTTGGATGTCAGTGAGAACACCTTTCATGGTGGCCTTCACGTCGGCGTTGATGACGCGGGGTCCGCTCACGAGGTCGCCGTATTCTGCGGTGTCAGACACCGAGTATCGCATCCCCGCAATGCCCTCTTCGTACATGAGGTCGACGATGAGCTTGAGCTCGTGCAAGCACTCGAAGTAGGCGACCTCAGGCTGGTAGCCAGCCTCGATCAGCGTCTCGAAACCAGCCTGCACGAGGGCGGTTGTGCCGCCGCACAAGACAGCCTGCTCGCCAAAGAGGTCGGTTTCGGTTTCTTCGGTGAATGTGGTCTCAATGACTCCGGCCCTGGTGCCGCCGATGGCGTCGGCGTAGGCAAGGGCAAGACCCTTGGCATCACCGGTGGCGTCGTTCTCGACTGCGATCAGCGCCGGGACGCCGCCGCCCTCGAGGTAGGTGCGGCGAACGAGGTGGCCTGGGCCCTTTGGTGCAACCATGCACACATCGACGTTGGCCGATGGCTTGATGAGGTCGAAGCGGATGTTGAACCCGTGAGCGAAGAAGAGGGCGTCGCCATCGTTGAGGTTTGGAGCGACCGATTCGGTGTAGATGGCGCCCATTTCGGTGTCTGGCATCAGCATCATGATGACGTCGGCTTCGGCGACGGCGTCGGCGACTGAGAGAACGGACAAGCCGGCCTCTTTCGCCTTCGCGACTGATGACGACCCCTCGCGGAGCCCGACTCGTACGTCGATACCAGACTCTTTGAGGTTCAGCGCATGTGCGTGACCCTGTGATCCGTAGCCAAGGATGGCCACCTTACGGTTCGCGATCAGTGAACGATCAGCGTCGGCTTCGTAGTAAATGTTGGCCACGAGATTTTGACTCCTGTAATGGGTTGTTGCGGCAGAAACGATAACAGCTTGCTTGTGATTCGACTCGACTCAGATGTGGACGCGGCGGACGTTCTGACCAATCTTGGCCAGCGCAATCGCCCCGGTTCGCTGGAGCTCAGTGATTTCGTATTGCTCGAGCGCCGTCTCGAACTCTTCGACCAGCGAAGGATCGCTTTCAAGACTGATGGTGACCATCTCTTGTGCGTCGGCGACAATTGTTGCGTCGTAGCGCGAGACGAGTTCGATGAGATCGTCTCGATCGTCTTCGGCTATCTCAACCGTGGCGAGGAGAAGCTCGCGAGCGATCGCCTTGTCGGCCGGAAGCTCGATTATTTCGATTACGTTGATCAGCTTAAATAGCTGTTTGACGATCTGCTCAAGCGGCGCCGACTCAGCGTTGACCACAATCGTGATGCGACTGAAGTTCTCGTTCTGGATTGGGGCTACGGCGAGCGACACGATGTTGTAACCACGTCGAGCGAACAGGTCGGCGACCCTCGCGAGAACACCGGCTTTGTTCTCGACCTTCACGGTCAACGTGTGGTGCGCAAGATCTTCAGGTCGTCGATTCATTTGGCTGCTCCACGTTCTTTGTCGAGCATCGGTTGCTGCGATGGGGCGACCAGCACATCATCATTCGATCCACCGGCGGTGACCATTGGGAACACGTTCTCATTTTCGACGCAACGGAAGTCGATTACGACAGGCCGGTCGTTGATCGCATTGGCCTTCTCGATAATGGCATCGACCTCGGAAACTTCTTCAACTCGGAAGGCGACACAACCCATAGCCTCAGCCCATTTCACATAGTCGGGCATGTCGTGGCTGAGATATACCTCGGAATACCGATCGTCGTAGAACATCTCTTGCCACTGGCGAACCATGCCGAGGTACGCGTTGTTGAGCAAGGCAACTTTGATCGGGATCTTACTGACCGTGGCGGTCACGAGTTCTTGGGCCGTCATCTGAAAGCAGCCATCGCCGTCGATGGCCCAGACGGTCCGGTCTGGCATGCCAGCCTTGGCCCCGATAGCCGCAGGGATGGAGAAACCCATAGTTCCCAAGCCACCGGAGTTGACCCAGGTATAGGGCGTGTCGAACCGCCAGTATTGGCTCGTGAACATCTGATGCTGGCCAACGCCTGACGCGACGATGGTGTCTCTTGGCGAGAGGTCTCGCAACCGTTCAAGCACATACTGGGGCTTAAGGAGCTCGCCATCGACCGACTGCTCGTACGTGACCGGATAATTCTCTTGCCAACCCGAGAGGGTCTGGCGCCACGGCGTGTGATCAGCCAATGCCTCGGGTGCCCCGTTTGCTTTCAACTGGGCGACCATCATTTCCATCGAGATGCGGCAGTCACCGACGACAGACGACTCTGGCCGCCTGACCTTGCCGTGTTCGGCCGGGTCGATATCGACGTGAATCACCTTGGCGTCAGGAGCGAACGCTCCGACCTTGCCAGTGACCCGATCATCGAAGCGGGCACCCATGGCGATGAGGAGATCGGAGCGCTGGATGGCGGTGATTGCGGTGTAGTTGCCATGCATTCCTGGCATGCCAAGGCACAGCTCGTGGGAGTCGGGGAATGCCCCTCTCGCCATGAGCGTCGTGACAACTGGAATGTTTGTCAGCTCGGCCAGTTCGATGAGGATCTCTGCGCCACGAGCCTTCAGAACACCACCGCCGACGTACAAGACGGGACGCTCTGCCGTCATCATCAACGCAACCGCATCGGCGATTGAAGTCTCAGACGGTGTCATCTCTGGCTTGTAGCCGGGAAGGTCGACTGACTCAGGCCAATACCAGTCGAAGTAGGCGTCGGGGTTGCCCGCATCGACGATGTTCTTCGGCACGTCGATAAGCACAGGACCAGGGCGGCCGGTTGTGGCGAGGTGGAACGCTTCACGAACCACGCGAGGGATGTCTTCAGCCCTAGTGACGAGGAAATTGTGTTTGGTGATCGAACGCGTGATGCCGGTGGTGTCGACCTCTTGAAATGCGTCAGTGCCGATGGCGGCAAGACCAACCTGCCCAGTGATGCAGACCATCGGAACTGAGTCGAGGTAGGCATCGGCGAGTGGTGTAACCACGTTTGTGGCCGCAGGACCCGAGGTCACCATGCAAACGCCGGGCAGCCCAGTGGCATGGGCATAGCCCTCAGCCATATGGCCTGCGCCCTGCTCGTGACGAGCGAGCACATGCTTGATCGGCGACTCAAGAATCGGGTCGTAGACAGGAAGAATCGCGCCACCGGGGTAGCCAAAGACGACCTCTACACCTTCCATCTCCAAGCTCTTGATCAACGCCTGAGCGCCGTTGATTCGCAATGGAGAATTGTCGTCTGGCTTCTGGGATCCCATGAAATGGCTCCGTTGTCGTATTGTTAACTGTTTGATTCTGGTGGGAAAATTGGAAAAGCCTCCCCCGAAGGGAAGGCTTTGCGCACGCTTCTATGTCGTAGCGTGCGCTACGGGAGTACTACTACGAGTTGGAAGGTGTGTGCTCGTCTCATTGCAGTACAGACTAACCAGACGCACCCCGTCCATCAACACGAGACCTAGAATCTCCTCAATCGATCTCACGAGGGTGACGAAACATGACCGACTTCACAGCGCTACGAGTCTTAAGTTTCGACTGCTATGGCACGTTGATCGACTGGGAAAGCGGTATCGCTGCAGCGCTCCGACCTTGGGCCGGCCGCAACCACATTGCCTTAAACGACGAAGAGCTCATCAACTTCTTTGGCGCCTTTGAGACGAAGGTGCAGAACGAGAGGCCCTTTCGCCTGTATCCCGAGGTTCTCGCCGAGACGATGCGACGTATCGCGCACGAGTTGGAGCGGCCGGTGACCAACGTCGAGCTGTATGCATTTGCGCGGTCGGTCGGCTCGTGGCTTCCGTTTGACGACACGGTCGCGAGCCTCCATACGCTCGCCAAACACTTCGAGCTCATCGTCGTGTCGAACGTCGACAACATCTCATTCCGCCAGAGCAACGACCATCTCGATGTCGAGTTTGACTCGATCATCACGGCTGAAGACGTTGGCTCGTACAAGCCGGCGAAGCGGCATTTTGCGGCGCTGGGTGATGCGCTCGCCGCCAAGGGCTACAGCCCCAGCGAACACCTCCACGTCGCCCAAAGTCTCTATCACGACCACGTGCCAGCGAAGGAACACGGTTTCACCACCTGCTGGATTGATCGTCGCCAAGACCGTCTCGGCTATGGGGCGACACCGAAGGCGGCTGACGTTGAGCCCGACTTCAGGTTTGGCAACCTGATTGACTTCCTCGCTGCTGTGGTCCCCGCTACCTAATTTCTGCCACACTGCAGCAATACCGCCGAAAGAAGAGGGGCAACATGCCACAAGAAGTACGGGGCGTCATCGCCCGAGCCAAGGGCGAGCCGGTCACGGTCGAAACCATCATCATTCCCGACGTCGGACCAGGCGAGGCTGTCGTCGCTATCCAGGCCTGCGGCGTGTGCCACACCGATCTGCATTACCGCGAGGGTGGCATCAACGATGAGTTCCCTTTCCTCCTCGGCCACGAAGCAGCTGGCATTGTCGAATCCGTTGGCGACGACGTCACTACCGTCGCCCCTGGCGACTTCGTGATCCTCAACTGGCGGGCGGTTTGCGGCAACTGCCGCTCGTGTCTGAAGGGCAAGCCTCAATACTGCTTCGCCACACACAACGCCACGCAGAAGATGACCCTCGCCGACGGTACTGAGCTCAGCCCCGCCCTCGGAATTGGTGCATTCTGCGACAAAACCCTCGTCGCTGCTGGTCAATGCACCAAAGTCGATCCAGCAGCGAAGCCGGAGGTCGCTGGCCTGCTCGGCTGCGGCGTCATGGCCGGCATCGGGGCCGCCATCAACACCGGCCAGGTCGGCCGCGGCGACTCCGTCGCTGTCTTTGGTTGCGGTGGGGTCGGAAACGCAGCGCTCGAGGGTTCGCGCATCGCAGGCGCTACCACAATCATCGCGGTCGACATTGACGACAGGAAGCTCGAACTCGCCAAGCAATTTGGGGCAACGCACACCATCAACTCGACAAAGGTAGATGCGGTCGAGAAGATCCGCGAACTCACGGGCGGCAACGGTGTCGATGTCGCGATCGAGGCGATTGGCCTTCCGCAGACCTACGAGCAAGCGTTTTACGCTCGTGACCTCGCGGGCACGGTCGTGCTTGTTGGGGTGCCAAACCCAACAATGACGATCGAACTTCCTTTCATCGAGATCTTCGGCCGAGGCGGCACATTGAAGTCGAGTTGGTACGGCGACTGTCTCCCTGACCGTGACTTCCCAATGCTCATCAGCCTGTATCTCCAGGGTCGGCTCAATCTCGAAGGCTTCGTGTCGGAGACCATCGCACTCGATGAGGTCGAGGAGGCATTCCACAAGATGGAGCGCGGCGAGGTTTTGCGCTCAGTCGTCACAATCTAAGTCGTTGAAGTCCTTCGAGCTGACGCTAACAATCTCTCTTAATAGGCCGATTGGACTATGTATGGCTTCGGAATCAGCAACGACGTTCGGCAAAAATCCTAAGAAGGCAATGGGTAGCATCACGAAGGCAGCCGATGCCGTGATAGACCATCTGGCCTCACCAGCAGGCGGATTCGACACGCTCGCACACATGAGCGACCCTAACCAGATTGAGGCAATCGATCTTGTTCGCGTCTCCCTTCTCGGCAAGGCCGTCGATCCGTGGTCGTGCCTCTGGCTTATGAGCGACGACGGTCGTTGGCTGACCGCAGAGACACTTTCCGGCGTCCCGACTGATGTCAGACTTGGCGCGCCTCATGTCAACGCAGCATTCCGTTGCGTTGACCTGCTCGCCCTCCTTCGAGATGGCGCCGGTCTAGGCCAGGCGCAAGCAACAAGGCTCATCGCCGCGAAACGACCAAAGCTCGGCGCGATCGACGACAAGACAATTCGGCACGCGCTGGATACACCCAAAGACAATAACTGTTGGCGTCGTTGGAAGTCTGCGCTCGACGATGACCTTCTGACCAAGGTGGAAGCAGTGCGATCGCTTGCAGCCACGACAGACCCCTTCGCCACCGAGCTCTCGTCGCTCCGCATCCTCGACATCGCGATTCGGGCGAAGGCCAACAGGGGCTAGTTCTGCCATACTGCGTGAATGATTAGTCTCGATCGCGTTATTACGTCCGGAATCTTCTCGCTCGACGGCGGCGACTACGAAGTCGACAATAACGTGTGGATTCTGGGCGACGAATCAGAGGCGATCGTCATCGACGCGGCCCACGATCACAAAGCAATTCTTGAAGGCCTCGGCGGCCGCTCGCTCAAGGCAATCGTCTGCACCCATGGCCATAACGACCACATCAACGCGGCCGCTGAGCTTGCTGACGAAACAGGTGCACCGATTCTGCTTCACCCAGACGACGCGATGCTATGGGAGGTTGTCTACCCCGACCGCCGTATCGACGACGCTCTCGCCGACGAGGCAACGCTGAGCGTCGGCGGCGACGACATCACCGTCCTTCACACTCCGGGCCACTCCCCCGGCGGCTGCTGCCTCTACGTGCCGACCGAGGGCCTTCTCTTCTCCGGGGACACCCTGTTTCACGGAGGACCTGGAGCCACCGGACGATCCTTCTCGAGCTACGACGTGATCCTCGACTCGATCGAGCATCGGCTCTTCAGCCTCCCTGGCGAAACGGTGGTGCATACCGGTCACGGCGACTCGACCCAGATCGCAGCCGAGGCCGCCAACCTCGCCGAATGGCGAGCAAAGCAGTAGCTCGCCTCTCAAATCAGTAGTGAGGCCGCTGCTCCGGTAACGTCGCGGCCATGGTGGAACCAGACTTTCTCCGATTCGACACCCTGAGCTTGCATGCGGGACAGCGTCCCGACCCAACCACGGGTGCTCGAGCCGTGCCGATCTACTTCACGACGTCATACTCGTTCCCGGACACCGATGAGGCGGCGGCACTCTTCAACCTTGAGTCTCCCGGCCATCTCTACAGCCGCATCTCCAACCCGACCGTCGCTGTGCTCGAAGAGCGAATCGCGGCGCTCGAAGGCGGCGTTGGTGCGGTCTGTACTGCCAGCGGCACCGCGGCCCTACACCTGGCCGTGACCACGCTGATGAGTGCAGGCGACCACATCGTGGCATCGAAGAATCTCTACGGCGGCTCTTACAACATGATGGCGCTCACTCTCCCCCGGTTCGGCATCACCACCACCTTTGTCGACCCTCGCGATCCGCAGGCCTTCGCCGCTGCCATTCAGCCGAACACGAAGATGCTCTACGGCGAGACGCTCGGCAACCCCGGCATCGAGGTGCTTGACATCAGGGCCGTTGCCGACGTTGCTCACGCCAACGGTCTTCCGCTCGTCGTCGACTCGACGTTCTCGACCCCGTACCTCATGAAGCCAATCGAGCACGGCGCCGATGTTGTCATCCATTCGGTCACCAAGTTCCTCGGCGGTCACGGCGTAGCCCTCGGCGGTGCTGTTGTCGACGGTGGTCGTTTTGACTGGGCGGCGTCCGGCAAGTTCCCGACACTGAGCGAGCCGTACGCTGGCTACCACGGCATCGTGTTCACCGAAGAGTTCGGCCCCGCCGCGCTTGGGATGCGGGCCAGGGCCGAGGGCCTCCGCGACTTCGGTGCGTGTATGAGCCCGGCCAACGCATTTCAACTCTTGCAGGGAGTCGAGACGCTCAGCCTTCGCATGGACAGGCATGTCTCAAACACTGACGCTGTCCTCGAGATGCTTCAGGCCCACGATGCGGTGTCCTGGGTCAAGCACCCTCGCGTTCCCGGCCACCCCGACTACGAGCTCGCCAAGCGGCTCTACCCGAAGGGCGCGGGTTCAATTCTTTCGTTCGGCGTAAAGGGCGGGCGCGCCGCTGGCCGCAAGTTCATCGAGTCGGTCCAACTCGCCTCGCACCTCGCCAATGTCGGCGACGCCAAGACTCTCGTCATTCATCCCGGGTCCACCACGCATGGTCAGATGACTGCCGCCGAACTCGAAGTAGCAGGGATTAGCGAAGACCTGGTCCGGTTGTCCGTTGGCCTCGAAGATCCGGCCGACATCTGCGAAGATCTCTCCCGGGCCCTGAAGGCGAGCCAGCGATGATTACCACAGTCGACGGTCTCACCGCCCACGCCGCAACCGGCGGAGTCGAACTCACGGGTGACGATCCTGTCGTCCTCCTCGTCCACGGTGCCGGGATGGACTCATCGGTTTGGTCGCTGCAAACTCGCTACCTGGCCTACCGCGGGTTTCGCGCTGTTGCCGTCGACCTGCCGGGACATGGAGGCAGTGAAGGCGTACCACTCACCTCGATCGGCGACATGGCCGAGTGGACGAAGCGCTTCATCGATGCCGCCGGCTTCGGCTCGGTTCGTCTCGTTGGCCACTCGATGGGTACCTTCATTGGTCTCGAACTCGCCGCCCGTTACCCCGAATCAGTCAATGGTCTGGTGCTCATGGGCACAGCAACGGGCATGCCGGTCCATCCTGAACTCATCGAAGCCGCCGCCAACGACCTTCCCCGTGCTGCCGCTCTCATGGCCGCCTGGGGACACGCCAAGCCAGCCCATGTTGGGCTCAACCCAACGCCTGGTCTCTGGATGACGGGCGGGGCCAGAGCGCTCGTCGAGAACTCTCGGCC
>JBBKWJ010000287.1:0-2836 GCA_037968895.1 Acidimicrobiales bacterium
AGTCAGCAGAACGAGAAACGGATGCATGACGAACGCAACAAATGGCGATCGCAGCTTCGTAGAAACACGCTGCGGCTTCGTCCGCTTCGTCGCTGGACTCCACAAAGTCAACGATCTTCTTACAGTTGCTGATCTCCGCAAAGCGCTCCCCAAAGATAACGAAGCCAACTTACCCTCCTAGTCGGCCAGCCCGCTACCGGTCGATACCGCCCAGATCATACTCCGTGTCCGCGCTTGGCAGATGAAGAAATGTACTCACGCCGTGTCGAGGGTCAAAGGAGCTCCTCAGGCATGTCAACGCCCAAGTGTTCTGCCGTCCGCGCCAAGGCGAGTCGGCTTTGTTCTGGTAGTGCGATTCCAGAGGCAAGGGCCTCACTTGACAATTCGGGGCCTCGCTGGCCTGGCAACCGCACTTCAGCTCCTGACTGGCGCACAAACGTTCCCAAAGACTCGACTCGTTCACCGAAGTCAAGGCCGGTTGGCTTAACGGCGATCATCAGGTGTGAGAGTCCAGCGCTCCCTGCAACATCAAAGACAGAGCCGATGTCAGCTCCGCTCGGCCCGCCAGCGAGGCATGATGTCAAGACCTCGACCATCAGCGCCAGGCCATAGCCCTTTGGACCTCCTGCGGGAAGCATGACTCCGCCGGAATCGAGCACTCTTGGATCGGTGCTAGGCGCTCCGCTGGCATCCACGATAAACCCTGGGGGCAGCTGTTCGTTGCGACTCACAGCCTCACGCACTCGTGACCCAGCCAAACTCCCAGACGAGAAGTCAGCAATGAGAGTCGGCTCGTTCTGTACCGGCGATGCAAAGGCGATCGGGTTTGTTCCTAGCGCCGCTCGTCGCCCTCTCTCGGCCGCAACCTTCGGGAACGCATTGGTCATCGCAATCCCAATACACCCCCGGTCGGCCATTAGCCCGGCGTAGTATCCGGCCGCTCCGAAGTGGTTACTGTTCCTGACCGAAACAAACCCGACGCCATGCTCAGACGCCAGTTGAACAGCAAGGTTCACTGCTCGGGTCGCTGCGACCTGGCCAAAACCCATCTGTGCGTCGACGAGCGCCAGCGCACCATTTCGAGAATCGGCATCAGAATCCACCGGAGATCGGAGAGATCCGGCCTGGAGTCGTTGTGTGAGCACCTCAACCCATATGCTCCCCTGCGGGAACTTTTGACGTTCGTCGGCCCAGAGCAACACTGCGGCAACCGTTGAGGCCTCGCTTCGGGACGCACCTCCCGCCATCAATAGCTTGCTCATAAAGTCGTTCAAATGCTCGGAGGAGATTCTTGACACCGCTCAATCATGACACAGCAGCGCCCCCCGCACTTCTTGTAGGTGGCGCTGACAACGCCGTTGCTGCGGCCCGATGCCTTGTGGACCAAGGCGTCCGCGTCGTCACCGTTGCGGAAGATCGATCCCCGGCACATCGAGTTAGGGGGGTCCTACCCGCCCGACTCGGCGAAGAAGTAACCGAAGCTGCTATTGAAGACTGGTTCGCGTCCGAGGGCCAGAAATGGAGCGGGTCAGTCGTCATACCATTGAGCGACCCGAGCCTTATGTACCATGCCGTCCACTACGACGAGCTCAAAAAGTCTCATCTACCGTCGCTTATCAAGCCTGACATCTTGAAGGCAATGCTCGACAAGCAGACAACGGCTGAACTCGCCAACGAGATCGGCATTCCGACGCCCAAGCAGTGGTCCTTGTCATCAGCCGAAGACCTCGAGACCTTTATCGACGAGGTCACATTCCCGGTCCTGATCAAGCCACGAGCGACCTACGAGTTGTCGAGCCGCACAGGCCGCAAGTTCCTTCGGGCCTCGAACGTTGACGAATTGGCCGCTGGGGTCCGCGAACTCGCCGATCTGCCACAGGGCATCATGGTCATGGAATTCGTGCCAGGGAGCGATGCGCTCCTCAGCAGCTACTACGCGTTGCGTCAGGATGGCCGGATTCTAGGTGAGTTCACCAAACGCGTGTACCGGCGTCACCCGATGAACGAAGGACCAGCGACGGTCCATGAAATGATTCACCTCGAGTCCACGGCTGAAGCAGGTAGGCGTTTCTTCGATGGCCTTGGCCTCGAAGGCATCGGCAACGTCGAGTTCAAGCTCGACGAGCGAGACGGCCAGCTGAAGCTCATTGAATGCAATCATCGCATCACTGCGGCAGCAGAACTCATCCAGCGCAGCGGCATCGACCTGGTCACAGCGGTGTATCAGCAGGCACGTGGAATGACGGTCGACTTGGGTCAACCCGATCGAGACGCCTGGTATTGGTATCCGTTCGGCGATTTCAAAGCGGCGCGACAGATCTCCAAGGGCGAGATGCTGAGGTGGGCGACGATGCCGATGAAGCGGCCAGCGCTCCCCTATCTGCGGCTTAATGACCCAGGGCCAACGATGCAAAATACGGCGAACTGGGCCCGCAGCTTCATTGGCCGGCGACTCTCCTCATAACCTCAAAGAAGACGTCGAATGGTTCACCATTCACTAGCGAGTGCCAGTGCAGACCGGGAGTTGTGTTGACTTCGAGGACAGCCGCCACGGTTCCCGTGTCATCGAGCACCAGGTCAACTCCTGCGAGACGTACGCCGACGGCCGCAGCCGTGAGGGACGCGATTGACCTCGCTGGAGCATCGAGCGTCAGACGGCGACTCTGGAGTTCTGATCCACTATTGCTGCGGCCTGACACAGTGACACGGTGGTCCAGCGCCGGCACATCCGAGCGCCGAAGATGCTGACGAGTTAGGGCAGCCAGGAAGTCCGTGCCAGTCTCGATAAAGCCAGTCGACCGATCTCCGAGCGACACTCGGCGCTTGTTCTCCATTT
>JBBKWJ010000288.1:0-5569 GCA_037968895.1 Acidimicrobiales bacterium
GTGGACCGTGCAAAACCCTCGGGCCACTCATCGAGAAGGTCGTCAACGAGACCAATGGCAACGTCATTTTGGCGAAGGTTAATGTCGACGAGAACCCAGGCATCTCGCAAGCCTTTCAAGTGCAATCGATTCCCGCAGTTCACATGATCGACAAGGGCCAGGTCGTTGACTCGTTCATCGGTGCGCTCCCTGAAGACAAGATCCGAGAATTCATTAGCCGCTTCGGACCTTCAGAAGAAGATCTGGCCCAAGCGGCCTTGTTGGAGCAGGGCGATGAAGAGTCGTTGCTGAAGGTCCTTGACGGCGACCGGGGCAACGTGCCTGCAATCTTGGCGTTGAGCCAGATGTATGTCGATGACAACCGCAATCATGAGGCGCTCGACCTTCTGAGTCGTATTCCTGAGACCGAAGAGGTCCGCCTCATCGCTGCACTCGCCCGAGTTGGCGCCGAGACAGCCAAAGGCGAACACGACGAGATTGAGGCGCGTCTGGCCTCACTTCTGCCTAACGTAAAGGCCGACGACGATGCTCGGAAAGAGTTCGTCGACCTTCTCGAGGTGCTCGGAGCTGCACACCCCGCCACGGCACAGTGGCGGAAAAAGCTCACAACTCAGCTGTTCTAGCTGCTCGCATTACCCCTCGGGCAGAGTTTGCCCCTCCGCAAGTACCGCTGGATGATGGCCGACACGGCCAGGTCCGACTGCGAGGGCCCCGTGGGTATAGAACCGAAGATTCCCAGTCGTGGCGAGCCGCCTCAGACGTTGGTCGAGCGCGTCGACGACCTCCTGTGGCGACTCGACGACCTGCGTCGGCGGCCCGTCGTCGCCGGTCTGACAGTCGCCGCATGTCTACTGGTCGCTGGGATCGCATGGTGGAGCGGCCGTCCGGCATCGGTGACGCCAATCGAAGAGTCGATCCCGCAGATTCAACTCGTCACCACGGTTCCGCCTGTCACGTTGCCTCCGCCGGTGATCGTCCACGTCGCGGGAGCTGTGGTTCGGCCTGGCGTCTATCAAGTGGCTGCAGATGCGAGGCTCGTTGATGCGATAGCCACCGCTGGTGGCGTGCTCCCCGAGGCTGAGCCCGATCGACTCAATCTGGCGGCGCCAGTGGTTGACGGCATGCAGATCTGGGTTCCGGTTGAAGGCGAGGTGGTGACGCAGCCGGCGGTAGGCGGAACCGGCGACTCGAGCGGGCCCGTCAATCTCAACACGGCGTCAGCCGAGCAGCTCGATGCGTTACCAGGGGTCGGGCCATCGACTGCCGCTGCGATCATGGCGTACCGGGACGACAACGGACCATTCTTGAGCGTCGACGATCTGCTGTCTGTCCCCGGAATTGGGCCCGCAAAACTAGAAGCGCTTCGTGATTCGGTGGTGGCTCAATGACCGAAGGGCAGCTAGTCGTCTTTGTGTCGGCCGCCTGGGCCGGAGCCATACTCGGAGTTCCCGTTCCACTGATTGCTGCCATGTGCGGGGCGGTCATTGTGCTCGTGTACCAGCGGCCTGTCCTATTGATCGGCGGGGTCTTTGTCCTTGCGAGCAGCCTGTCGGCACGGGCAGACGCTGCGTACCGGCCTTCAACGACCGGCGAGTTCGCTGGCGTCGTTCGCCTCACCATCGACCCAGAACCTGGACTGTTCGGATGGAGCGCAGAAGCACGGCTGGCCGACGGAAGCCGGGTCCGTTTGGTGGCGGATCGAAGCGTTGATATTTCGGGTTTTGTTGCCGGGGAACAAGTGCAACTCTCTGGCCGACTCCGTCCGATCGAAGATGCGCCCTGGCTCCGGACCCGGCACATTGTCGGGCAGATCGCAATCGATAGCGCTCATCGTTCGTCAGGGGTTGTCTGGTGGATGCGGCCAGCCGAGGCGTTGCGATCGTGGGTGCGGCAAGGGAGCCAATCATTCGCTGACGACGACAGCGCGCTGTATGCCGGCCTGGTGATTGGCGATGATCGATTTCAGTCAGACTCCCAGCGTGCGCTTTTCCGGGCCGGAGGGCTGACCCATCTTCTCGCAGTGTCTGGCCAGAACGTTGCCTTCGCGCTCGCCGTCGTGGGGCCGCTGCTTCGGCGCCTCAGATTGCAGTGGCGCTTCGCGTTGACTGTCGCGGTGCTCGTGGTGTTCGCGATGGCCACCCGATTTGAGCCGTCAGTGCTCCGAGCCACTGTTACCGCTGGCATTGCGGCATGGGCGGTGATGTCTGGGCGGCGAGCATCGGGTATTCGGGTGATGTGCCTTGCCGTGACCGCACTCATCATGATCGATCCGTTCCTCGTCGACAGTGTTGGCTTTCGACTCTCGGTCGGAGCATCGGCCGCGATCTTGCTGCTCGGTCCGCTGCTACGAGATCGACTCCCTGGCCCTGCGTTTGTGAGAGAGCCGTTGGCTGTCACGCTGGCCGCCCAAGTGGGGGTGGCCCCCATCATGGTGGCGACCTTTGGCCCGGTTTCGTTGTCGACGATCCCGGCCAATCTTCTTGCGGGACCGGCGGCTGGTGCGGTGATGACGTGGGGGCTCAGTGTTGGCGTGGTGGCGGCCTGGCTGCCTGATGCATGGGCTGTTGTGGTGCAGTGGCCCGCCATGTTGATGGTGCAGTGGATTGGGGGTGTCGCTGGTTGGGCGTCTCGTCTGCCGTTGCCGTTGTTTGACGGTGTCACCCTGGTGCTCACCGGTGCGTTGGGCGTGTCGGTTTGGGCGGCCTCGATGCTTGGTCGGGTGGGGTGGCTGCTTAGGGTCGGACTTGTTGGTGTGGCGTTGGCGTCATGGCTGGGGGCGGTGCCGCTGGCTCCTCACGCGGCGGCGGAGTACGGGTCGTTGAGCTATTACCCGAGTGAGGATGATGGGCCGTCGGTGCTTGTGGTTAACGGCACGCCGCGGGTTGATGATTTGGAATCGCTTATCGCGAATCGGGTGACTGGAGTCGATGTGGTGGTGACCAGGTCGGGTGGGTACACGGCTCGTCAGTCGATGATGATGGTGCGTGAAACCATTGCGGTTGCCACGGTGCTGGCGCCTCCGTTGCATCAGATTCGAGGCGCTGAAGGTGTTGACGCTGTTGTCGAGTTCACAGTCGTTGGCGGGACGGTAAGGGTCGAGCCAGGGACCGATCGTGAGCACCTCACCATTACGTTCGAAGCCTCAGCCAAAAGTTCTTAGGTCTTCAAACGAAATTGGGTTGTGATTACGTCGTCGGTGGGCGACGATAGCCGCCATGGCAAATGGTCGTCGCGTGTTTCACGGCTGGAAGGTCGTCGGCGCCGGTGCGGTGGTCCAGGCGCTCCAGTCGGCTCTGTTTAACCAGTCGTATGGCAGCTATGCCGTCGTTTGGGAGCGTCAATTTGGCTGGAGCAAGACGCTCCTCTCATCGGGCTACGGCATGACGCAGCTGATCGGTGGCTTCGGCGGTGCGCCAGTTGGTTGGGCCCTTGATCGTTTCGATAACCGTCGCGTTGTCAGGATCGGCATCATGTTGATGGGGATTGGGCTCTTCACCCTTAGCCGAGTCTCGGCGCCCCTTCACTTTTTCTTCGCACTCTTCCTTACATCGGCCGGGCTTACGATGTCTGGCTTTCTCAGCATGACCACCATCACAGTGCGGTGGTTCGAACGGAAACGGGCCAGGGCGCTGGCATTGTCGGCCACTGGCTTTGCCATCGGTGGTGCCCTAGTGCCGGTAGTGGTCTACGCCGTCGAGCGTTTCGGCTGGCGCGACACGACGGCCGCCTCGGCCATTCTTTTGGTAGTAGTGGCGATGCCGCTGACTCGAAGTTTCACGGGAACTCCGGCTGAACGAGGTGAGATGCTTGACGGTTTCACGACCGAGGCCGAACGCGAGGCGATCCCGCTTGCCGAGGGCGTTGGTGGTGATGACTTCACGCTGGCCGAAGCAGTAAGAACCCGTGCCTTCTGGATGATTTCACTCGGTCACATGTCTGCGCTGTTCGTTGTCGTGTCGGTGATTGCGCATCTCTCGCTCTACCTCACTACTGAGCATGGCTACACATTGCAGCAAGCGAGTTTCATCGGCGGAGCGCTGCCGGCAATGCAGCTATTGGGGATGCTGTCTGGGGGAGTGCTTGGCGACAAGTTCAACAAACGTTTCCTCGCATCGGCGGCAATGATCTGTCACATGGTCGGTCTGCTCCTGCTCACGTTCGCAACTGCCAGCTGGATGATCTGGGCGTTCGTCCCAGTGCATGGCTTCGCCTGGGGCGTGCGGGGCCCGCTGATGCAAGCAATCAGGGCTGACTACTTCGGCGTTACGAACTTCGGCCAGATCATGGGCGCATCGTCGATCATTCTGACGATCGGCACCTTTGGCGGGCCGACGCTCGCTGGCATCATCGCCGACCAAACTGGCAGTTATCGGATCGGGTTCACGATCATCGCATGTGTCGCTGGTGCCGGGATGCTCTTCTTTCTGTTCGCATCTCCCCCCGACCATCCGGTTCGCCCCGAGCGAGTCAGCCCCAGCCTTGGGCTGTAGATTTCTTCTATGGCTGACGGTGCTCGGATTGTCGTAATCAAGGGAGACGACGCCAGTTTGCTGGCTCAGTCGCTGCAAACGGTGGTTCGAGAGCTCGTGGGCGACGGTGACCGTTCGCTCATGGTGGAAGAGGTCGGTGAGGCCCAGTACGTGCCAGAGGGCAAATCGGAGCCCGACCTCGTTCCCCTCATTACTGCGGCGCAAACACCCCCGTTCCTCACCGAACGCCGTGTGGTTATCGGCCGCAACATGGGCCTGTTCACCAAGCAAGACCAGGTCGTCAGCCTTGTCGATTGGCTTGCATCGCCGGCACCGACGACCGATCTAATTCTGGTGTGGGAAAAGGGAGCGAACTCGCCGCGGCTCGGAGCAATGCCCAAAACGCTGAAGCAAGCGATCAAAGCATGCGGTGGCCGTGAAATCGACGCTGCTCCATCCGGCAAGGGTCGCAAGATGTTGCTCGAGGAGCGTTTGTCCGAAGCCCCTGTCCGGCTCGACGCCTCAGCCAGACGCCTCATCATCGACACGTTGGGTGACGACGTCGGTCGAGCACAGCCACTCATAGAGTCGCTCGTATCAACATACGGCGAAGGCGCTCGGCTCACGATTGGCGATGTGCAACCGTTTGTGGGCCAAGCCGCTGACGTGCCGCCGTGGGAACTTACCGATGCAATCGACGATGGCGACATCGCAAAAGCCCTCACGAAGCTGAAGCGCATGATGTCTGGAGGTGAACGACACTCGCTGCAGGTTCTCGCAACTCTGCACGGCCACTACCAGCGTGCCCTGGCCCTTGAGGGGGCCAACGTGTCTGACGAAAAGGCGGCTGCGGCGATCTTGGGAATGAAGGGGTCAACCTTCCCGGCAAAGAAGGCACTGTCATTGGGTCGCCGATTAGGAGGCGAGCGAGTGAGGTCGGCGGTGCTGTTGTTGGCCGAAGCAGACCTCGATGTGAGGGGTCGAAGCGCGATCCCTTCCGACGTCGTCACCGAGATTCTGGTGGCTCGCCTGGCTCGGCTGAGCCGCTAGCCGGCTGCAGGTTCACTGCTAAAACCGAAAAACCCGGCCGAAGGGCCAGG
>JBBKWJ010000289.1:0-4977 GCA_037968895.1 Acidimicrobiales bacterium
TGTTCGGTCCGAACAACAGCGACTCGGCTTCGAGCAATGAGCTAGATCACTCGAGGACGAGCCATGGTCCATGCCCTCAATGTCAGCCGCCATGTCGACTGCCTGGGAGTGGTGAGGGATCATGGCTTGGGCGAAGGCAACGTCAGCATTGCTGACTGTTGACAAAACGGGAATTGTGGAATCAGCAGCCGATGAATCGGCGTTGCCATCGCTGCCGCACGCTGACAACGTGACCCCTGCGGCGAGCATGACGGCGAGAACGGAAATGGGCTTACGCACTTGGGCCTGCTAGAGGCGATCAAGGTCCACAGAGAACCGAGGGGCGAAGATTACGACAGTGTGTCGCAACCAGGGTGTCACCCTGGAGAAGTGTCGCTGATCTTGTTGCTGAACCGGTGCCTCCCCATTTTCTTTCGGCCGTCGGGAACCACACCGGCTTGACGAACGTCTCACCCCACATCGGTTCTGTTGATCGGGAGACTTTGTGGGAGGCGTCGTGCATGCGAGTCCGAATCGAGAGGCACGGTTCGAGTCAGTAGCCAACGAGGTGTATGAGCCGCTGCAGCGGTACCTGGGTCGTCGGGCGCGGCCCGAGGACGTTTCGGAACTGCTGAACGAGACCCTGCTCGTGATCTGGCGGCGGCTCGACGACCTCCCGCCAGACGATGTCCGGCCGTGGGCCTATGGTGTCGCCAAGCGTTGCCTAGCCAACCAGCGGCGCGGCAATACGCGCCGGCTGAGACTCGTCGGCAGAGTCTCAGCTACGGCCGCGACCAACGCTCAAGCGAATGGACTCTCCGCGGCCGATAGCGATCATCCCGAGTTGTCGATCGCCCTTGCAGAACTTGACGAGGTAGACCGCGAACTCGTGCGACTCTGGGCATGGGAACAGCTTCAGCCGCGCGAGATTGCACTCGTGCTCGACACCACAGCGAATGCAGTGAGCCTCCGTTTGTCACGAGCAAAGAAAAAGCTCGCAATCTCGATTGAACGACAGAATCGTGAGCGACCCGGACATGTAACTTTCGGACACAGAAAGGAGATCGAGTCATGAACGACGAGCTGCGAAATCAACTCGAACAACTCGACCCGATGCATCCCGGTGTGCCCATCGAATCAGTGACGACGCCGTCGTCCCGAGCCCGTTTGGAGCAGATCATGAACACACCACTAGTTGAACAAGAATCAGCGAACACGCCATCCGAACAGATTGGAATGCGTTCGAAAATCTTCCACATGAAGACCGACCGTGATCGGCGGCGGACTTGGAGCGCCTTAGGCGTAGCCGCCGCCGCTGTCGCGGTAGTCGGTGGGGCCGCGATCTTCGCCAACTTTGGCGGCGACGGTGGTGGCAACATTGCCGCCGCACCACTTGAATTGTCCCTCGGGGCGGACGATGCAATGGCGTCGTGTATGCCCTTCGACGTCACAATCCTGTCTGGCATGTCACCGGCATTCGCAGCGACTGCAACGTCGGTAGATGAGGGGTCGGTCACGTTGACGGTGGACCGTTGGTACGCCGGTGGCGACGCAGAGACCGTCCTTCTGCAGCAGGCGCCCGAATCCTCGGCTGCGCTAATCGGAGGTTTCGAGTTGGCAGTTGGCGAGCAGTACTTGATTACGGCGGCCGAGGGCAACGTCAACTTCTGTGGCTACAGCGGTGTCGCCACGCCGGAGATGACGGCTGCTTTTGAAACGGCCTTCCCGGGCTGACGTAAGTCTGGCTGTGTGGTGTTGATGTCAGTCGGCTCGCTCCCAAACTCGAGGATAGAGATCGGTGCCGAGGCGGTCACCGGGAGCGAGACCGTACTGGGTCATGACTGCGCTGTGGTCGGGGTCCATCCCGACGTCACGAAAGATGACGCGTGCATCATCGCCGAGCCACTTCGAAGTAAACACTCGAAGGGGTACATCTGAGTCGAGCTTGCCCGAGCCGCCGTGCATCGTTCGGCCGTTGAAGACAACGCAATCGCCGGGCTCCATCGCCCAGCTGACCACACCAAATGATTCGGGATCAGCGTCGATGTCTGGAACCTCATCTTGCGACTCGGCGGAAAAATCTACCTGATCGACTTGAGCGTGGTTGTCAGGGTTGAGAACGCCGAAGTTGTAGTGCTTCCAGGTCGGCGCGGCGGTATGTGACCCAGGAACGAACGCCAACGAACTCTCCGCCGACACTGGCACCAACGGCATCCAGATCGTGCAGCTGTCGTAGCCCTCGATTGACCAGTACGGTTCGTCTTGATGCCACGGCGTCGTGAACTGGGTGCCAGGCGAACGAACGAACACGGCGTCGAAGAAGAAGTTGACCTCCGAGGCGCGCATGATCCGGCCTGCGATCTCGGCCGCTGGTGACTCGAACACGAAGCGCTGGTATTCCTCAACCCCCAACCACGCCTGGCTGTCCCAGAACATGGTCCGTCCGGCGTCGTCTCGGTCCCATACACGGGCACGTGCTGTTGGGGCGGCCAACTGAGTGCTGAGGCCGTCGTCAAGTACGTCGATCCACTGCCGGTCGAACATGGCGCGGAGTACCACGACGCCGTCCCGGTGATAGGTCGCTACCTCTTCATCGGTGATCGCTCGACCTAACCTGGACGCGTTCTCCATGGCCTGAGAAGGTAGTCGACTTCTAGATCGCACGCCGACGGAAGTGGCTAGGCAACTCCCACACGACCGCCGCGGACTCCATCAGCTTGCGTCGCAGTTATCAACGACGACCGTTTGACGGCTGGCAGTTGCGGCAAGCTCCTCGCGGAATGTTTTGTCGGCGCTTGCTTTGGCACTCGCGGTCACCGCTTCCTGGTTTGTCCCGACGATGACTTCGCGAGCGTGGGCGCCACCGTAAGTGAACTGAGGTACAAGGACGGTGAACGACCTTTGGGGCCCCGACAGAGTGACCTCGATCCCTTCACCACAGTCCTCGTCGATGTCGATGGCGATCGACGATCTATCGCTGTCGTTCCGGAGCGCTGCGATCGTCCCCTCGAGGGTCACGATGATGGCATCGGTGTCTCCATCGTTGTCGATATCGCCGAGTGCGAGGGATCTGCCGACAACCTCTAGGTCGATCCCCATTTCTGGCCATGCGTCGGTGAAACGGCCGTCGCCGATCCCCAAGAAAATTGCAGGCGGTTCAGCATCGCTGACTTCGGTCCCTGCAACCTTGTTCCGGATTGCCGTATCGGGGAAGCCGCCGCCAACGACGACCAGGTCGAGGTAGCCATCGAGATTGAGGTCAGCGGCACCCGACGCCCATGAGCTCGAAATGATGTCACCAGGTAGCGAAGGGGGCCGGATCCGGCCTGCGCCCGTCTCTGAGAGTGGAGCGAATCCGGCCGGCGAGCGGCTGAGGATGTCGTTCTCGCCTATATCGGAGACATACGCGTCGAGCGTGTTGTCGCCGTTGAGGTCGGCCAACGTGATGCCCATGCCGTCGATCTCGAGACCCGCCCCGAGTTCGTCTGCGATGTCGAACCACGGCCCCGTCGGGTCCCCGCGGCGCGAGTAGATGGAATCGCCTCCAGTCTCCCAACCGACGTCTCGCGTCACCCATATGTCGAGCAATCCGTCCTGGTCGACATCGCTCACTGTGCCGGCGAGGGACAGTCGGTCGGAGTCTGGCAGGCTGACCGACGAGAACGTTCGGCGGTCGATCTGGTCTGACACCCAGATTAAGTCGGCCGAGCCGGACTCGCCGCCACGGCCGAGGCGAATGAGCTCACTCGCCTCATCACCGACGAGATTCGCGGGGAGAAGCATGGCTGAGGGGTTTCCTCCGGAGAGATCGGTGAACTCCATCAATTGGCCCGTATCGGAAACCCACGGTCCACCCCACACGATGCGATCGTGCTCTCCTCCTCGAGCGATCGCGATGTCCAACCGGCCATCGTCGTCGATGTCCCGAATGGCGACACCCATTGCGTCGCTGATCCCCAGGTCGATTGGGGGAGCGAAATGATCCCCGACCCAAAGGAGGGCGACCGCCCGGCCATTTGCGACAACCAGGTCGAGATCTTCGTCGCCATCGAGATCGGCGAGCGCTGCACCTCCCGACAAAGGGCTTGCGCCTCCGAGTCGAATGTCGGCCAGCATCCATGCTTGGGTTATCAGCGTGAACTCAGCGGGCGGCACCTCGTCGGGCCGAGAGTACAGCGGTTCGCTGACGGCACCCGTTGCCGCGTCGATTCGTTGGCGGGAGGTCGCCAGCACGGCGACCAGGCCGGTTGCTACAAGAACGAGCGCCACCAGCGCAGCGATCCGAACGTCTCTCCGTAGCGGCTGCAGTCGCATCCAACCATGCTACGACACGCTGGCGTCGCAGTGGTTGCGTCAGCTGAAACGTTAAAAAGCGTCGATGGGGCGCAGCGACGCGGCGCCCCATCGACGGTGAAATTTGGGAACTGACTACGGAGCCGAAGGGCAGATGAAGCGATCGTCGAAACCTGCTCCACCGTTTTCGACCGGCCCTAGCGCCGTGATATTCGGGCTACGGAGCGCGCCGCACTCCATGCCACTGTGAGCTTTGACATAGTTGGCGCTGTCGATCGTGCCCGGGCCGGCCCCGTTCAACTCAGTGGCCTCAATCGGACCGACAAAACCGGGGAACGGGGCACCTTGTTCGGTGCGATGCTGATTGGCGGGAACCTTGTCGTTGATGTGTGCGGACGCTGCATTGGTGAACAATACAAACGTGGCAAGTACCCCCAAGAGGGCGGTTAGGATTTTCAGTTTCATGGGCTGCTCCTACGTCTCGACGAAGGACCAATGTGATCCTCCACTCAGTTGTTCGGAGGCAGTTGGTGCTTGGATTGGTTTTTCTCACCGTGGACATTTCAGCGCCGACCAATTCTGACCGATGTAAAGAACTGGAGGGACAATGGTTTCTGAGCACTCATATCACTACCTTCGTGAATCGTCGTATTCAGCTGCCGGCGGTGTTTCGTTCGCGACGGCCGGGGGGCGAGAGGCGAACCC
>JBBKWJ010000290.1:0-10163 GCA_037968895.1 Acidimicrobiales bacterium
GCCAGCTGTTTAATCTGGAACCAGATGGTGCTCCACTGCGTCCAGATCACATCGTGTGTGGTCTTGTAGCCAGTTGGTAACCAACCAAGCTTTACCGAGAACAGCTGGATGAGGAGTGGGCCGACTACGAAGACTGGAATTGAAAAGCCCAGCATCGTGAAGAGTGTTCCGGCATTGTCGAACCAGGAGTACTGCCGGTATGCCTGGTAGGTGCCGATTGGAATTGCGAGGAGTGCGCCGAAAATCAGGCCAAGGCCAAGAACCCAAATGGTCTGTGGGAGGCGCTGGTAGACGGTGTCCATTGCTGGCGTGCGCGATGACCAGGAGATGATTCGATCCTGGCTTCCAAGGCACTCGCCGAAGCAGCTATTGGTGGCTTGTTCAAAGAGATAGACCGGCTCGTTCGCCATGAGCTGGTTCCAGCGGCCCCAGCGTACGACAAACGGGTCGTTGAAACCGAGTGACTCACGTATCTGCTCGCGGATCTCGGCCGGAACGGTGAGAGGTAATTGGCTTGTGGGATCGCCTGGGGCGAGATCAAGAATCGTGAAGACAACCAAGCTGATGACCAAAAGGGTCGGAATCGCGAGCAGCAGTCGCCGGATTATGAATTTCCCCACGTATGTCTTCCCCTTCGCCTACTGCATTAGAAGAAACCGAACTCGGGGTGTCGCCTGCAATTGCGGCGACACCCCGATACGGCTAACTACGAACGATTATTCCTCGCGGAACCAATCTTCGATGTTGTAGTACTCGCTGTCCCAGCCGTTCAGGTCACCAGTTCCCTGGATGCTGTTGGCGAAGGCCGACACGTTGCCACGGTAGATCAGCGGGATCATCGCATTCGATGAAAGCAGATCGTTGGCTTGCTTGACCAAGTCGGTACGACCTGGATCGTCGAGGGCGGTGCCCTGCAGCGTCACAATCAAGGCGTCGTATTCGGCGTTGTTGAAGCGGGGAATATTGTCGCCGCCCCATGCGGTGGCCGACGTGGGGATCTTCTCAGAAACCCAGCTACCAAGGTATGTGGTGGCATCGGGGCCGGACGAACCGTTGGTGAACATCTCCATCGGAACGAAGAACTTCCAGATGCACGCATCACTTGCGCAGGTGCCGTCGAAGAAGAGGCTTGCGTCCTCGTTCTTCATGTTGGCAACGACGCCAATGGCTTCCCACTGCTGAGCGATGAGCTCCTGGTTGCTCTGACGAACGGCGTTGGTGGAGGTAGTGAAATCGAACTCCATTGGGCCGTAGCCGTCGATCTCACGTACGCCGTCACCATCGGTGTCGAGGTAACCCAAACCGTCGAGAAGGCTGTTGGCCTCATCGACATTCTGGGTGAGACACCAGTCGTTGGCGCTGGAGTTCTCGTCGCCGACTGGCCACATGTTGCAGGTGGGAACACCGGCAGGTCCGTAGCCAACGGTCACGAGATCGTCGCGGTTGATTGCGATCGACAGCGCACGATGCAGGTCAGGGTTGTCAACGAAGATCGGGTTCGGTGTGCCTTCTGAAGGAGGCGTCGCGAATGGGTCGGTCTGGTTGAGGTTGATGTGCTCAACGTTTGATGCGAAGGCGGTGGCGGTACGGCCGTTGCCTGCATCTACCATTGGGCCGATGATTTCGGGAGCGACCTGAAGGTTCCAGGCGTAGTCGGCTTCGCCAACTTCAAGAACCGCACGAGCTGAAGACTCAGCGTCGCCGCCGCCCTTGAGCTCGATCGTTCCGAAGAACGGCTTGCCGTCGGCGATGCCGCGGTAGTTCTCGTTCATGGCGTAGGTGACGGTGTCTTCAGGACGAAGCTCGGTGACCACGTATGGACCGGTTCCGACTGGGCTGAAGTTCTGATCGGAGCAGGCCTTGGCCGCAGCACCGACACAGTCAGCGAACTGAGCACGCTGAATGACGGGGCTGGTGTATCCAACGAAAGGCTCGAACGGGTACGTCTTGGCCTCCGCGAAAGTGATGGTGACCGTGCTGTCGCCGTTGTCGACCACGGAAGTCACGTCAGCGAATACCTGCACGGAGCAGCCGGTGGCTTCGTCGCTGCAGTACTCGTAGGTGAAGACCACGTCGTCAGCAGTGAAAGGAGTTCCGTCTGCCCACAGCACATCGTCACGCAGGGTCCACGTGATCTGTGTGCCGTCTTCGGAAATACCACCGTTGCTGACTGTTGGGATCTCAGTCGCGAGGACCGGGATGAACGAGCCGTCAGGGGCGAACTCGGCCAAGGACTCGAGGACCAGCGAGCTGGCCAAGAGATCTTTGGTTCCGTTTGACAGCAGACCGTTGGCCTGCGATGGAGCCTGCCACTGCAGGAGGGCTAGGTTTCCACCCTCACCAGCGGTGCCGCCGGTTGGAGCGGGTGCGGCTGTGGTTTCGCTCGAGCTGTCGTCTACCACCGTGGTCTCGGAGGTCGAATCATCTGACGAGTTGTCAGCTGTATCCGAATCACTCCCACAAGCGGCAGCCAGCAGCGCAAGCGCAGCTAGTAGCGCAATGAATTTCTTCATATGTTCTCTCTCCTCATAGTGAAGCCAGCGAAAGCTGACGTATAACGATGGGGTACTGTAACACCGGTCATAACTCTGCTCGGTGTTACAAGCAGTCATGTCATCTCAGCGAAATGACATGACACCCAATGATCGCCGCCGATATCACGCCAGACCGGTACTTCAGCCGAGCATTTCTCGACTGCGATCGGACAGCGCGAGCTAAAGACACAACCGGGGGGTGGGTTGGCCGGACTAGGGATATCTCCCTCCAAGATCACCCGTTGCCGCGTGGCCTCCAGAACAGGGTCCGGAAGCGGCACTGCACTATTAAGCGCCTGCGTATAGGGGTGCTTGGGGTTGTCGTAGAGTTCGTCGGTTTCGGCCAATTCGACCAAGTTTCCGAGATACATGACGGCGACACGGTCGGCGATGTGCCGCACCATGCTGAGGTCATGCGAGATGAAAAGAAACGTGAGCTGCAACTCCTTCTGAAGGTCTTTCAGGAGGTTCACAACCTGTGCCTGAATTGACACATCAAGGGCTGCGATTGGCTCGTCACAAACAATGAATTCCGGGTTGAGGGCGATCGCCCTGGCGATTCCGATGCGCTGACGCTGTCCGCCCGAAAACTCGTGAGGGTATCGGTTGGCGTGACTAGGGTCGAGGCCGACGAGGTTTAAGAGGTTGTCGATTCGGGTGCGACGCTCGGCTTTGCTGAGGGTCGAATTCTCAACGAGGGGTTCGCCAATGATCGAGGCAACCGTCATGCGTGGGTTGAGCGTTGCATGGGGATCTTGGTAGATCATCTGCATCTCTTTCCGAAGCTGACGCATTCGGCCGTCAGAAACGGTCGTCAGCTCTTCGCCTCGATATTTAACCGAGCCATCTGTGGCTCCGTCGAGCTGGAGCACTACTCGACCGGTGGTGGATTTGCCCGAGCCACTCTCGCCGACCAAGCCAAGGGTCTCCCCTCGGCGTATGTCGAATGAGATGCCGTCGACGGCCCGCACCGCGCCAACCTGGCGACGAAACACGCCCTTCATTATCGGAAAGTGCTTCTTCAGACCAGTTACGGAGAGAATAACCTCGGCGTCGTTTGCGTCGCTCGGATTCGTCGCAGTTGCGGTATCAGTCATTAATCGGCTCCCCAGTTTGGGCATCCCAGAAACACGCTGTTTTGTGCCCTGCCGCTACCAACCGAAGCTCAGGCAACTCCTGATGACATCGATCAAATGCATGGGGGCACCTAGGGGCAAAGCTGCACGAGGTCGGTGCGCTGTACATGCTCGGCGGCTGACCGGCGATACTCGATAACGCCTGGCCCTTTTGGTCGAGACGAGGAACCGAGGCAAGCAGACCCTGGGTGTATGGATGCTGCGGTGTGGCGTAGAGTTCGCGCACCGGCGCCTCTTCAACGATGCGACCGGCGTACATCACGAGCACGCGGTCGGCAAGGCCAGCGACCACACCGAGGTCGTGGGTGATCCACACCACTGACGTACCGAGCTGTTCCCGAAGGTCTCGAACAATCTCGATGATCTGCGCCTGGATGGTGACATCCAAAGCCGTCGTGGGCTCGTCGGCGATAATTACCCTCGGAGAGCACGCAATTGCCATCGCGATCATGACCCGCTGACGCATGCCACCAGACAGTTCGTGGGGATACGACTTCAACCTTTGGCCGGCATCGGGCAGCCCGACAAGCTCGAGCAACTCGAGCGCTTTCTGATTGGCGGCCTTTTTAGAAAGGTCAGTATGAAGGTGCAACGACTCGGTGATCTGGTTGCCGATCGTGAGCACCGGGTTCAACGAGTTCATCGGGTCCTGGAAGATGAAGCCGACTTGGCCGCCACGCACTTTGCGCAGTTCGTCTCCGCTGATCTGCAACAGATCCTTGTTGTCGAACATCACCGTGCCGTCGACTACCTCGCCGGGAGGCATCGGAATGAGCTTGAGCAGCGACATCATCGACACGCTCTTACCCGAGCCACTTTCGCCGACAACTCCGAGGAATTCTCCTTCACGCAAAACAAAGCTGACGCCATTCACTGCGTGAAGGGTTCCGTCCTGGGTGTTGAACTGGGTCTTAAGGTCAGAGACCTCAAGTACCGGCTCACCCCTGCTCAACGACTACCCGTTTCGTAAGCTCGCGACTGCATCGGGCGCACCATAGCCCGCAATGCCGCGCCGATCTAGTGATCCGAGCGACTGTGTTGCAAGCCGTAACAATTCAACGCAGAAATAACTTGCTACGAGCCGCCCGAAAGCCCGGGCACGCCCTGGCTCGAGTTGTTACTCTGGGCCGGTCGAGAGGAGAACCCTTGCATTGTGCAATCGATGCCTTGAAAGGTTTCATGACAATAGTTCGTTCGGTGACCACGCCATGACTCAGGACGAGCAGCGTTCGAACGTCATTAACTTGTGCCTTGACGCCAACGATCCCAAGCGCATGGCCCAGTTCTGGGGCGCTGCTCTCGGCTGGGAAATCGAGGAGGAGGTAGATGACGGTTACTTTGCGCTCGTTCCTACCGACGACACCCGATTTGAAGTTCTCATTTTGCCGCGGGCAGAGCAGAAGACCGGCCGTAACAACATCCATCTCGACCTCACGACGACGTCGCTCGAGGACCAGGCTGCTCTGGTCGAACTATTGCTCGGCCTTGGCGCGAACCATGTCGACGTCGGCCAGACCGGCGACGAAGGCCATTACGTTCTCGCCGATCCGGAGGGCAACGAATTCTGCATCATCGAGCCAAATACGGACTTCCTCGCTGGCTGCGGGCGCCTTGGAGCGGTCAATGCCGACGGAACCCGCAAGGTCGGGCTGTTCTGGAGCGAGGTACTCGGCTGGCCGTTGATCTGGGACCAGGACGAGGAAACAGCGATCCGAGCGCCTGACGGCACGGGGCCGATCATCCAATGGAGCGGACCGCCGTTGATGAAGAAGTTCGGCAAGAACCGACTCCACATCGACATCGCGCCACCCCCCACTGTCAATCAAAATGATGAGGTTGACCGCCTCATCAGACTTGGCGCTACTGGAACCGACATCGGTCAGGGCGACGTCAGCTGGGTGGTTCTAGCCGACCCTGACGACAACGAGTTCTGTGTCCTGAGTCCTCGTTAGCCGACGTTGTTGCCCTACATTTGCGGACATGGCAACCCAAGAAAACATGCGAATCCGCGCATTCGCATTGGGCGATGTGGACGGCTACCTAGGCCTCGTCAGCGCGATTGAGGTCGGGTCGGGCGTTGATGGAGCCGGACACTCGCATGTCTACAGCACCTCCGAACCGTTCGACACGAGAGCCAGTCGCGAGCAAGAGGTAGCCCGGTGGTCGACCAACCTTGACGAGATCGGGTGGCGGCGGGCCTGGGGACTCATCGATCGAAATGAACTAGTCGGCTATCTCTACCTGGCAGGCGGCGCGCTGTGTTCTGAACTACACCGCGTGAGCATGGGCATGGGGATTTTGCGGGCGCATCGTCGCCACGGCGGCGGCGCCTTGCTCCTCGCAACGGCGATCGAGTGGGCGCAAGAACAGCCGAGCATCGACTGGATTGATCTGGGAGTTTTCACCGACAACCCCGGGGCGCAAACGCTCTATAAGAGTCAAGGCTTCGATGTTTGTGGTCAGACCGTTGACCGCTTCCGTGTGGACGGCGTGTCGCTCGACGCTATTTCTATGACGCGGCCCGTCGCTCAGATCAGCGGATGACATCAGACTAAGGATCTCCACAGCGCACCTCGACTAGCCGTTCTATAGTCGAACTGACGAGAGAGGTCAGATGACGACACAGGACGACGAGTCGGCGGCGGTGTTACGGCTCCGGATTCCCGAGCCTGCACGCGGGCCGCAACCCCCGGATCGTGTCCGGTACGTCAGCAAGGCAGGCGAGATGCTCAAGCCCGCCCTCGACGAGAAAGTCGAACGCGTGGCGCTGATGCGCAAGCAGCTTCTGCGGGTTCTCGATGATGCGGGCCAAGCGGTTGGCGAATGGGTGCCCGACATCTCTGTCGAGGAGAAACGGATCGGCCTACGAAACATGATGCTGACGCGCACGTTCGATGCCCGACTCCTTCGGGCGCACCGTCAGGGCAAGATCTCCTTCTACATGCAGTCGCTCGGCGAGGAGGCGATCGCTTGCGGCCAGCAACGCGCGCTCCGGCCGGGAGACATGCACTTTCCGACGTATCGGCAACAAGGCCTGCTTATCTCGGCCGAGTACCCCCTGGTCGACATGATGAATCAGGTGTTGTCGAACGAGTTCGACCCGCTCCACGGTCGACAACTCCCGGTGATGTATTCGTCGAAGTCGCACGGATTCTTCTCGATCTCGGGCAATCTCGCAACGCAGTACATCCAGGCCGTCGGATGGGCGATGGCGTCCGCATTACGCGGCGGCACCGAAATCGCCTCGGCGTGGATCGGCGAGGGAGCCACAGCTGAATCCGATTTCCACGCGGCACTCGTGTTCGCATCGACGTACCAGGCCCCGGTAATCCTCAATATCGTGAACAACCACTGGGCGATTTCGACTCCGGAGGATTTTGCCCGCGGTGCGTCGGCTACGTTCGCCGACCGAGGCTTCGGATTCAGCATCCCGGCGCTTCGGGTCGATGGGAATGACTACCTCGCTGTGTTCGCGGCATCGCAGTGGGCCGCCGAGCGGGCCCGCAAGAACCTCGGACCGACACTGATTGAATGGGTCACCCTGCGTGTCGGGGCACACTCGTCGTCTGATGACCCTTCGGTCTATCGACCCCCGCATGAGGCCGAGGAATTCCCTCTCGGCGATCCAGTCGAGCGTCTCCGTCAACACCTCGAATACCTCGGCGAATGGGACCATGACCGCCATGTCGAACTACAGAGCGCAGTCGACAACCAGGTCGAAGAGGCGTTCGCCGAAGCCGACGCCCACGGATCGGTGAAGACTGGCGATGTCGGGAGTGCCCGAACGATGTTCGACGACGTCTATGCCGAACTTCCACGCCACCTTCGCGAACAACGCGACGCTATGGAGGGCACACAATGACGGCAATGAGCATGATCGAGGCGATCCGTGACGCTCATGGGATTGCGATGGAACGCGATGAGAATGTTGTTGTGTTCGGTCAGGACGTCGGATACTTCGGCGGAGTGTTCCGCTGCACACAAGGTTTGCAGGAGCGATTCGGCGACCACCGCTGTTTCGACTCGCCTATAAGCGAAGCTGGCATTGTTGGTGCCGCCGTCGGGATGGCGGCCTTCGGTTTACGTCCATGCGTCGAGATCCAGTTCGCCGACTACATGTATCCGGCCTACGACCAAATCGTGTCGGAGGCGGCGCGACTGCGTCACCGATCTGCCGGTGATTTCACGGCGCCGCTCGTCGTCCGGATGCCGACCGGCGGTGGCATCTACGGCGGGCAGACACACTCGCAGAGTCCTGAGGCATTGTTCACGCACGTCGCCGGTTTGAAGACAATCGTCGTCTCCAATCCATACGACGCGAAGGGACTTCTGATCGCCGCGATCGAAGATGACGATCCGGTAATCTTCCTGGAGCCCAAGCGGGTATATAACGGCCCGTTCGACGGCCATCACGAGCGGCCGATCGTGCCGTGGTCGAAGCATCCCCTCGGCGACGTTCCTGACGGTCATTACACGATCGAGATCGGGAAGGCCCGCGTCCACCGCGAAGGCACCGATCTCACGGTGCTCGCGTACGGCACACTCGTCCACGTCGCTCAGGCCGCAGCCGAGGAGCAAGGAATTGACGCAGAGATCCTCGACCTCCGCACGCTCGTGCCGCTCGACGTCGATGCGATCGTGGCGTCGGTCGAGAAGACGGGCAGATGCCTCGTCGTGCACGAGGCGACGCTCACCTCGGGTTTCGGCGCCGAGTTAAGCGCCATCGTGCAGGAACGATGCCTGTTTCATCTCGAGGCGCCGACCCTCCGGGTCTGCGGATGGGACACTCCGTATCCGCATGCCCACGAGTGGTCGTATTTCCCCGGACCCGAACGAGTCGGACGCGCCATGCAGGAGTTGATGGCCCCATGAGTCTCTTCGAGATGAAGCTTCCCGACGTCGGCGAGGGTGTGGCCGAGGCCGAACTCGTCGAGTGGTTGGTTGCGGTCGGCGATCTGGTCACTCCAGAGACCGTCGTCGCCGAGGTGCTCACCGACAAGGCGACAGTCGAGGTTTCGTCGCCCGTCACCGGCAAGGTGGCCGCCCTCCATGGCGAGCCCGGCGACGTGCTCGCCGTCGGCGGCTCGCTCATCGGCATCGAGACCGATTTGGCTGAAGTCTCGTCGCCACCGGTCGTTTCGACACCGTTGCCTAGCCGGCCCATCGCAGCGCCGGCGGTCGCTTCGGCCCCGGTAGCTAGTCGGCCTATCGCAGCGCCGGCGGTGCGCGCTCGAGCGGCCGACCTTGCGATCGACCTTCACACGATCGATGGGACGGGGGAAAACGGTCAAATCCTTCACACCGATCTCGACCGTGTTCTCCTCGACCATGAATCGGCTCCGCCAAGCCACCCGACGACTCCCCCAGCCACGACTCCCCCAGCCGCGGCTGCCTCCGATGGTCGCCACATCGTTCCGATCCGAGGTGTCCGTCGAAAGATCGCAGAACGACTATCCGACGCCTGGCGCGAGATTCCACACATCACCTACGTCGACGACGTCGATGTGACCGAGCTAGAGCGGCTTCGGGCGACTCTCAACGCTCGGTCTGATCCGCCCTCAGAACGACTTACCCTGCTGCCATTCTTGGCTCGCGCCGTAGTGCTCGCGGTTGCGGAGCTTCCCTCGCTCAACGCCCACTACGACCATCAGGCCGAGACGTTGACTACGTTCGATGCCGTGCACATCGGGATCGCCACTCAAACGGACGACGGGTTACGCGTCGCCGTTGTGCACCACGCTGAGCAACGCGCCGTTGCTGACCTCGCGGCCGAGATCAACCGCGTGACGGGCGCTGCCCGCGACGGTTCAGCGACACGGGCCGACCTCGGTGGCTCCACCATCACGATCACATCGCTCGGAGCGATCGGCGGGATTGCGACCACTCCGATTCTGAATCCGCCAGAGGTAGCGATCGTTGGGGTCAACAAGATTGAGACTCGCCCCGTCTGGCGTGATGGAGCGTTCCAGCCCCGTCAGGTGCTGAATCTGTCCTCAAGCTTCGACCACCGGATGATAGATGGATGGGTCGCCGCGACCTTCGTACAACACATCAAACGCCTGCTCGAGACCCCTGCGCTTCTTTTCGTCGACGACGTCTGATTGCAGCGAGCGTCAGATGCGCTAACGCTGAGCGGGGAACCACCGTGTTAGCCGTCAGTTACGCAACCGTTCGACGCGTCCTCGACGAGCTTGATGTACTTCCACAAGGTGCCAGCGCTTGCCTTGTAGGGCGGCATCACCCACGAATCGCGCCGCTTTG
This sequence comes from Acidimicrobiales bacterium, assembly GCA_037968895.1. Taxonomy (GTDB): domain Bacteria; phylum Actinomycetota; class Acidimicrobiia; order Acidimicrobiales; family SZUA-35; genus JBBKWJ01. Next base: position 9,932 of record JBBKWJ010000290.1, read on the forward strand.
CCATTTCGTCAGCGTCGATGTCGACGGTCATCTCGTGCGACTCGTCGTCGATTGTGATTATGTCGCCATCTGCAACGAGGGCGATTGGGCCGCCCTCCTGGGCTTCTGGCACAACGTGGCCAACAATGAATCCATGACTGCCGCCTGAGAATCGGCCATCAGTGATGAGGGCGACGTCTTCGAGAAACCCGGCTCCAGCGAGCGCGCTGGTTGGTGTCAGCATCTCGGGCAT
>JBBKWJ010000291.1:0-22979 GCA_037968895.1 Acidimicrobiales bacterium
TCAACGCCCACGGAGGCACGATCGAGATTGGCCACGGCGGTACGAACACGGAGCCGGGCGGTGGGGCGGGTTCTGGTGGGCGAGTCGAGATCAGACTGCCAGCCGGTGGGGAAGACGAGTAGCGGAGGTAGCCTGGCCCGCTGCTGTTGTACTCGCGAATCGAGTGCGACGGCTGGGCCTAGGGTCCCACACTCCACCCCCTACCAGGAGATAGATCATGACGAAGGCAGCAGCCAACCTCACCTCAAAGCAAGACACAATTGAGAAGCACAAGCGCTCCGAGAACGACACCGGCTCAGCCGAAGTTCAGATCGCGCTGCTTAGCGATCGCATCGATCATCTCACCGCCCACCTGAAGATGCACAAGAAGGACCACCACTCACGTCGTGGCCTCCTCATGCTCGTCGGTCGTCGTCGTCGCTTGCTCGACTACCTCACGCTGGTCGACGTCGCTCGTTACCGTGCAATCATCGTTGAGCTCGGACTGCGCCGCTAACACCAGTTCGGTCGTTTTGGCCTGAAGCTACGGTTTTGTGTAGGTAAGGGGCAGTGCTGACGGGCCCCAGATGCCGACGGTTGTCGGCTTCCAAGTCGGCTCGCCTGCCGGTGTCAGGTCAGGCATCCGAGTAGCAAGCACGGTGAGCGCCTCTTGCATCTCGGCTCGAGCGAGGTTGGCGCCTAGGCAGTAGTGCAGCCCAAACCCGAGAGTGGTGTGGGTGGCTCGGCCTTCGCCTGCGATGTCGAACTCATCAGGATTGTCGTTCGACTCTGGGTCGATGTTTGCACTCACGAAGCTTGGGAACACAATGCTGCCAGCGGGGAAAAGCACGTCCTTGTACTCGATATCGACCGATGCGAATCGTCCAGTTCCGCGGACGGCACCGAGGTAGCGCATGGTCTCCTCGGTCGCCTTGGAAGAATATTTTGCCGGGTCAGACACCAGGAGTTGCCACTGTTCTTTCTGTTCACTGAAGAGGGCAAGCGCACATCCGAGTTGGTTGCGAGTGGTGTCGGTGCCAGCCATCAACACTGCTTTGGCCAGCATGACAAGTTCCTCACGGTCGAGACGGTCACCTTCCTCCTCAGCTGCGATGAGTTCAGAGAGTAGGTCATCGCCCAGATTGCCTCGGCGTTCGTCGATGAGCGCCCCGATGTAAGCGTCGCTCTCGTCCTGCGCAATGAGTATGTCGTCGATCATGTTGGCGATATCGGAATTGAAGATCTTGAAGATTTCGTCGGCCCAATGGCTGAAGCGGGGCCAGTCATCGGCCGGGGCGCCGAGAAGCTCACAGATGATAGGAATCGGAAACTTCTGACAGAGGTCGTTGACCGCGTCGAACGTGATGGTGTCACCCGAGACGGCGTCGCCCTCGATCTCGTCGATGATGCTCGAGGCGAGGTCGGCCATGAACTGGCGCAACTTGTCGGCCTGTTTCGGCGTGAATGCTGGTGCCACGAGGCGTCGAAGACGCTGGTGCACGTCGCCTTCCGCGGTCAGGATACTTGGCTTGCGTTGGCGGTTTAGATAACGCTCATCGGTCACGCCGTTCATCTGGGCGAGGAGGGGAGCAGCCTGATGCCAGCGATCATCACGCAAGATGGCCAAGGTGTCTTCGCGGGTCAGGATCAGCGATCCAAAAAGCGATTTCGCAATCCAGGACTGCGAACGCAGGTCGCGCAGGATGGCACGGGACTCAAGGTGGTGCAGTCCTTCGGCGATCGGGGCCTCGGGGATATCAAGCTCTGAGATGGGGGTAGGCATGCCCCATTTCTAGCCCGAACAGCCCGAGGTGTACCCATCCTTCTCCGTTTTGGGGGTGCCAGGACGCCGTTTTGGGCGTCCCTGCACCCCCAAAACGGCGAGGGTGCAGTGATGCGGCTCAAGTTTGGAGCACGTAGGCCGATAGACCTAGAAGTTTGGCGTCCACCGATGCGTTCGGTGAAGCCGATAGCCTAGGAAATTGTGTTCCAACAACGGAACACGTCCAGGGTCGGCCAGCTGCCAGTTTCTGGTTCCTCACCGCTGCGGTAAAGCAGCAATCGGGTGGGTGACTGCAATCTGGGATCTGGCTGCCTTAGGCAGCACAAGGGTTGTGCTGCCGCTACATCTATATAAGGAGCCCACATATGGCGGAAGCAATTTCCGTTACTGGGACCATCACCTCTGGTGATGGCCCTGATCTCACGCTGGAAACCGGCAAACTCGCCGGTCTTGCTGGCGGTTCAGTACTCGCAACGCTTGGCGAAACAAGCATTCTCGTCGCCGCAACCGGCGCAAAGTCGGTCCGTGATGGCATCGACTTCTTCCCTCTCACCGTTGACATCGAAGAGCGTTCATACGCCGCCGGAAAGATCCCAGGATCATTCTTCCGTCGTGAAGGCCGCTCGTCCGACAACGCCACCCTTACCTGCCGCCTGATCGACCGCCCGCTGCGCCCGTCATTCCCTGACGGATTCCGCAACGAGGTGCACATCGTTGGCACCGTGCTTTCCGCCGACATGGCGAACCCATACGACGTGCTTGCGATCAACGCCGCGTCATGCGCCCTGCGCCTCAGCGACGTGCCATTCGAAAACGCCATCGGCGCCGTTCGCTTGGCCTACACCGCTGATGGCGAGTGGCTGCCTCACCCAACCTATAAAGAGGGCGACGATTCGTCATTCGAAATCGTGGTCGCTGGCCGCCAACTCGGTGACGACGATGTCGCCATCATGATGGTGGAAGCTGGCGGCACCGGCGCCTCGTGGACCAACTACGAGAATGGTGCAACCAAGGTTGACGAAGCTGTCCTGGCCGAAGGTCTTGACGCCTCGAAGCAGTACATCCTCCAGGCCATCAAGCTCCAGGAAGAACTCGTTTCCAAGGCCGGCTCAAAGCCGAACATGGAATTCGTTCCCCAGGTCGACTACACCGACGAGCAGTTCGCTGCCGTTTCCAAGCAGGCCGAAGCCAAGCTGATCAAGGTCATGGGCATCGCCGACAAGGCCGAACGTGGAACCGCCGAAGGCGCCCTCCGCGACGACGTCCTCGCCGCAAATGCTGATGACGATGCCAAGCAGATCAAGGCTGCTTTCCGCTCGCTGAGCAAGAAGGTCGTTCGTACCCGGATCGTCGAAGACGGCATCCGTATCGATGGCCGTGGCCCAGCAGACCTTCGTCCGCTGTCCGCCGAGGTTGGCGTTGTCCCTCGTGTCCATGGCTCTGGCTTGTTCCAGCGTGGTGAGACCCAGGTCCTCAACATCATCACTCTTGGCATGAAGCGCATGGACCAGATGATCGACGGTATCGATCCTCTTGAGCGCAAGCGCTACATGCACCACTACAACTTCCCGCCATTCTCCACCGGTGAAACCGGCTTTATGCGTGGACCAAAGCGACGCGAAATCGGCCATGGCCTTCTCGCCGAGCGAGCCCTCTACCCGGTTATTCCAAACCTCGAAGAATGGCCATACACCCTCCGTCTCGTGTCCGAGGTGCTCACCTCGAACGGTTCAACCTCAATGGCTTCGGTCTGTGGTTCAACCTTGTCACTTATGGATGCCGGTGTGCCGATCAAGGCGCCAGTCGCCGGTATCGCAATGGGACTCGTGTTTGCCGATGGCAAGTACACCCCACTGACCGACATCCTCGGTGCTGAAGACGCATTCGGCGATATGGACTTCAAGGTGGCCGGAACGAGTGACTTCGTTACCGCTCTCCAGCTCGACACCAAGATCGACGGCATCCCAGCCGACGTGCTGGCCAAGGCCCTCAATCAGGCCAAGGACGCTCGTATGGCGATCCTCGAAGTCATGAATGACGCCATCTCGGCTCCTCGTGACGACGTGCGTGAGGGTGCACCGAAGATCATCAGCTTCGAGATCCCAATCGACAAGATCGGTGAGGTCATCGGACCAAAGGGCAAGGTCATCAACGCCATTCAGGCCGAGACCGGTGCCGACATCGCAGTCGACGACGACGGCATCGTTGGTGTCGTCTCCGTCTCGGCGAGCGACAAAGACGTGGTCGACGAGGCCGAGCGCCAGATCCGCCTCATTCTCGATCCGCCAACGGCTGATGTCGGCCAGACCTACCCCGGTCGTGTCGTCAATATCACCAAGTTCGGCGCATTCGTCAACATCCTTCCCGGTCGTGATGGCCTGCTCCACATCTCCAAGATTGGACAGGGCAAGCGCATCGACAAGGTCGAAGACGTGCTCGAACTCGGTCAGTCAATCGACGTCATCGTCGAAGACATCGACCCAAATGGCAAGGTTTCGCTGAAGCTTGCGGGCGACGCCGAACTAGACGTTAAGGAGTCAAGCGGCAGTAGCAGCAGCAATAGCAGCAGCAGTAACGCCGCCGCCGACGCTCCTGGAGGGTCGGCCTCGGGAAAAGCTGATTCGGTGAAGCTGTCGTTTGAAGACGACTTCACCGAGCAAGCTGCCGCTGAGTTCGGCGACCTGGGCCCCGAGGGTGCAGCGTTGTCAAACGACGATGATCGTGGCGGCCGTGGCCGTCGCGGTAACAGTGGTGGCGGTGGCCGCGGTGGTAACCGTGGCGGCGGTCGCAGTGGTGGTGGCGGTCGTGGCCGTGGCCGTGGCCGTGACTAATCGACTCACCTACATCTGAGTAGCTGAAGAGGCAGGCCTTCGGGCCTGCCTCTTTCGCGTTGCCACCGTCAGGGGACGAGGGCAGTTGCCTCGAGTTCGGCAAGTAACAGTTCGTCGCCTTCGCCAAGGATTGCCCCATGCGGCCGTCCCCAGAGCATCTTGAGAAGATCCTCCGCAGTACCGGAGATGGTTGCGGTCGAACGGCCGGCCGCGCCGATGCTCAACCTTTCCTCGCAATCTGTCGCCGCGAGAAGGACGGTGCCGCTGAGGACGCCTGTTCTTTCAAGCGCAATCTGGCGCGGATAGAGAAAGTCGACGACTTCACGGATTCCCTCGACGGCGAGGTTGTGCGCCACAGGCCAGCTTTTTCCGCACGCAGTCTCAACATCCACCCTGTGAATCAAAGTTTCGAAGGCTTGGCGTCGCATCCAAAACCAGGCTTCGCCCGGCGGAAGGTCGAACGTCCAACAGGGCTGCCCTGGCTCCACCGAGGCGAGCGCGGCACCAAGCAGAGTCGCTCCTTCCTCGAACCACGACCGAAGCTCATCGTCGGGCACCTGCTCTGGTTCAGGCCCCACGATCTGGCCCGGTTGGACGATCTCGGCGCACCATCGATGCACATCGCCGAGGTGTCGCACCACCTCGCCAACCGACTGCCCGTCGCAATGAGCAACTGCCAGGTCGAGAGTGTCCGAGCTAGCGAGCTCAGCGATGACCGCACATTCTGTGGCCAGTGAGTCGAGGTATAGCTGCGTAGGAAACATCGCCAAGAGCGTACTTCGTCCAGACGAATCGATCCCCGGGACCGGCATCCAGCGCCTAAGATTGCGGAATGAGTATTCGTGTTGGTGTGTTTGGAGCGGGAGGTCGGATGGGGGCCACGGTGTGCCGAGCGGTCGCCGCCGACCCAGACCTCGATCTTGTGGCAGCGGTTGACCCAACCTTCGACGGCATTGACGTGTGTGAGGTAGCTGGCGTCACCGACTGCAATTTTGCTGTCGCTGGGTCGAAGGACGCCTTCGCCCATGCGAAGGTCGACGTCGTCATCGACTTCACCACTCTTGATGCCACCCGCGACAATCTTGCCTTCTGCGCTGAGCACAAGATCCACGCGGTTGTCGGCACCTCAGGGTTCACCGAAGCCGACCATGCGATGATCGCAGAAATGTTCACGGGTTCAAACTGTCTGATCGCCCCGAACTTCGCCATCGGAGCTGTATTGATGATGCGGTTCGCCGAGCTGGCCGCGCCGTTCTTCGACACTGCTGAAATTGTTGAGATGCACCACGACGGAAAGGTCGATGCCCCGAGCGGAACGGCGGTGGCGACGGCAGAGCGCATGGCTGCGGCCTCTTCTGAGTGGGCTCCTGACCCAACAACCTCATTCACGATTGATGGCGCTCGCGGCGCGTCTGGCCCCGGTGGCGTCACAATCCACTCGGTGAGGATGAGAGGCACCGTCGCTCATCAAGAGGTCATGCTCGGGACGGCGGGTCAAACCCTGACTATCCGTCACGACTCATACGATCGAGACTCGTTCATGCCCGGCGTTGTCCTTGCCACAAAGCGGATTGCCGACATCCCAGGGCTCTCGATCGGACTCGATCAGGTGATGGGTATCTGATGGCCGACACCGAAACTGCGAACGAGGTCGTCTTGCGGCGCGCCTTCGAACTCGCGGCGTCGGCACCAACTTGGGTCTCAGAGCATCGCCTAAGCCACGAGGAGCTTGCCGAGATTGCGGCCGAGGTCGGGCTTCCCCTGGACGCTTTGGCGACGGCGCTGGCCGAGGAAGCCGCCCACTTTGTCGATGACGCGAGCCTTCTTGACCGCCTCGTCGGACCTTCAGAGATTGCGCGCCACAGGGTGGCAGCTTCAGATGAGGTGAGGCTGAAAGAGGGGCTTGTAGATTGGTTGGAAGCAGGCCACGGGCTACGTCCCCACATCACAGTGGATGGAATGATCGTCGCCGATCGTCGCAGTGGCGTGATCGGTAGACTCGGGCGGGGCGCTCGATCCGTACAGGGAATGGGTGGCCTTGGAAGGGTGAAAGGAGTGCGAGGGGCTGTCGTCGATGTCGGCGATGGAGCAATCTGCCTGGTGGTCGATGTAACCGACCGCAGGCGAAACGCCCTGCTTGGTGGAGGCGTAGTCGCAACCGGCGGAACCATTGTGGCCGGGGCGCTCACGTTCCTTACTCCGCTTGCTCTGGTCGGAGTCCCAGTTTCCGTCGGAGCGGGGCTCCTCACCAGTCGTGCTGCTTACAAAGCGTCGGTCGATGATGTTCAGAAGACCCTCGAACGAACACTCGACGGCATTGCGATTGGCTTGCGCCCGCCGGGCGTCCTTGACGGGATCGGGCGCGGTCTCAGTCGTCAGCTCAAACGTGGTTCCGACCCCCGAACGAGAGGCCGTGGCCCCCGGCCGGGCGTCTCACGAAAGCAGCTTCCCCCACCCCCTGCTGATCAATAGGGTCACGTCGGTTGGAGCTAGCCCGCCGCCTGCTAGCCTCGCCGGAAGCATTCAGAGCGACCTCGCGAGAGGTCCGGCAACCTAGGACGGACACCCAAGGTGCCAGGCTCGTTCCCACGAGCGATGCGGTCGAGTTCTCAGCGATTGAGTTCTCTGCAAACAATGTTCGAAGTGGGTGTCCACCTAACGAGGTAGAAGTGACATCAACCAAATCACACCAAGAAGACCCCGAAGACTCTGGTCCGAGCCTCGTTACCCGAACGATTACGAGCGGGCGCAGCCGAGCCGGAAATTCGCTGGCCCCTGTGCTCTGGAATTCAACAGCATTTGAATCGACGTCGATCTCCGAGGCCAGAAAGCTGGCGACAACATCGAGGCCTGAGCGCTTCTATAGCCGCTACGGCAACCCGTCCGTTGCCGCCTTTGAAGAGGCGATTGCCGAGCTTGAGGGAGCTGAGTGCGCCAGAGCGTTTGCGTCGGGAATGGGCGCGATCTCGGGCGTCATCTTTGCACTGTGTTCAACCGGTAGCCACATCGTTGCTACCCGCCAGATCTACGGCGGAACCCGCCAGCTCCTCGAAGGGCCATGTGCCCGATTCGGGATCGACGTTACCTGGGTCGACGGCACCGTACCGGGAGCGATGGCCGCCGCTGTTATCCCAGGCACCACAACGCTCGTCGTTGCCGAGAGCCCGGCCAATCCTCGGCTGGACCTGATCGACCTTGACGAGCTCGGCTCAATCGTTGGGCCGTTTACCGTCATCGACTCGACATTCGCGACACCACTAGGACAGCAGCCGCTTCAGCACGGGGTTGACCTGGTCGTCCATTCCGCGACGAAAGCGATCGCAGGCCATAACGATGCGCTGCTCGGTGTCGTCGCCGGCGAACGCGACCTAATCGACTGGATTGCCGGCTACGCCAGCTTGCAAGGAGCGACACCCTCGCCCCACGACGCAACGAACGCCTTGCGAGGACTTCGAACCCTTTCTGTCAGACTCAGACAACAATCAGCGACCGCACTCGCCCTTGCCACTTTCCTTGAGACTCGGCCCGAGGTGGCGGCAACCTGCTACCCAGGTCTCGCAAGCCACCCTCAACACAAGCTGGCAGCACGGCAACTCAAGTCACATGGCGGCTTGGTGACCTTTGATCTGGTCGATGGGCTTGATGCGGGAGCACGGTTTGTTGAGGCCCTGCAACTTGCGATGCACGCTCCATCGTTGGGCGGCCCGGAAACCCTCGTGACCCACCCGGCATCGACTACACACGCTGCGCTCGACCCCGACCTGCTCGCCGAGGTACTCATCGGTCCTGGGACAATTCGGGTCTCGTGTGGACTAGAAGAAACCAGTGATGTGATCGCCGACTTCGCCCAGGCGCTCGCCGCAATCTAAAACGAACACGAGCTCGACGGAGTCGAGCCGGTGTCAGACACCCAAGTGTTCGTTTGCTCGTGTTCGTTTTAGGTCTAGTCGTCGAGAGGCGTCTTGTCGTCATTGGGTACGGCACCGTCAGCCACGTCTTTCAGACCCTTTAGGTCGGAACCACCACCACCGAATTCTCGGAAAAGCGTGTAGCCGACGAGCAGCAGGCTGCCACCGAAGACAAGGATTCTGTTCTCGGCGATGAATCCCGATACGCCCGAAATCTGGCCCTCAAAGTACGACGCGAACTTGGAGATGAGGAAGAGCCGGGCGAGCGTTCCGGTGATGTTGACGAACGCGAACGTTCTGAACCGGAGACCGGCTGCGCCAGCGAGAAGACAGACCATGTTGAAGGGGAAAAGAAAGACGGCGATCCACGACCACTTGCGGAACTCGGGGATGATCTCGTCAGCCTGGTCGCCGAAGCTCCGGCTCCGCCGACTGACCCATTTGACTGCGTTGTCGCCGTACCAGAATCCCATCAAGTAGAAGAGGGGGTCGGTCGACAGGTGACGGGCGAGTCCGACGACGTAATACCAGAGGGTGTCGACCTCGTTCACGGTGAGGGCGAGGTTGCGATCGCTTGGTCCAAGAGCGATAAGGGCAAGGGGATGCTGGTCTATGAAATTGGACAGCAGCAGGTCGCTGGCCCATGCAAATACAAACGATAAGGCGATCAAGCCAAAGACGAGGCGGCCAAGCCACTTCGGAGGGTCGACTTGGTACTCGAATCGCATAGATGTTCAGGCTAAGGCAAGGTGTCGACGTGCACACAGCAACGGCCAACTGACCCACTAGCGTTAGTCTCCGTGCCCGATGACTGGCGATTCTTGACTGCACCGAAATGGCTGCTCTCCCACATCTTTGTTGCGGGACTCCTTGTGGCGTTCGCGTGGGCTGGTTTCTGGCAAGTCGGCCGGCTCGCCGAGACAAAGGACCTCAATGCGTTGATCGAGGCCCGGTCGGCGCTCGATCCGATTCAGGTCGCCGATTTGGGCGAACTCGCTCCAGACGAGACCGACTTCCAACCGGTCTCTGACACTGGCCGCTACGTCGACGAGGAACTCATTCGGGTCGCGAACCGCTCTCTCGACGGAGTAGCTGGCGACTGGGTTGTTGCGCTCTTTGAAACCGACAGTGGCGAGCTTGTGCTCGTCAACCGTGGCTTCATCCGGAGGGACGATGTCGCGGCGGCTCCTCTCAGTCCAGCTTCGCTGACCGGCTGGTTCCGAAAGACAGAGGAAAAAGACAGCGCCTTCGGTGCGACCGATACCGGCACTGGTGAACGGGTGCCAAGGCTTGACGTGCAGAAGCTCGCAGAGCGCTTCGACGTGGAGCTTTCGCCCGATTGGATCCAGCTCGCTCCTGGCCAGGACACCGGATTTGTTTCTGGTGGCCAGACAGTACTCCCCGAGGCGCTTGCCCTGCCGCCACTGTCGAATGGGAGCCACTTGTCGTATGCAGTGCAGTGGTTCACCTTCACCGTGCTCGGGGCTGGTGCGTATCTCTTGGTCCTGCGTAAGCTTGCTCATCAGCGAGCCGAAGAAATCCCTTCGGCCCGCGTCGACTGACGCTGGTAAGGTACGACAGATATGGCTACATCATCTTCGACAGAACTGCTAGCGATTCACGGGCTCCGTCTGAAGGGGTTCACGGGCGCCGACACCATTGCGGCCCTATATGGACTGAGCGAAGGCGACACGACCGCAGCGCTGGGCGCGGCGGCCAAGGCCAGCTTCGTACTGTTGCGCGACGGGCGCCGCACCGGTTGGACGATGACCGCCGATGGACGCATCGAGAATGAGCGCCTGCTCAAAGAAGAGCTCGACGGGACAAGCGGCCGCGACGACGTGCAGACCGCCTACGAAGCGTTCCTCGCCCTGAATGGACGGATGCTCCAGGTCTGTACAAACTGGCAGGTCAAAGGTGAGAACGAGCTCAACGACCATGAAGACGCAGACTACGACGCTGGCGTGATCGACGAGCTAGCGGCCATTGATGCACTAGTGCAGCCGATCTGTGCGTCGCTCGGAAGTGTGCTCGACCGGTTCGCCATACATGCGCCTCGGTTCTCCTCATCACTGGCCAAGGTTCGCTCTGGCGAGCGCGAGTGGTTTACGAAACCGATAATGGAGTCGTATCACACGGTGTGGTTCGAAATGCACGAAGACTTGTTGGCCTCGCTCGGCATCGACCGGGCATCGGAGAAAGCACACTAATGCCTCGATTTGGCACGGTCCTCACCGCCATGGTGACACCGTTTGACGGCGACGGATCACTCAACCTTGATGGCGCTAGCCAACTCGCACGCTGGCTTGTTGATAATGGCAACGATGGCGTCGTCGTCGCGGGCACGACGGGCGAGTCGGCAACGCTTACCCACGGTGAACAGGCCGATCTCATTGCCGCCGTCCGCGACGCAATCCCAAACCACGTGCTTATCGCCGGGGCTGGAAGCAACGACACCGCAGCTGCGATCGATCTCACCGAGCGAGCCTCGGCCGCGGGAGCCGACGGAATCCTAAGCGTGACCCCTTACTACAACCGGCCTTCTCAGGCTGGCCTTGAGGTCCACTTCCGGGCGATCGCCGACGCAACCGACAAGCCAGTGGTGCTCTACGACATTCCCGCTCGGTCCGGTCGCAAAATCAGCACCGAGGTGCTGCTTCGGCTGCTGTCAGTCGACAACATCGTCGGGGTAAAAGATGCCGCAGGCGACGTGGCCGAAACGGCTCGCCTGATCGCCGAGGCTGGCGACGACATCGAGATCTATTCCGGCGAAGACAAGCTCACGCTGCCTCTATTGGCCGTCGGTGCCGTTGGTATTATCGGCGTCGCCACTCATTGGGCAGGAATCGAAACGGCGGCGATGTTTGCGGCGTTCAATCGCGGTGACGTGGCTGAAGCTACTCGCCTCAACGCCCTGCTGATCCCGAGCTACCAGTACGAGACTTCAGACGAGGCGCCAAACCCGGTGCCTTCGAAGGCAATACTCAACCTCATGGGACTCAACGTCGGGCTCTGTCGCTCGCCAATGGGCCCCGCCCCTACCGGTCTTGACGACCGCGGCCGCTCCGTGCTGGCCGGACTTGGACGAACGAACTAATGGCTTCACAAGTACGCGTAACGTTTCTCGGTGGACTCGGCGAGATTGGGCGCAACTGTGCCGCCGTCGAAATCGACGGTCGCATCATGCTCATCGACTGCGGACTCATGTTCCCCGACGATGACATGGCAGGCATCGACCTCGTCCTGCCTGACTTCACCTGGCTGAAAGAAAACAAGCATCGAATCGAAGGTGTTGTTGCGACCCATGGCCACGAAGACCACATTGGCGCATTGTCGTTCCTGCTCGAAGAAATGCCGCTGAAAATCATCGGCTCGCCGCTGACCATTGGGCTCGCCAAGAACCGCATTGGCGAGAAGGGTCTGCTGAAACAGGCTGACTTCATCGAAGTAAGCGACAACGACCGCATCAAGGTCGGCCCATTCGATCTCGAGTTCTTCCCAGTCACCCACTCTGTTCCGCACGGCTACGCCACGGCATTTCACACCCCCCAGGGTGTCATCCTCCACAGTGGCGACTTCAAGCTCGACATGACCCCGGTCGACGGTCGCCTGACTGACCTCGCTGGTATCGGCCACCTCGCCAAAGACGACGGCATCCGGTTGTTCCTTTGTGATTCGACCAACGTCGAGTCTGAGGGTTTCTCAGACTCAGAAACATCGATCGGTCAATCAATCCACGACCTCTTCATGGCCAGGCATGGCCGCCGGATTGTCGTGGCCTGCTTCGCCTCACACATTCACCGAGTCCAGCAAGTAGCTGACGCCGCAATCGCTAACGGGCGAATCGTTGCCACCCTCGGCCGGTCGATGAACAACAACGTTGCGCTCGCTCGTCAGATGGGACTGTTACGAATTCCAGACACTCACTTGCGAGATATCGCTGACGTAGGCGACATTCCCGACGAGAAGCTCTGCGTTATTTGCACCGGTTCGCAGGGTGAACCAATGTCGGCTCTGTCACGTATGGCGTCAGGCGACAATCGGTTCCTCACGATGAAACAAGACGACTGCGTCATCTTGTCCTCGCATCCGATCCCCGGCAACGAGTCGAGTGTGTCTCGCGTGATCGACGGACTTATCCGACGTGGAGTCGAGGTTGTCCACTCTGGCACGGCCAGGGTGCACGCCACCGGCCACGCAAAGGCCGAAGAGCTCCGAGTTATGCACTCAATCGTGCAACCCGAGTTCTTCATTCCCGTGCACGGCGAATATCGCCACTTGGTCGAACATGCTCGCCTTGCGGGCCGCATGGGTCTCGATGCCGACAAGGTCTTGATCTGTCAGGACGGCGATTCCGTCGTGTTGAGCGATGATGGCTTGAAACGGGGCGAGACCGTGCCTGCGGAATACATCTACGTGCAAGGCTCTGTCGGCGACCTCGACCACAGCGTTGTTGTCGAGCGGCGCACGCTTGGCACCGATGGCTTCGTCTCGGCCATTGTTCCGCTGAAGATCGTTGGTCCAAACGCCGAACTCATCGGCCATCCGCAGATAGTAAGCCGAGGCTGGGTCGACGGACCCGAAGGCGATCAGCTTCGCAAGGATGCCGCTCAGGCCGTTCGAGACGCGATCGAGAAGGCACTGTCTGACGGTGTCCGCACCCGTCAGCAACTCGAGCAAATCGCACGCCGAACTACTGGTCGGTTCGTGAGTAACCGAACCCGGCTTCGTCCAATGATCGTGCCGGTAGTGCTTGGTGCTCATGAGGGCGACGGCAAGTCCTAGCGAGATCGTACGCCTATGAGGTTGTACGTCCGTAAGAGCCTCGACGGAATGGCTCGCAGCAACTAAGGGTTATTCGAACCATGCCAATGCCAAGCACACACGTCACGTTCACCGGTAGCCACGAGGCTCAACTATCGGCACGACTCGACCTGCCGGCTGGACCCGTCAAGGCATATGCCCTTTTTGCTCACTGTTTCACATGCTCTAAGGACCTCTTCGTCGTAGGAAGGATGGTCGCAGGCCTCACGGCGCAGGGCATCGGCGTCTTTCGATTCGACTTCACTGGCCTTGGGCAGAGCGACGGCGACTTCAGCGACACATCGTTTTCATCCAATATCGAAGACCTCCGCCTCGCCGCTCAATGGCTTGCTGACAATTATTCCGCTCCGCAGCTACTCGTTGGCCACAGCCTCGGCGGGAGCGCAACGCTTGCACTCGCAGGCGAACTTGATTCAGTGAGGGCTGTTGCCACAATCGGTGCGCCCTCGTCAGCCTGTCACGTCCAGGACCTTTTCGAGGATGGCCTCTCTGAGATTCATGCCACTGGCTCCGCCGATATCCGAATTGGTGGCCGCGTAATCACGATTGGCGATGAAATGGTTCACGATCTCGAAACACACTCGATCGAAGACCGGGTCGCGGGGCTAGATGCCGCTCTGCTAGTGGTGCACTCGCCAGTAGACCAGACGGTGAGCGTCGATCACGCGGCCCGAATCTTCACTGCTGCTCGGCACCCAAAGTCATTTCTTGGAGTTGATGGCGCCGATCATCTGCTCTCCAGACACGAAGACGCAACCTTTGTTGCCGACGAGATCGCTCGCTGGGCGCTTCGCTACATCGAGGACGAGGCGCCAGCATTGCCAGAGCCTCGAGCATCGGCACCGGTCGTTGTAGCGGAAACGGGGCAGGGAACGTTTCTCAATTCGGTTGTCAGCGGCGACCATCGTTTCTTGGCTGACGAGCCGGTGTCTATCGGCGGTTTCGATGCTGGCCCCGGGCCGTTTGACTTCCTGGCCGCTGGACTTGGGGCCTGCACGTCAATGACCCTGCGTATGTACGCCAACCGGAAGAAAATGAAACTTGATCGGGTGACCGTCGAGGTCTATCACGAGAAGGTGGATCACGATGCCGACCGAGACGGCAAGATCCCTCCCGGCAAGCTTGATGTGTTCACCAGGCGGCTAAAGATCGAGGGCGACCTCGCGGAGGGGGAACGAAACGATCTCCTTCGAATCGCCGACCGGTGTCCGGTGCATCAAACGTTGGAAGCGGGCTCTCGGATCGTGACGACCAACCTCGAATAAACCTCGGTCTCTCGCTGTGATGCAACAAGCAGCGCTTCGAACTGGCTAAACGCTACAGAAACGACGTCCAGCGCCGATAGGGATGTGATGGCTCTGCACGACGTTGACGAGCAGCTGCGTGTCCGGATTTTTCAGGGCATGACGGTGCGATTGTCATCGCTTGGCGTTATCTGGTGCGGCACATTGCTGCTGCCGCGAGAATCAGCATTCAACTGGGCGTTTGTAGGAATTGCGATTGGTTTCTTCGCCGTCACAATGGCACTTCTTGTCTACGCCAGCCGTCAGCCGATTGAGGCCCACTATGGCCTGGTTCTTGTCACGCTCTCCAATCTGGCAAGCGTCGGCGCGATCATGGCCGTCTACGTTGAGCGGGGCGAAGCGAACAATCCTGCAATTTTGCTGTTTTGCGTCCCGGTTGTGTACGAGGCTGTGGCCAGGCGAGGAACTCTCTACCTTGCGATTCCGCTGGTGCTGTCAATCATCGGCTTTGCGGCATGCGGTGTGTACCTCGACCGGTCTCCTGGTGACGTGGCCACCGACACGTATCTACTCGGCGGATTTATCGTCGTACTCTTCCTTCTTGTCTCGTTCCTCGTTGACCAGGTACAAGCGACGGCAACAACGGCATCTGCCGTTTCCCGGATCGCCGCCCAGGTAGCGGAAGCGCCGAACGCGGAGAGCGCTCTCGCCGCGGCGAAAGCCGACATTCTGCTATTTACGGGTGCGACTCGCGTATATCTGAGCGAGCCGAGCAGGGGAGCACACCACAACGGCTACGGATCAATTTCGTCAGTAGTGCTTCCGTCGACGGGACGACGCCTCGTATTCGAGGGCAATGTCGAACACGTCCACCGAGAGACTGTTGGCAGTTTGTTTGACGTGCTAGAGCAGCGTCAATTGATGGTGAATGAGCTGCAACTGCACTCGACCACTGACGCACTCACTGGTCTGGGAAATCGTCGAGCACTACAGCGGGTGAGAACCGAGGAAGCCACGGAGACCACAGTGGTGATGGTCGACCTTGACCATTTCAAGCAGTACAACGACCTTCATGGCCATGGAGCAGGAGACGATTTACTTGTCGACTTCGGCGCCGCGCTCGCAAGTTGCATCCGAGCGGAAGACGATCTCTTTCGTTACGGGGGTGAGGAGTTTTGCCTGATTCTGCGCTGCGGGGTTGAGCGGGCGGAAACGGTTACTCGCCGAGTGCGTGAGGTATGGGAGGAACGAGCCTCTTCGGTGACCTTCTCGGCCGGAATTGCACCAGCAGATGGTCTAGAAGAAATCGAGCAGGCAATCGACCGTGCCGACATGGCCCTGTATGAGTCGAAACGCGCTGGACGAAACAAAACGACGCTGATCGGCACAGGTGAAGAAGTGACCCCTCAAACCAAGGTGTAGTCCGACGGTGTGCCGAAAGATTTGCCGCCTCCCGTTGAGTGGTTGTATGACCGGCTAGGGTGGCCACACTGTGGCTACATCGAATCGGACAACGACCGGTCGGGGCGCCGCGGGCGGACGAACTGCCTCCCGTACCTCCGCGGCGGGAAAAAAGAAGCGTGACCAGAACCGTCGCGAGGTGCAGGGTGTCCTGCTCATCGCCCTCGGACTCACTCTGGCGCTTGGGCTCTACACGTCGACAACCGGGGTACTCGGCACGGGACTCGCTGATGTCACCGGGTTCTTCATTGGTCGCCTCCGCTATCTTCTGCCCCTCGGACTCTTGGCGCTTGGCTGGAAGCGCCTGAAGTCGCCGGTCAAGAAGACGAAGCGAAAAGTGCCCGAAAAAGGCCTGTCCGACTACGCCGCATTCGTCGCTATCGGCATCGTCGTTTTCGCAACTCTCGACATGATCGGTGGCCGCCCGACCAACGGAGCAAGTGTCGACGAGGTTTCGCGAGCCGGTGGCCATATTGGCGTCCGGATCGGCGGCGTCATGGAGTTCATTCTTGGCTCCTGGGGCGAGGTGCTGTGGACTCTTGTCTTCGCTCTCATCGCCACCATTCTTTTGACCAACATGTCGTTGGCTCCTGCCGCTGATCGGCTCGCCGGCCACGGCGGCGAATTCTCGACACGACTAAGCGGATGGATCGCTCAGCTTCGCCAACGGTTCGAGGGCTCTAGCGACGAGTCTAAGCCTCACACCAAGAAGCAGCCGACCGGTATTCAGGAACCATTGCTCGACCTCGAGCCAGCAGGCAGTGGCTGGGGTCAGTCAGCCGACGACGAAGAGCGATATATCGATCTCCGTACCCACAACAGCGACGGGCCCGATCAGTCAGCAGACGATGCAACCAGTTTGTACGACCAAGCTGGCGACTCTGAGCGGCACCCAATTTCGTCATGGTCAGATGGTCCTGCTCCCGAGCCTCTTATCGAGGTGCCATCTGCGGTTTCTGTCGTCACGACCGGAGCATTCGACCCCGCCCCGATCAAGGGTGACTGGACCCTGCCGAGCATGGACTTGCTGGTCCGTTCAGAATCCCGCGACGTCGATCGAGCCGCCGTCGAGAAGCGCGGCCGTCAACTTGAACACGCGCTAGCCGAGCACGGGGTTGAGACACGGCTTGTCGGCGTTGTCGTTGGCCCAACGGTCAGTCGATTTGAGCTAGAGCTCGGCCCTGGCGTGAAGGTTGCTCGCGTCACCAGCCTCAATAAAGACATCGCCTACGCCATGGCGACCCCTGACGTCAGAATCCTCGCGCCGATTCCAGGCAAGCAGGCCATTGGGGTCGAGGTGCCAAACGTCGATCGCCAGATCATCAGTGCAGGCGACCTTCTTTACTCAGAAGAAGCGAAAGCGGCAACTCACCCGCTTGAGGTCACGCTCGGCCGCGACATCACCGGCAAGACAGTGATGGCAAACCTCGCCAAGATGCCTCACTTGCTCGTTGCGGGCCAAACAGGATCTGGCAAGTCGAGCTGTATCAACTCGATGCTGACCTCTATTCTGATGCGCTCGACTCCGGACGAAGTCCGCCTGATTCTCGTTGACCCGAAGCGGGTCGAGCTCACGCAATATGAGCGGCTTCCTCATCTACTCACCGAGGTCGTCACTGATCCGAAGAAGGCAGCCAACGCTCTGGCGTGGGCGGTTCGAGAGATGGAACGTCGTTACGACCTCCTCTCAGAAGTCGGTGTTCGTGATCTCGACGGCTACAACTCAGCGGTTGAAGAAGGCCGCTTCGCCCCTCGACCGTCAGCCGATGGCGAAAGCGTTCCTTACGCCAAGCTCAGCTACATCGTGATTATTCTCGACGAGCTCGCCGACCTCATGATGGTCGCAGCCCGCGATGTCGAAGAATCGATTTGTCGAATTGCCCAGAAAGCGCGGGCCGTCGGCATCCACCTTGTCATCGCAACTCAGCGCCCTTCGACCAACGTCATTACTGGTCTGATCAAAGCCAATGTTCCTGCCCGTCTTGCATTCGCAGTCTCATCGCTCACTGATAGCCGTGTTGTGCTCGACCAGCAAGGGGCCGAGCGACTCGTAGGACGGGGCGACGGGCTACTGCTCGACGGCTCGACGAGCACGCCAATACGGTTCCAAGGCGCCTGGGTTACTGAAGAGGAAGTCCATTCAATCGCAGAGCATTGGCGAGCCCAGTCACCGGCGCAGGCCTATGACTCTCGGGTACTTGGCGAAGAGCCAGCCGAGGGCGCAATTTCAATTCCTGGCGGCACAAGCGGTGACGAAGACGACGACGACCTGATGATGCAAGCGATGGAGCTCATCGTGCGGTCACAGCTCGGCTCAACCTCGATGCTGCAACGAAAGCTGCGCGTCGGGTTCGCACGAGCCGGCCGACTCATGGACCTCCTCGAAGAGCGCGGTGTGGTTGGCCCCTCGATCGGCTCAAAGGCTCGCGACGTGCTGATGACCCCAGAAGACCTCGACCACGGTCGCTGGCCAGCCAAGATGCGAGCAATGCAGCAAGTTGCAGCACCAAAGGTTGCGTCGCCGGTGCCCGTAGCAGCGTCAGTCGAGGCGCTTGGTCGCGCCGACCTGGCGAATGATCAGATGGCCCTTGATGTCTCCGAAGTGCTCCGTTCGCGGGCGATCGACCCGGTGCCAGCTGCTAAGAAGCGCGATGAACCAGTTCCAGAACCAGCCGAGGTTGCCGACGAGACGCCATTTGAGCCTGTTGTGGGCAAGGTTGCGGTAGATGACGTCGCGGTCGAAGAGCCAGCCACCGCTGAGCCGCTCGAGGCAGATGCAGCACCAATGTCCGTCTTCGATCTTGACCTTGTAGACGACCTCGACGACTCCGATGACGATGAGGACGACGAGTTTGCAGAGTCAGAGTTTGACCCTGCCCTGGCGCCTCCGCCCGGATATCGGATGCCGGACTAGCTGCGTTGGTTCTACTCACAGGGAACGGTAGCTAATGCTTCTCGCGCTAGGGGCAATTGCAATTGGCGTGCTCGTGCTGTGGCGCGGGGCAGACGAGTTCGTCACTGGGGCAGCCCGTCTCGCCGTTGTCTTCAAGATTTCGCCAATCATCGTTGGCGCTGTCATCGTTGGCTTCGGAACATCAGCCCCTGAGATGCTCGTCTCGGCGTTCGCCGCGTCGAGTGGCGACAACGACGTCGGCATTGGCAACATCATCGGGTCAAACATTGCCAACCTTTCGCTCATCCTGGGCGCGGCTGCTCTCATCATTCCGATTTCGATCGGGTCTGGTGTGTTGCGAAGAGAAGCGCCGCTGTCAGCTGGTGCAGCAGTGCTCTTCGCCATCCTTGTTCGAAATGGCATCTCGACAGGTGAGGGCCTCATCCTCTTCGGTGCGCTCATTGTGGCGCTCCTTGGTCTGTTGCGAAGTGGCAACAACACCGAACTAGCGGACGAGGTTGCCGAGCTGACCGAAGGCGTCGAACTGGTCACTAGCCACGAGCTGACGCGAACGCTCATCGGCTTGGCTTTTACGGTCAGTGGTGCCTGGGTCCTAGTCTGGGGCGCGATCGACATTGCCGACCGGATCGGTGTCAGCGGCGGTTTCATCGGTGTCACGCTGGTCGCGATTGGAACCTCGTTGCCCGAGCTTGTGACCACGATTGCTGCGGCGAAACAGGGTGAAGATGAACTCATCGTTGGCAACCTCCTGGGCTCCAACCTGTTCAATTCACTCGCGGTCGGTGGAATCGTTGGTTTGCTCGGTGATGGCACCGTTATCGACCCGAGCCTGACCGGGTCTGACCTGGTCTTCATGCTCGTTGTGGCCATTGGCTCGGTGGTTGCCATGAGAACGAGAGGCGTGTTCACGAGGTTGGAGGGGATTCTCTTTCTCGGCGTGTTCGTGCTCTTTTTGGTTGTCACCTACGTTGGTGAGTCGGGGATCGAGTCGGCCCTGCATCTGTAAGCCACCGCTCGTTGTGGGAGTAGCTAGATCATGGAAGAATCTCGTCAGTCGGCCGGTATCGACCACCTCGTGCTTGGTTCACGAGACCTTGTGGCGCTCAGCCAATGGTGGTCGAAATTGTCCGGCGATCCGGCGGTCGCCGGTGGAGCGCACACGGGCCGCGGCACACGAAATGAGTTGGTTGGTCTCGGGCCAGCGACGTACTTGGAACTCATCGGTCCCGACCCTGAGCAGGCAGAACCCGACGGTCCAAGGCCATTTGGGGTGGATCTGATCCAGACCTCGGAACCGGTGTTATTGACGTTTGCCCTCGCCGTTGGCGACATTGACTGGGCCCGAGAGTGCTACCGCGGCGCTGGCGTCGAGACGACGCCAGCCTTTGCGATGGAGCGCGTGACTCCATCAGGTAACGTGCTGGCCTGGCGGCTTTCGATGCCAGACGCAGGCTCTGGCACCATCCCGTTTCTGATCGAGTGGGCCGAGGGAACAACGCACCCGGCACGCGCGATGACACACAAATCGCGGCTGACCGACCTGCGCCTGAGCCACCCTGATCCTCAGCTGACTCGTGACGCGCTTGCGGCGCTCTCGGTCGACGTGAGAACTGTCGCCGGGCCACTCGGTCTACTTGCGTCGATTGAAACCCCGAATGGCAAGGTCAACCTTCGGTCGTGAGGCGCCTCGGCGGAAACCGTGCTGCGCTGACTAAGATGGCGGACCCATGTCGCCCGTTGTTCCACGCCGCTTTTTCATTGAGACCCTCGGGTGTCCGAAGAACCAAGTCGATTCAGACAAGCTCGTTGGCACACTTCTGGCCGACGGGCTGGTGCCCGCTGACGGAGCGGGCGATGCCGATGTCGTCGTAGTCAACACGTGTGCCTTCATTGGCGAGGCTCGGCAGGAATCGATCGACACGATCTTGTCGCTCGAAGACGTCAAGAAAGCTGGCGCAGAGCTCATCGTCACCGGGTGTATGGCTGAGCGATACGGCGACGAACTCGCTGAAGCGTTGCCAGAGGTCGACCAGGTTGCGGGCTTCGGCGTGCCAGTGACTCTCGGGGCGACGCGCGAGGCGGGGGGAGTGCCGGCCTTCGACCTCTTGGAGCTTCCGAGGCCGGCCGCCAATGCCCCCTGGGCGTATGTGAAGGTGGCTGAAGGGTGCGATCGCAACTGCGGCTTCTGCGCCATACCGAGCTTTCGTGGCAAGCAGCGGAGTCGGACCGTCGAGTCGATCGTCAACGAGGTCCGTTCGCTTGCTACTCAAGAGATTGTGCTGATTGCGCAAGACCTCGCAGCCTTCGGGCGAGACCAGGGCGTTGGCGAGCGGTCAATCGTTCCACTCGTTCGGGCCGTCGCCGAAGAGACCGACTGGGTCAGGCTGCTCTACCTCTACCCAAGCGATCTCACCGACGAACTCATCGAAACAATTCTTGGCACCGGCGTTCCCTACTTCGATCTGTCGCTGCAGCATGTGTCAAGGCCTCTCGTGCGACGGATGCGGCGCTGGGGCTCGGGCGACATCTTCGCCGACCGAATTGCCGACATTCGTGCCATAGAGCCAGCTGCCACCTTCCGATCGAACTTTATTGTTGGCTACCCGGGCGAAACCGAAGCCGACCACGACGCGCTCCTTCGATTTGTTGAAGACGTACGGCTTGATTGGTGCGGGTTCTTCTCGTACTCGAAGGAAGATGGCACATACGCTGCTGATCTCGACGGTGAAGTGCCACCTTCCCTGGTCGCTCAGCGACTCTCCGAGCTCAGCGAGCTTCAAGATCGCATCACCTCAGAGTCGAGAGACGCCCTAATCGGCGAAACAGTGACCGTGCTGGTCGACACCAAGGGTGAAGGCCGAACTCATCGAGAGGCCCCCGAGATAGACGGTGTAGTTCGTGTCCCCGAGCATCTTCCGGTTGGTGAATTTCATACGCTCGTGGTTACCGGAGCGGAAGGGCCAGACCTGATCGCCGAAGAAGCTGGGGCGTCGTGAACGCGGCAACCGATTCTCAGATCGACCTCATCGGACGCTCTAAGTACGCACTCGCAGCCAACGGACTCACAGTGAGCCGGCTAATTCTCAGCCCGGTCCTGGCCTACTTCATCCTCCAACAGAACCCGGCTTGGTTCACATTTACCCTCGGCTGGGCCCTCGGTGCGACTGATTTTGTCGATGGCAAGCTCGCTCGCTACGCAACACCGACGAAGTTCGGTGCGTTCGTTGACCCACTCGCCGACAAGCTCGTCATCCTGCTTGCCGGCTGGGCGCTGGTCGACGTTGGACGATTTCCGGCGCTACCGATCATCCTCATTGCAATTCGAGAAGTTGGCATCCAGGCCTATCGGTCATATTGGAGCCGAAAAGGGCTGGCCATCCCGGCCCGAAAGTCGGCGAAATACAAGGTCTTTGTGCAAGGGATAGCTGTCGCTGCCGCGATGTTTCCTGCTTTAGACGGCGCCCTGTGGATCGCAGACTGGCTTCTTTGGATCGCCGTCGTCTTCACGTGGGTAAGCGCGCTCCAGTATGTTCTGGACGGACGCGACGCCCTGCGGACAACAGGGGAACGCTAGCGATACGGCACGGTTGGCCGACGACCGCTGCCTCGACGACAGGAGCAAACTAAGTGCGGGTTGAAGTCGTTGCGATCGGAACTGAGCTGCTGCTGGGGCAGATTGTCGATACCAACTCCTCGTGGATTGGTGAGCAGTTGGCCATGGCCGGACTTGACTCCCACTACCAAACGAAGGTTGGCGACAACGCGACTCGCATCAATGAAGTATTGATGCAAGCACTCCATCGTTCTGACGCCGTGATCTGCTGCGGTGGACTCGGCCCAACACAGGACGACATCACCAGGGACGAAATCGCCCGAGTGATGGGGGTCGACCTTGTGGCTGACCTTGCGATCGAATCCAAGATTCGGGCGATGTTCGAATCTCGTGGCCGCACCATGCCAGAGAACAACTTGCGCCAAGCCTTGGTGCCAGCGGGTGCAACGCCAATCGCCCAGCAACCTGGCACGGCTCCCGGT
>JBBKWJ010000292.1:0-7578 GCA_037968895.1 Acidimicrobiales bacterium
TTCTTGGCGGCGACCTTCTTGGCCGGTGCCTTCTTTGCTACTGCCTTGCGGGCTGGTGCCTTCTTGGCGGCGACCTTCTTGGCCGGTGCCTTCTTTGCTACTGCCTTGCGGGCTGGTGCCTTCTTGGCGGCGACCTTCTTAGCTGGTGCCTTCTTTGCTACTGATTTCTTAGCCACGGATTTGTTGCTCCTTGTGAGATTCCTTCGCCCCGCCGAGTTGGCCGTGGCCTGCGGGTCTCGAGATGTTCTCGACCTTGCGTCTGATGTTTCTTTCTTTTCACCTACCGCGACAAGTGTCACGTTGATGCCGCGTCGTTCGGGATCGAGAGACTCAACCTTCACGGTTACGGATTGCTCAATTGACACAACGTCGCGCGCTTTGGTTGGCGGAGGAGTGCCCATCGATTTGCTTGGGAGGTAGCACAGTGCGGAGCCGGCACGCACGTAGCAGCCATGAGACGAGTAGGAATCAACGATGGCCGGAACATCGTCGCCCAAAGAGTAGCGACTAACGAAGCCAAGAAAGTCGATCGGTTCGTTCAAAAAGCTCTGCGTCTCTGAGGCTTTCGCCTTCGGCTTAGCGTTTCCCCGCTTCCTAGTGACCTTTTGCGTGCCACTATCGGTTTTGTCAGTCGTCGTGACTTTTGTTTTTCTTGGCGCTCTTTGGTTCGTACGGCGAGTTCCGCGTGAACGATCGGGTTCCTTCGCTTCTCGAACTGCCCGTCTCGAGGCAGGGCCTCGAACCGGATTTCGCTCGACGAAAATCCAGCCGACGCCAGCGATTGGTTTTGCGCCGATGAGTCGTCCGTCGCCAAAGAGCCAATCATGCTCGCCATGGAATTCTTGGAACGAGTCGTTCGAGAGAACAGCTGCGTCGGCCTTGTGCGCGACTTGAAGGATGAAGGCATCGCCACGGCCGACGACGCCGGCCGGTGGGGTGATGAGTTCGCCGTTGTTCACGGCCTCTTCGTATGTTTCCTTCTCGTCCGCCTCAATGCGATGCGCGAAAGTGGCATCCACAATGACAGTTACGTTCTCGTAGTCTCGTTCTTCGATTATTGCTGTGACTGCCTCGTCGAGTTGGGCGAGGCTAGGCAGGGAGCGTCCTTCGGTCGCGATGTTGGATCCATCGACGACCAGGTGGGTAAATTCTTTAGTCATGTCGTCATCTAGTCAATCACCGGTTTGGCGAAAATAAGGGGATAGGGGCATCTCGGACCAGATCGTTTTGGTGGACGGCTCTATGGCGCTCGTACACTTCCTCGGTGATTAGAGCTGTATTCTTCGATTTCGGTGGTGTCATCCTTACTTCTCCCTTTGATGCGTTTGCGCGTTATGAGGTCGAGAATTCACTGCCGGAAGGTCTCATCCGTACGATCAACTCGACTAACCCCGACGACAATGCGTGGGCGAAGTTCGAGAGATCAGATGTCAGCGTGATTGAATTCGCCGCACTCTTTGAGGATGAGGCTTTTGCCCTCGGACATCAAGTCGATGGACATGTAATTGTCTCGTTGCTTGCTGGCGCAGTCCGCCCAGAAATGGTCGAGGCGGTACGGCGAATCAAAGCCGCTGGACTTGTCACCGCGTGCCTCACCAACAACTTCGTCTCGAAGTCGGGAGCGGGTTCAGGAATTGAATCAGGAAATTCGGAACGGTCGGCCCAGATCGCCGAAGTCATGGCGCTGTTCGACGACGTTGTTGAGTCGTCGCAGATTGGTGTTCGAAAGCCGGAGCGGTCCTTCTACGAAATTGCGCTAGCGCGATCACGGGTTGCGGCCGAAGACGTCGTGTTTCTTGATGACCTCGGGATCAACCTGAAACCGGCGCGGTCAATGGGCATGACAACCATCAAGGTGCTCGACGCGGCGCAGGCGCTTACTGACCTTGAAGCGGCAACTGGGCTCACGCTCCGTTAATGGCTAGGGATCAGGAACCACGTTGACGCTCGAGAAACACATCTCGTCGACGGTTCCTTCGTTCCACGTGATGTAGCGAGGCTCGGGCATGAAGAGATTCGTCCTGTCCCACGTGCACTCAAAACGAATCATGTCGCCAGGCTCAATTCTGATCTCTTCCTTGGGCACGTAGTACAGCTGCCAGTCGAAGCTCCAGCGCGGAATGTCGAGCAGCACCCGCTCGTCGGGAGTGTCAGGGTTGAGCGTCATCCGGTAGGCGTCTCCGAATTCATGCATGTGCCCATGGATCGAGAAGAGGGTGCCAAAGTCTGCGGCAGGAAGGTCGCAGCTGCTTGAGAATTTTGTGCCGTCAAGATCGTCATAGTCATCGACAGTGCCACCGCAGCGACCGATGAGTGCATCGGGGATGAATGGTGCGATGCCTCCGTACTTGGCCTCGATGTCTTTTAGGACCGCAGCGCGTGAGCACAACGGTCCCGACTCCTCGGGTGTACAAGGTCCTTCTGCTGGGGTCAGATATGACCGACCCTGAATCGGTCGCATCGGAAGGGCGAGTTCTGCTTGCTCCTCAGCACTGATGGTGTCAAAGACAAGCGCCGACGAATCGGCTGGAGTTTCGTGGTCGAAGTGGTAGTGGATTTGGTTGACGATGAGGTCTCCCGGTTCGAGATAAATACCGACGCTCTCGGGAAAGTCCTGGGGCTGGCGGCCGGGCGCCCAGCCACCGATCGAGCCGACTCCTTCCGAGCGCATGCCCGACAACCCGAAGCAGGTCCATCCCGGTCGACCATCTGCGCCATCGAGTGACTCGGCCTCTGACCGAGCCTCAGCGGGAACCCGATAGATGATCGCGTGGTGGACGACCTCAACCTTGTCTGGTTCGAAGCCGAATCCTGTTATCCAGGTCCCATCGCCCTCTGGATCGGCAATCTCGTAGACCTGGCAACGGTAGTCGTCGGGAACAGCGAGGTCTCCGACATACGGCTCCGCTGGTTCAACAACTTGGTCCCGATCGATGTAGAGAAGTGGGTCGTTTGTTGCCGTGAGGGGAGCAGAGGGATCGACGTCAAGGCCGCCACCGTTAGAGGCCCACGCTGCGATGGCGCTGATCTCGTCAGGCGTGAGGCCGTAGTTGCCCTCGAAGGGGATGCCCTGATCTGAGGCGGGCCACGGCGGCATGAATCGTTCGGCGGTGAGGAATGCGATGTCCGAAGCAATCTCAGCCGCATCTCCTGCCGCGTTGAGTTCCCACGTCGTTGCGCCCGGGCCGCCTGTCGTATGACACGACACACAGCGGGCCTCAAGAATTGGTTGGATCGTCGACGAAAACTCGCCAGCTTGAATTGACGCCGTTGTTGGTTGGACGGCGAGTTCAGTGCCGTCGAACTCAGCAGCATCAATAGCTATTCGATCGGCCACCAGATCGAAGGTCAGTGTGACCTCGTCACCAGTGCTGACGAGACCAGAGACAGATATCGGCCCGGCGCCGTAGGTCGAAAGCAAGATCGTGCTTGTGACATTGGCCGTAAGCCGGTCTGGCGAGATAGATGCCTCACCCGCGAATGTGGCTGGAGACGAAATGCCTTTGACAATCAGATTTCCCGTGATCGTGAGGTCAGCAGTGTCATTGTGGGCCATCGAAGTTGGCAAGCCCTCCACACCCGTTGGCTCAAAGCTGGCGAAAGGAAAGCTGCTCGACTCAAGGTAGTCATGGCGAATCCGCTTGTCTCGCAGCGTCGAGTCAGAAGTCAGCACGTTGACATTTACGACGATGGTGCCAACTCTGCTTGTCTCAGGGGCTTCGGTGTTAACGACAATGTCACCTGCGAGCACCGTGGTAGCGCCGATGGCTAGTTGTGCCTTGCCCGCGAGCCTTTCTGCCACCTCGTAAGAAACCACTGATCCGTTGTCAGGAGTAATGCGATACAGCAGTTCAGTGTCAGCATCAATGTCGTCAAGCGTTGGCGCGTCGACGTCGGTGACTACCGGATCGCCGTCAGCGACAAACCATGACCATTGATCTTTCGTGGCGAACAGCAGGCCGCCAACGAGCGCGAGAGCACCAAAGAGGCCAATGGATAGTAAAGAGCGGCGCGGCATGGCGGCTAGTGTGACACACCGAACCCTCTTCAGGGAACCGTGTTACCCGAGCCGGTTATCTATGCGCCAGGTTCGCCGATCCCAGTAAATGCTCGATCGAGGAGCTCCGCTTGCTCTTGATGGTGAATCGCCGTCGAGCCGGTGGCCGGGCTCCCAGACTCGTGTCGTGACACACGCCTAATGGTGTGGGTGTCGCCATGCATCTCGTAGAGGCGGCCCTTTACCGCGTTCCACGCGCCCATATTCTCCGGCTCTTCCTGCAGCCACACGATCTCGTTCGCATTGCTGTAGCGCTCAAGAACCTTCGCGACCGCGTCGAACGGCCACGGGTAGAGCTGCTCAACGCGAATGACTGCTGCTGCCGCCCCCACTTCGTCGCGCCGCTCGAATGCTTCGGCCGCAACCTTGCCAGATGCAAATACGACACGGCGAACGGTTGCGGGGTCTGCGATCCCGGGGTCGTCGAGCACTTCTTCGAAAGATCCGGTGAGGAAATCGGCGACTGGGCTTCGAGACCATTTCGCACGTAGCCCAGACTTCGGCGTGAAGATTACGAGTGGCTTACGAACGTCGCGGACCATCTGGCGGCGAAGTAGATGGAAAAACTGCGCCGACGTTGTTGCGTTGACAACTTGGATGTTGTCTTCGGCGCATAGCAGCAAGAAGCGCTCAAGACGACCAGATGAGTGTTCAGGGCCTTGGCCCTCGTAGCCATGCGGAAGCAACATGACGAGCCCGACTTGCTCTTTCCATTTGTCTTCGCCTGCAACCAAGAACTGGTCGATGATGATTTGGGCACCGTTGACGAAATCGCCGAACTGAGCCTCCCAAAGCACGAGAGTGTCAGGGCTTTGTAGGGAATATCCGTATTCGAATCCGAGCGCCGCGTATTCCGAGAGCGTTGAGTCGTAGACCCAGAAGTCGGTGTGTTCGGATGTGAGAGCGGAAAGCGGTGCGTACTCGTGACCGGTTTCGTAGTCGTGGATTGTGGCGTGACGATGCGCGAACGTGCCTCGACGCGAGTCTTGGCCTGCCAAACGGACTGAGGTGCCCTCTGCGACAAGCGACCCGTAGGCAAAGAGCTCGCCGAGGGCCCAGTCGACTTCGCCGCTTTCCCACATCTTGTCGCGAGAACGAAGCTGCTTCGCGAGCTTCGGGTGCACGGTGAAACCTTCGGGGCTTGAGCTGAGTGCGGCGTAGACCGTGTCGAGGGTTTCTCGCGGCACGCCAGTATTGACGTGGGGGAGCACACCAAGGGATGGAGGCGATGGTTTTGCCAATAGTCCTTCTGGCGGCGCCGATTCGCGAGTGAGGTCGAGACCAGATTGCAGGAGTTCCTGGAAGTAGTCCATGGCGCTCTCGGCCTCGGCGACAGAAATGTCGCCACGGTCGATGAGTGCCTGCGTGTACTGGGTGCGAGCCGATGGTCTGGCCGCAATCTTGCGATACATCAAGGGCTGGGTGTAGCTCGGGTCGTCGCCCTCGTTGTGACCATGACGGCGGTAACCGATCATGTCGATCACGACGTCTTTCTTGAACCGCTGGCGGTAAGCGAAGGCGAGCTGAGCGACGCGAACGCACGCCTCTGGGTCGTCGGCGTTCACATGGAAGATCGGCGCTTGCACCATCTTGGCTACGTCGGTCGAGTAGGCAGACGACCGTGACTGGTGAGGTGCAGTGGTGTAGCCAAGCTGGTTGTTGATCACCAGATGGACGGACCCGCCGACCTTGTAGCCATGAATTTGCGAGAGGTTGAGTGTTTCTGGCACGACGCCTTGGCCCGCAAAGGCTGCGTCGCCGTGAAGGATCAAGGCGAGTGCGGGGTAGTTGCCAGCGTCGCTCCGGTCCATATGGGCCCGGGCCATGCCGACGACAACAGGACCAACCGCCTCAAGGTGGGACGGGTTGGCGGAGAGTTGAATGTCGAGCTCGTTGCCCGAAGGGCTGGTGTGGACGCCGCTGTAACCAAGGTGGTATTTAACGTCGCCCGCTCCCTGGACCGACTCGGCGTTGATGTTGCCCTCGAACTCGGTGAAAAGCTGGGATTGGTCCTTGCCCATGATATTGACGAGAACATTGAGACGACCCCGGTGGGCCATGCCGATAACGGTCTTTTCGAGCCCAGAGTCGGCGGCCTCAGACAAGAGCGCATCGATGATTGGGATCGCGCTCTCGGTTCCTTCGAGACCAAATCGTTTCTGTCCGACATAGCGACTGGCGAGAAACTTCTCGAGCGCTTCGGCCGCAGTGAGTCGCTCAAGAATATGGTGCTGCTGATCACGTGAGAAATCAGCGGTTGGTCCCTCGACCTGTTCCTGCATCCATCGCTTTTCCTCAGGATCAGCGATGTGCATGTATTCGATGCCGATTGCTCGGCAATAGGCGTCGCGCAGCACACCGAGGATTTTGCCAAGTGCCATCTGCGTGGCTTGCCCGCCGACAGACGCGTATACGCCGTCGCGATTGCCGGTCAGGAACTCGCGATCAAGGTCCCAGATGGTGAGCCCGAAGGTTGCCGGGTCGAGCTCGGGGTGGGTCGCTCGGGCGCTGTCGTTGAGCGGGTTTGTATTGGCGATGAGGTGGCCGCGAACTCGGTACTGATTAATGAGCGTGTTTACCGCAAGCTGCTTGGCGTAGGCGCCCTGGATGTCGTCGTTGTCGGTTGCGCCGGAATCGACGCGCCACTTGACGGCTTCGTACGGGACGTTAACGTCGTCGAATGCATTGGTGTAGAAATCGTCTTCGCCGAGAAGGAGTTCGTGCACCTTCTTGAGGAAGAGGCCGGATTCGGCACCCTGAATGATCCGGTGGTCGTAGGTCGAGGTGATTGTCACGACCTTTGAGATACCGAGCTGAGCGATGATACGAGGATCGGCAGCCTGATATTCGGTCGGGTACCCGATGCGGCCAAGTCCAACGATGGTTCCCTGGCCTGGCATCAGCCGAGGTACGGATTGCACAGTTCCTATAGTGCCTGGGTTCGTGATGCTGACGGTGGCACCCATGAGGTCGTCAATGCCGATCTTGTTGTCTCTGACCTTTTTGATGAGCCCTTCGTACGAGTCGACCCACTGGGAGAAGTTCATCGATCCGGCGTCTTTGATGACAGGGACCATCAAAGTGCGCGAGCCATCTGCCTTCTGTTGATCGACCGCGATGCCAACGTTGATTGAGTCACCCCGAACGATGCGCGGCTTGCCGTCTTTCCCCTCGAGATAGGTGCTGTTCATCGCCGGGATTGAGTCGGCGATAGCTCGAACGATGGCGTAACCGATGACGTGGGTAAAGCTGACTTTGCCGCCGCGAACCCGACGTAAATGGTTGTTCAAAATATTGCGGTTGACCTCAAGAAGCTTGGCCGGAACTTCACGGAAACTCGTTGCGGTTGGGACGGTGAGGCTCGACTCCATATTGGTGACGATGCGGGCCGCGACGCCCCGTAGCGGGTCGCCGAGCTCGGGAACTTCGGCTGGCGTCTCATTGGAGGCGGCAGCTACGGGTGCTGGAGCTGAGGGCGCGGGCGCCGCTGGGGACGGGGCCGCAGGGGCTGACGCCTCTGT
>JBBKWJ010000293.1:0-3337 GCA_037968895.1 Acidimicrobiales bacterium
GAGCACGCCTACGACGACGATGGCAACTACATCGGCGAGATCGAGGTCGAAGAGCCAAAGGAAGACACGACGCCGGCTCCAGCGCCATTGTCTGCCGACATCGCAGCCCAGATGGAAGAGGCCTACGCCCTCGCAGGCGTCGACGGTCCGACCCAACCAGCACCCGAGGCGCCAACACCGCCCCCTGCTGGCTGAACACCTCAATCACTGATTCGTAGATCGGCCCTCGAGCTCAGGCTCGGGGGCCGTTTGCGTTTTAGGCCACGACCCGCACCATCTTGACCGAACCCGTGCCGACTCGATTGACGATTCGCTCGGCGACGACAAAGTCGTGACGTTGATAAAGCGCAACCGCAGGGTTGGTTTCGCGGGCGGTCAGCACGATTTGTTCGACGCCCGCTGCATCGGCGAGCGCGAGTACGTTACGCAGTAGCAACGTGCCGACTCCGGTGCCGATGATGTCGGGTTCGACGGCGATAACGAGTTCTGGCGTTTCGGCATCAACAAAGGTGACGTCGCGTTGTTCATCGCCGATCAGGCGTCGCACCCAACAAGCGCCGACCGGCCGCGCGTCGTGACGGGCAATCAGGCCGATGTCGCCCGGGCGTTCACCCCATCCAACGACATGGCGTGTCAGATCGGGATTGCGCTGGATGTCGTCCATTGAGGTATCGGGCTCGTGATGGCTGTGTGATGCGTAGTAGAGCATCTGCCATAAGAAGTCGCTGTCGTCGCCAGTTACGGGTGCAAAATCGGTCACGATGAGATTCTGGCACCCGCAATGGACCCTCGCTAGCGGTGTGACACTGCTGAGACATAGGGCGAGTGCTGTCGACACAGGGTGAGGGGCTTCGACTGCTTGGCCAGCACACGACCCGTTGAAAGGCCACAAAACAAAGGCGCACCGAGAAAATCGATGGCGAAGAACGAGGTCCCAACTGTGTGGTCGCCCGAAACTCGGTCCCGAGGTTCGTCGTCGACCTGCGCAAGTCCTCTCGGGCCGTTTGGCATCAGGGTCTTCTAATCCGTAGGTCACAGGTTCGAATCCTGTCGGGGGCGCCATATAGATAGCCGGCCCGCTCGGGTGCGAGCCGCCAGCCCGACAGTTGAATTCCCCCAAAATCCCCCAAGCCGTTGTGTGGCCTTCCGGAGAGCCCTGCCCACTGCATCGCGCCGGATACCGATTGCTCCGCTAGGGCGACGCGGCTGTGATTATCGGGTGGGGCTGTCGCCGGTACTTGCGGGTAGGCCTGGCAGGGGGCTGGAAGATATCCTGGCCGTGTGAGTGAATTTGGCGAGACCCTAATTACCCACTACCGCCCAAGCACCCGCTCCGTTGCAACGCTTCCTCTTGCGGAGATCGAACCTTTCGTTCGTGCACTTGCAGTGTTAGATGGCGACGAAGACCGCGCATGGGAAGCCTTCCAACGCTCAGCCCAAT
This sequence comes from Acidimicrobiales bacterium, assembly GCA_037968895.1. Classification (GTDB taxonomy): domain Bacteria; phylum Actinomycetota; class Acidimicrobiia; order Acidimicrobiales; family SZUA-35; genus JBBKWJ01. The sequence continues at coordinate 1,442 of JBBKWJ010000293.1, forward strand.
TCTGGATCGCTGAAGAGGGAACGGCGTTCCTTCCTTCAGTCATCAACGAAGGTTTCTTCTCGAACTATTTCGTATTCGCCGATACAGACGAGACGCCACAGAATGGCGGCGAGGGCCTCATCCATGTTCAACGCATCCTTCGCCAACTCAAGATTCCGCGCTTAGAGGATTTTGAAACCAAACGTCTCGGCGAGGCCTTCGACATGTTCTGTCTGCGCTTATGTCAACATGGATACGCGTGCTACCAGATTGCAACTGACAGCCCTGAAGTTCTCGTGCACGTGGTCAAGAACGCTACTCAGTTCGAGGAAGTTGCCAACGCGGCGGGGATTGAGGTTGCTCAGTGGGAAGAGCGAGATAGCGCTGCTATCCCGACGGACTCAGCCGATCCGGTCAGGGGCTATGAGTCTGATGCACCCAGCACAGCCGAACCGGCTCTGAACACTCTTATTCCCCGATCAGATCACCCTGAAATTCTTACCTTGTTGGAGGGCGCCAACGCTCGGGCGGATCGGCGACGTCGAAAGGTCGTGGACGAGCAGCGCTACGATTTGGGCGGGCGCCTTGCTGAGAATCTGTTTCGGGCTGCGACGTTTGGTTACGCGGCGGGAGTGGATCTTGAGACGCTGCGCAATCAGATGCGAGAGTCCGTACGTATGGCCGTCCGAGGCGGCAGCTTCTTGACGGACTCCAAGTGTGTCGGCCTCTTGCGGTTGCTGGGCTTGCACGAGGAACTCGCACTCGTTCGCCACGGTCTGCGTCCGAGTGCGCTGGCTGGGGGAGGTCTGCGGAGTCACCTCCTGACGGGCGATCGGCCTTGGCTCGCCGACCCTCCTGGGTATCCGGCACACGTTTGGCACCGCGAGGAGTGCGAGTTCGCAGATCAAGTCGTCAGCGAACCGGCGCGAGCTCCGTTGGTCACAGCAGAGTTTCTTCGAGCGTGGGTCGATGAAAGACGAACCGACCACAACCTCATGGCCTACGAAGTGGCTGCGTTGGCACAGATGCACGGGGTAGACGACTCAGCACTGGCCAATCACCCTTCGTATCCCTACGAACTCGTACACGCTCAGAATCCTTCTTCGACCCAAGCCCCACAGCCTGAGCGCTGACACCGCACGTAATCCCAACGTCACAATTGGGGCAGTGCCACAGTTCGGCCCTGATGTGGTGCCGCAGAATCTCGGCGAGTGCGGGTTGCGCCGATGGGGGTCAGGTTGTCGTGAGCTTTTCGAAACGCTGACGTGCGCCTTGGCGAGTCATGCCAAGCTGTGCGCCGATGACGCCCCAGGATGCGCCCTCGCGGTGAGCCTGCAGCGCAGCCGCCTCGATCCTGCTTTCGGCTTCTCGTCGCGCAGCTGCGGCGGAGCGAAGTTCCAGCAGGGCATCCGGTCCGGTCACGGCGTAGTCAGATGACGAGTCGAACTCGTCCACGATGGCGTCGGACTCGGCGTCGGAGAGTTCTTTGGGGTGCTTGGATGTCTTCACAGTTGTTCACCTCTTGCAGGGTCGATCATGGTCAGGTATTTGTGCCGGGCGGACATCGCGTGGATCACGAAATCCTGGTCTTCGGTCTCGATGATGCCGATTTCTAGGAGGCGGGCTGAGGTGTCGGGCCCGATCAGCATGGTGAAGTCGGGTTGTTCCGGTCGCGTGATGGCGGCGATGGCATTGTCGATGGCGTGGCGGATGTTGTCGTCAGAGACTCCGTGCTTGTGAGCGCTCGGCCTGATCTCCACAGCGACAACTCTAGTTGTCGTTCGTCACCTCAGCAACCGGGGCCGTGAGATCGCTCAGCATGCTCGATAACGCTCGCTCAGAATCACGCTCGCCAACCCGACCTGACCACAACAGAACGGCCCAACTGCGCTAGCTCGTAATCACGGTGTCTCATCG
>JBBKWJ010000294.1:0-4029 GCA_037968895.1 Acidimicrobiales bacterium
TCGCCAAAGCGATGGAAGTTCGGTCCGGCCGCCGGAGGCTCAAGCGGAATGAAGTTTCCGATAAGTGTGACGGTGTCGGGTGCATCCGGACTGACGAATGCGTAGGTGTCGGTAGCGTCTGCCACCGGGTCTTCTGTGATTAGTGGCGCCTCGCGGTGACTGGATGCGCTGGTCGGTGACAGGGTCGTCGCCGCGACCATGCCTCCAACCGAGATTGCAGCCAGGCCCGAGAGCCATCGTTTGGATTTAGACATGAATTCTTGCTCCTTGGTTGGTTGGTTGGCTTCTTGCTCCGCCGCATGGGTCTTGGAACCCGTAGCGCTGCGGTCATTGCGCTGGCAGGAGGGCTGCCAGCACGATCCAGTTGTCGCCGAGTGGGGCGAGGACGAGGTCGAATTCGACAGGACTCTCGATCCGGTAGTACTTGGCCCAGTCCAGCGACTGTGCGCTGACGGAGGCGACGACCGGGGTGGGGATCGGGTGGTCCCCGAGCGATGTGAGTTTCCCGAGGGAAAGGTCGCCTTCGGCGGCGCACAGTTTGTCTCCAAATCCGGTCACGCCGAGAAGGCCGAACTCGTACTCGAGGTCGGAGGTATCTTCACAGGCAGAAGCAGCTTCCAGCCACCGCCTGGCAACCGCTTCGGCTCCGTCGGTCGACGGGTAGTCGGGATCCAGAATCGTCTCGTTGTACGCAACCCTCCAACCCTCATCTTCGGGCACGACGAGAACTCTCAGTTCTCCGCTAGCCGGGAACAAGCCGTTGAACTCATCGAGAGTGGGCACCAGGGTTGCCGTACCGGTAGCGACTCGGCCACCGGTCTCCTCGGCGCGATCAGATTCGCCATCACTCATTTCGGTGAGCTCGAAGCCTGTGTATTGGGGGAAGTCGACATGGGCGTCGATCCAGTCGGCCAGGGTCGGTACGTCGAGCCGTTCCTCGGCAGCAAGAAGACCGAACGACGTTGCGAAGTCGCCGTCGATCTCAGCTCGTAGGAACTGCTCGATCGCAGCCTCCGGGGAGGGGGCGGCTTCTCCAGCAGGATCGGGTGCCAAGGCGGAGACGTCCACCCGTTGACCCGAAAGATCGGGGAGTCCCAGCGCCTCTACAGCTTCGTCGTTGCGGCCGCTTTCGTTCCCGCCACCACAAGCCGCAGCGGTAGCCACGAGCAGAACCAGTGAAAGAACGATGAGCGCATGCTTCGCTCTCGAATTTTGGCATTGCAAAGTCGCCATCGCGATTTCTCCCTTGTTGTCCACCGTCGGCCCGAGGTCGACGAAACTACCTACGGGACCAGTAGGTCTTCGTACTCATATCTTTCCGGAGAAAATAAGTGGATTTGCCCGAGGCCGTGCTGTTCGGTCAACCGATGGGCGCCACCCACCGGGATGAACCGGCCAGAGTGCAACACAAACTCGGTTGTTCTACGCGTCAGAGAACCCACAACCTGTGTTGCCCCAAGGCGCCGACGCGAATCCATCAAACATCGCCGAAGGGGTCGTCCAAAGGTCTGTTCCCGCGATCCGTCCGGCGCCGCCCGCTGCTGACTGATCAAGTGGCGACCGTCCCCATCTGAGCATTTGTTGACGGGTCCGTGGTGGCGGGAGGAGACTTTTCTTATGGGTCTTGGTGCACATTTTTGCAAACTGTTTCGGGAGGCGCCGAGCAAACGGCGGCTCCTCCGATCGCTGGCGCTCGGGAGCAAAGGCGGGAACGGCACTGTTACATCGGCCGATGGCACAGTGCTGTCGCTGCGGCGCAGCGGTTCGGGCTCACCGATGGTTCTTGTGCACGACGCCCTCGACGGGATGAGCGGCTTCGCATTCGTCGAGTTGGCTTTGGCCGAGCAGTATGAGGTCACCGTCTATGACCGCAGGGGGCGGGCGGAAGTCCCGACACGGCTGACTACAGCCTGGACCGAGAAGTCGAGGATCTGGAAGCGGTTCTAGGGACCTATGACCAACCGGCTCACGTGGTGGCGCACTCTTTCGGGGCGGTAGTGGCCATGAAGGCTGCACTCAAGGGTGTCGAGATGCCGTCGCTCGTGCTTTACGAACCAGCGATGAACGGCGACCAAATCCCCGACGACGCGGCCACGGGCCTTTCTGACGCGTTGGAAGACGGCCGGCCCGATGATGCGATCAAATTGCTGGCCCTCGATCTGGCCGGTGTCAGTGCTGAAGAGATTGGACTCGCAATGGCGTTCCCGCCGGTTCGCAAGATGCTGCGGGACGGTGCCAGGAGTGCGGCTCGGGAGATCCGGGCTCTTCAGCAGAGCACCCGGGACGGTCTTCCAATCACTGGAGTGCCGACCCTCATGCTCGCGGGGGAGCGAAGCGATTCGCCGGTGTACCCGACGGCCGACCAGCTCCGCGAGTCGGTGCCGGCGTCTGGAGCTAGCTGAGTCTCAATGCCCGATTCGGCCAGAACGGCGGTTGCTGCGATCCAACCCCGGCCGCCAACGAATCGAGCAGCGTTCGAACGACGCCGGCCAGTTCATTTCCTCCGGTGGTCGGCACCTAGGGAGGGATGTTTTCGTCGAGGAAGGCCGAGTTAACCCAGCCGTCGATCTTCGCTTCTGTGCCGATGTCCCACCAGACATTACTGTTGTCGCGAATCTCGCAGTCCATGATCTTGTGGAGCAATAACCGTCGAGATGCGCCGAGAGTGTTGCTCTTCAATACTCTCGCCGCATGTTGCCGTGGCTGTTCTTAGCCGGCCAGCCGCCACGTCTGGCCGTCGTCGTTGCTGACGAGGAGCATGTGGTTGAGATCGTCCGAGAGGCAACTGCGCATGCCGCCCGCTCGCGCCCGGTTGCCGTCATAGAACAGCAAAGCGACCAGTGCTGCAACGGTGAGTTTGTGATGGCGAGGAGTCCTTGTGATGGTTGAATGCGATCGTGCTTCTTCGTCCCACGGTTCGCAACAGCGCTGATTGATGTTTGGCATTGTCAGTTGGGTCTGAAACTCCTGCTGTGAACCACAATCGGGTCGTTTTTCCTGTCAGGAACCACACTGAACGTGGTCGTGAACAGGAAATTTAGCCGGCCGGAGCGGCCAGAGAATCTACTGTGTGATAGCATCTGATATCACGGAGGTAACCATGACCGATATTCTCATCCGCGACGTACCCGACGAAGTCCTCGCTGCGATCGATGCCAAAGCGAAGCGCGTCGGACTCTCGCGCACCGAGTACTTACGACGAGCACTTCAGCGAGAGCGCACACTAGCCAACGGCCCAGTCGACATCGACCGGCTCGCACACGTAGCGGCCCTCACCAAAGACCTCGACGATCCCGACGTCATGTCGTCCGCCTGGTCATGACGACCTGGCTCATCGACAAGTCCGCAATCGGCCGACTACATCTCGCCGGCAACGCAACCGAATGGGCAGAGCGGATCGAACGGGGACTCGTGCGTATCAGCACGGTCACGCGACTCGAAGTCGGATTCTCTGCTCGTTCTGCCGCCGATCACCGCGCGGTGCTGAAGACACCGCCGATCGCATCGATGCCAGTCGAGTACCTCACACCAAAGATCGAGGATCGCGCAGTGGAGATCCAATCGACATTGGCCGAGCGTGGCCAGCATCGAGCGCCGTCGATACCTGATCTGCTCATCGCCGCCACCGGAGAGCTCGCCGGCCTCACGGTCCTGCACATCGATAAGGACTTCGAGCTGATCGCCTCCCTCACCGGCCAGCCAATCGAGTGCCTCGAAATCGAGTAGTAATTATCTACCAGTGTCAAGGCAGAGCATGTCCGTCGCCGGAACCGAGCAGTCAGTTCACCGCATGTGTCGACTACTGCGCCGGCAAGGGCGGACCGCGTCGCCTACCGATTCGGTACACCTCGGTGAGGCATCAACGGTTTGGCCCGCGTCTCGCTGGAGTCCCAAGTCCATGCCTGCCAGACGATGGCGGCGAGTGCGATCAGCATGAGACTGAAGTGGAAATAGTCGTCGAGGTCCCCAGCCAGTCCGATGAGGGTAAGACCCCAGAGTGGTGGGGTGATGATGTTGGCCCACCGGTTC
>JBBKWJ010000295.1:0-3367 GCA_037968895.1 Acidimicrobiales bacterium
CTCTCGATGTCGCAAACGCAGTGTTGTTTCTCGCATCAGATCTCAGCGCATGGACCACCGGAGCCAACCTCGTCGTGGACGGTGGCGTCCTGACGCGCAGCACCTGGTGAGCCAGTCGACAGCTGGTTGTCGGCCGGAGAAGGTTGTCAAACAGCGGAGCCAACCACTTGGCTCAGGGGCACCTTTGCTTTCGCCTTGAAACTGCTCAACTGAGTAGTGGATCGGATCGATCCTTAACGTGTGGGAAGGTCGCAAAATTCTGAAACTGAGCGAGAGCTTCAGATCTCCGGTGACTTTGTAGTGGGCATGGTCTTCTGCTTAATCATGTCGCTCGTTGGAGTTGTCCTCGTGTGGAGCACCATTGAGACCGAGCCGTCGATCCCCATTCGAATCCTGTCTGTCCCGTTCGCCTTCTTCATTCCAGTTCTCGTTGGCTTCAAAGCGTACGAAGATCGCCCCCGCCGCGTCGTAGCGAGACAGGTAGCCTTCGATTTTGGCGCTCCAACGCCCGAGCGAATCCAGTCACTTCTCGATTTCGGCAGATCTGAACAAGCAGAAATGGGTGCACGCGCCCTCGTACAAAGCGACCCCGCCAATTCAGCTGGATGGGAAATTTTGGCTCGTTCTCTCCTCAATCAAGGAAGGCGAAAAGCTGCGACTGGAGCGGCGATCCGAGCGCTCAGCATTGACCCCATGTCTATCGATGCTCTGCAGGTTCGCGCTCTTTCCCGTCAGGGGAGGGGCCGACACCAGAATGCACTATCCGACCTCAACACCGCACTACGCATTGCTCCAGAAAATACGGTGTTGTTGGCTGATCTTGCGGCGCAACATCTGAAGTTGGCAGGACCCCAGTGGCTCAAAGGATGGGCGCGCCCGCAGTCCATGACCGAGCACATTCACCTCGCCGCCGAGGCCGTTGATTTTGTTCTCAAATCTGATCCGACCGACCTTCGCTCACTGAGGCTCTGGTCGCAGATACAGCTGATGCTCGGTGAAACCGCGCAGGCCAAGAAGGCTGCGATAACCGCCGTTTCAGCTGCCCCGGATGACGCTCGGGCACTGTATGACCTCGGCTGCGCTTTGCTACGGGAGGACGACATCGAGGCTGGCGTCGAATGCCTTGTCGCCGCAACGACGCGCAATCCGGCGTACGTACCGTTTGTCGCGCAGCAGCTCCACTTCAGTTCCCGGTCACCGATCTACTGGACGATGGCAATAATCGGGGGGAATTCGCTAGCTGTCTTCTCAGTCGTTTGGATTGGAAATGGCTTCCTGGCGCTGTTGGGGTTGGTCGTTGGAGTAGGTGCTCTTATCGAGAGCGACCGTCGAGAAGGTCAAACCAGCGACCGAATACCCGATCATCTTCGTGACGTCGTGGGTCAGATCCGCCGAGAATTTCACCCCATGAAGAAGAGTTAATCGACCTCCACGGAGTGAGCCGTGGAGCGAGGAACGAGCGGAACCAATATCACAGAATGCGACGTTTGGCTGCCCAGCGGGTGAGTTCGTGACGGTTGGACACCTGAAGCTTGCGGAGCACGCTGGAGGCGTGAGTCTCGACAGTCTTAATGCTGATGGTGAGCCGGCGGGCGATCTCCTTGTAGGCATAGCCTCGGGCCAGTAAGCGCATCACTTCCTGCTCGCGGGGCGAGAGCAGATCTAACTCCGGATCTTCCGGCGTCGGCAACGAAGCAGAAAACGCATCGATGACGAACCCTGCGAGTCTCGGCGAGAACACTGCATCACCTTCGGCGACGCGCAGCACCGCGTCGGCCAACTCGTCGCCACTGATCGACTTGGTCACGTAGCCTCTGGCCCCTGCCCGAATAACCGCTATGACGTCATCGGGAGCGTCGCTGACCGAGAGGGCGAGGAAGCGGATGTCTTCGCCGCCTCCGGCGCGGACGCCAGTGATTACGTCGGCCCCGTTGCCTGAGGGCAGATGGACGTCGAGCAGAACGACTTCGGGGCTTCGATCCAGAATCAATTCAACGGCTTCACCAACATCGGCGGCTTCGCCCAGAATCTGGACGCGGTCTCCCAGTTGGGCGGCGACACCGGCGCGGACCATGTCATGGTCATCGACAAGAACTACTTTTGGCGCGTAGGCCATGAGTGGCGACCTTCCCGACGGGCAAACCGTCGTCGTGGTTCGGATGATGAATCTTTTGCAGCATTATCGGAATCAGCAGACAAGGGAAGTCGCAACTCAACCTCGGTACCTTCGCCGGGCACTGAGACAACCTCGGCACTACCCCCGGCCCGCTGCATTCTTCCAACGATCGACTCTCGAACTCCACGACGGTCAGAATCGATTTCGTCCGGCGAAAAACCCTGCCCCTTGTCGCGCACGAAGAGTTCGATGTGGTCCCCGGCGACCTCAACGTAGATGTCGACCCGATCCGTCCCGGAGTGCTGGGCGGCGTTCACCGTGGCCTCTCGAGTCGCTTTCAAGAGGGAAGCGATCGGCTGATCGACGAGCGCATCACCCACGGCTACAACCTCCACGGGAATGCCGTATCGCTCCTCGATATCCGTCACGAGTTGATCTAATTGACCACGGATGCTTCCGCCCATTCGTGACACACGGTTCGGGTCCAGCCAGTTGCGCAGTTCTCGCTCTTGGCGGCGAGCGAGATTGGAAGCAACCGTCGGGTCATCGGTTTTTTGAATAAGGGACAACGTCTGAAGGACCGAATCGTGCAGGTGGGCAGCGACCTCGGCCCGTTCATCGGATCGGATTCGGGCTTGTCGTTCGGAGTCGAAATCTTGTGCGACCTGGAAAATCCATGGTCCCGATACGACGATGGTGCCTGCGAGACCGATGAAGGCAGCCCCGACTATGAACGTGCTGATGTCACCGCCGGTGGAGTTAAACAGGAGCATCGAGAGGCCGCCGACGACCAGAGCTACTCCGCCAAGGAGCTGGCGAATGCGAGTTCGGCCCGAAACGCCCTCCCGTTGATCACCGGGCCGATCAGTGCTGGTCCGCCAGGCGAGACCGAGACCAACCAGGACAAAGCCAACAGCGAATCCAATCTCAGCCCCAAGCGGCATGAGGGTTGCGCGGGCTAGCGCCAGACCGAGGGTGATCAGGATGATGGCAACCCGACGATGCTGCTCCGAACGACCCCGGGGCGACAGCCGCTCACGTCGAACCTGCATTACCTCAGCGCTGTTCGCCCAGTAGAGACCGACCCAGAAGAATGCATAGACGAAGGCACCCCACCCACCCAGGGCGAACAGCAGGACAAAGGAGAGGCGGAGCCAAGGTGTAGGTACGCCTAACTCCGCTGCGAGACCGCTGGCGACTCCGCCGATAACGGCATCATCGTTGGCGAGCCGAGGCAACTTCCAGTCGCGC
>JBBKWJ010000296.1:0-2633 GCA_037968895.1 Acidimicrobiales bacterium
CGTTACAAGGCGTCCTTGTTTCAGCAACCCTTCATGTCCGACCGAACCAGCACTCAGCGATGAGGCTCCGTGACTATCTCGCGTCACGATGGGCCGGACTGTTGCGGGGGCGTGAGCGCCTGACCCGAGGTTTACGGCGCTCGCGTTATGTGTGGTTCGCATCAACCGGACACCGATCGCAATGCCGGTTGCGAGCGGCTCGATCTGCCTGAACGCTAACGTCGTCGGATGACGATCGAATCGCTGGCTGGCGGCCACGGGCGCCCCCTTCAAGCAAGTCTGATCAAGATGATCGACGAGTATGCGATACACGCTGGACAGGCGCACATGCTGCGATTCGCGGGCCTCGGCGAGATCGTTCGCTGACCGTCCGAGATCGGCACTTCAGATCGGTCGATCGGCTCGTCGGACCCACGCGATAATCGCGCCCCGAAATGCGACGACCAGTCGCACATAACCGGCTGGGAGGATGGGCTGGTGCGCTCCGGAAGGACACCGATAACGCGACGGTTGCCCGTCACCGACTCATCTTCGCCGGAGGGAATATCGGGTGCTCTGCTTGGGCCGTTACCGGGCGGTTCTGTCGGCGGTCGGGACGGACCTGAGTTGACGAAGCGATGCCGAGTTACGACGGCCCTCCGGTGAAGAAGGCGGCGGGGATTGCGTTAGCGCCGGGGTTAGTGCGCTCGAATGCGCGCATGGACCCGGTGAACGTCGCTGTGTTGCCGTAGCTCGGCTCGGTGGGCATCGGTGGAACGGGCGAGTCAAAACGCCCGAACAGACCGTCGCCGGTTTCTGCATTCTTGATCCACACGCGTCCTGACTCCCCGTCGAAGTCCGATTGTCGCAGGAGCACCTCGACGGTGTTGCCGGGGCCGATTGTTGATTCGGCGATTCCGTTTGCTGGAAGGAATTCGTACGCGCTGGAACCGAGGATGTCAACGTCTCGTAGTGCGCTGTTCTCGAAGTAGGGGTCGATGATCTTGGCGCGTACTTGGTTGCCCATTGATGGTCCCCAGATGTCGCCGTGGCGATGCCCGCCCCACACTGCTATGCCGATCCCGTTGTTGATGAATCGGTCCCTGGTGGATGTCCAGTTGACTCGTGCGTCTGATCCCCCAGGAGCCCCCGGGTTGAACACGTCATCTGTGCCACCGAGCACCGACAGCCCGTAGCCTGGAGCGGTCCAGCGGTTGGTGTCGTAGATCTCGTTGGCAACGGACCGGCCTGTTACTGAGCCGTTGAGTCCTCCAATCTGTCCAGTGACCAATATCGTGGTGTAGGGCACATGGAACTCGTTGCGTGCGATTGTCGCGTCGACGTGTGCACCCGGCGCAGTGGAGAAGAAGTTGCCGACCGCTATTCCGAGGAATCCACCTTGGACATAGTTGTCCTCAAAGATGACGCTCGTATGTGGCGAACCGGTTGCCGCTTCGTTGTTCCCGAGAATGAAGCTGGAACGGGCCGCGAAATCTGCCGTCACGAATCGACTGTTGCGGATCGTGATCGAATGCCGATCAATCCCAGGAACTGCCGGTGCGGAGCCGACGTAGCCGAGCACCGGGTGGACCAGTCCCTCGAACGAGAGGTTCTCGATCAACACGGTCCCCGACACCCAGACGGCAGGCGTCATGAACAGGTCCGGCGAGGTCGGGTCGACGATGAACTTGGCCACCGATGCCGTCCCGACGGCGCCGAGGCCTACCAACTCGATGTCCGTCAGGTCGATCGGGGCCTCGATCAGGTAGTCGCCGGGCGCGACGAGAACGCGGCGAGCACCGCCATCCACCGCTGCTGTCAGCTCAGCGACCGTCGACACCTCGACAACATTCGAGTCGCCAGGAGGTGCAGCGTCGGACGGCGACGCGACCGCAAACACCGACACGCTTAGCAGTGCAACAACCAAGATGCGAATTGCCTTCATGAAAAACCCCTGTCTTGCCAAGAACAACTCTTACCACACCGAAGAACGCATGGCATCGCCGTCGTCCAAGGACCATGGCCCGTAACGACGACACGAGATTACGGGTGGCGCTCGAACGGCTCCACGGGTTCGTCCAAACCCGCCGCCCGGTAACCGGCGAGATGCGGTGGGTCATGGTCGGATCGGCCCGCCCGATAATCACGGCGTTCGACCAGGTAGTCAACATGAGACATAGTCGGCGACCGCAGCGTGGGCTGGCTTCGCCCTCTCAACTCGATTCGGGCAGCCAGGGGCGACAGCGATTATCGCTCTTGTGCGATGATCGCATATGTGCGATGATCAATGTTGTGGCTGAGATCGAGGCGCACGACGAAGTCGTCGAGTGGTTCGACGAACTCAGCCAGACTGAGTGGGAACGCACATCGGTTGTGATCGACCGCCTCGCATCACTCGGGTCGCAAGCCCGAATGCCCTTCTCCCGGAGCTTGGTGAAGGACTCTTCGAAGTTCGGTTCACAGTCGGGTCGACTGCTCGCCGGACCACCTACCGGTTCACCAAAGACGGTCGCATCATTCTGCTGACCCACCTTTCGCAAACAACGCAACAACGAACGAGCCGAGATCACTCGGGCCCGCAAGATCGCTCAGGACTGCGCCAAGCGCAATCCCTAGAAGGAGACCAACGATGGCCAACTACAGCCGATGGGAAG
>JBBKWJ010000297.1:0-17047 GCA_037968895.1 Acidimicrobiales bacterium
GTCGAGCCAAGTGGGAGAAGCTTCGGGCGGCTGTATCGACGATGCTGGTGGCGAGATCGCCGCCTGCCTCTTTCGCGGCATGGTTCTCGACCGCTTCAGAAACGAGCGCTTCGAGGTCAACTTCGGGGGCTTCTGGTTCGTTGCGGCTGGCCTGCTGATAAAGCTCGGCCATGCGGATCTGCCCGATGCCGTCACTAATGGCGTGATGGAAGATCGAATAGATCGCTCCACGTCCGCCTTCGAGCCCTGAGATCAGCACGAATCGCCACAACGGTCGGGTGCGATCCAGCGGCTCGGAGTAGAGCTGCGCGGCAAGGTCGTAGAGCTCCCGTTCGGTGCCGGGCGCTGGCAACACCATTTCACGGATGTGGGAGTCGAAGTCGAACTCGGGGTCGGGGACCCATGCCGGGGTGGAGATCCGGCCGAAACCAGGCACCACCCGCTGGTAGAGCCGAGGCACCTTCGACACTCCGTAGCGAAGCTGGCGACGGAAACGTTCCGGGTCGACCGGCTGGTCGAGGATGTACACGGCGCCGCCACTTGGGTTCAGCCATGGATCCTTCTCGATGTTCCACATGAGCGCTTCATGCTCCGACATGCGGTCGGCGAAGTTGACGTCTCGTTCTCTTGACTTGGGCTTGTCGTTTGACATATCGCTCCTGCTCAGGTGTCGGTGCCGGGACGGCGATCGGATTCTGCGTTGGGATCGCCTTTGTATCCCGAAGGGAAGGTCCGCATAAGTTCTTCAGTAGTGGGCGTGCGGATCACTTGGGACTCCGCAGGCAACAACGCGCTGATGGCGCTCATGATCGCAACAGTATCGGCGTCGGGGTCATCGCCTCCGATAACGACGGGACTCCCGATCGTTGCGGTGACCAGTGGGCGATCAGTGAAGGTGATGTTCGGCAATCTGGCGCTGCGAGGCCACACGTTCTCGGTGCCCCAAAGGCCGACCGGGATGACGGGAACGCCCGTCATCGCGGCGAGGCGCGCAGCGCCCCAACGGGCCTTCAAGACGGGGTCGAAGAAGGCAGGGCCGCGAGGGATGGTGCCTTGGGGCGCCATCATTACGACTTCACCGCCTCGCAGTGCCTCAGCCGCCTTTTCGAGTGGTTCGTCGGATCCTGATGCTCGCTCAACCCGAATGCCACCCATGGCTCTAGCCAGCTTGCCGATGATGGGGGCGTCGAAGACTTCCTTCTTGCCGAGACCGCGAATCGCACGGCCGGCTTTGGCCGAGACGAGGCCCATCACGGTGGGGTCGAAGTACGACCGATGGTTGAACACGAGGAGGGCGGGGCCTTCGCTCGGAATGTTCTCAATGCCCTCGATCTCGATGCGAGCGTACGGCGCAACGATTTCGGGCCGCATCATTGGACGTGACCAGTCTTGTAGCTCACGGCCGGCAACCTTGGCGACGCCGTCGGACTTGTCGAAGTGGCGAATCGGCCATCCCTTCAACACCGCGGTTGCAGCCAGTTGAAGGTCGGGGTTGACCGCAACGGGGTGGCCAACCGCGTCGAGGAGCGGCGAGTCGAAGTAGCTATCGCTGTATGCGTAGCTGTCGGCGAGCTTGACATTGTTGGCCTCGGCCCAGGCGACGACACCATCGGCCTTGGCTCGGGCCCAGAGGAACTCGCCATCGAGTTCGCCGGTGAACTTACCGTTATCGCTCTTCCACCGAGTGCACACCAGGTCGTCGAAGCCGAGGGCTTCCATAATCGGGCGAACGAACGGCTCGGGCGAGGTGGTTGCGAGCACGAGTGTGCGTCCAGCGGCCCGATGCTCATCGATGACAGATTTCGCGAATGGCTGGAGGTTGTCGGCGACTTCGGCCGCCGCGGTGCGGCAGGCCTTCTCAACGTCAGCGACGCTCCACCCGGCTGAGGCGCGGCCCGCGAACTTAGCCGGCTGCATCATGAGCCAGTTCTCGCCGAATCGTTCGTAGATTTCGGCGAGCGTGTCGGCGAACGGAATGTCGGTGTGATCGGCAATGCCGGCGTCGGCAAGGTGTTTCGAAACAATCGAAGCCGACGATCCTTTGATGAGTGTGCGGTCTAGGTCGAAAATGGCGGCGGATGACATGAAGTCACTATATGTCAGTCGCTGACATTCGTCAATGGCTGACATTTTCGCCAATCTGGTCTACGATGCACGGCGATGAGTACCGCACCGCCAGACAACAACGCAGTTGACCCGAGACCATCCCCGAGCAGGCGGTCTCGCAAGAAGTCCCGGACCTATGCCGCTCTCGTGCAGGCAGGAGCAGAGCTCTTCGCATCTCATGGCTTCGACGAGACGACCACCAACGACATAGCCGAACGCGCCGATGTCTCGCAGCGAACACTGTTCCGCCACTTCGCTAGCAAAGAGGCGGTGCTCTACGGCGACACCGACGATGTGCTGTTCGCGCTGCGCGATGCGCTTGCGTCGCAGCCCGACGGCTCCCCCGTGCTCGACGTCGTCTATAACGCGATCGCCTCACTGGCAGAAAACTTCGAACAACATCGCGATCGGCGCCTCCTCCAAGCGCGGTTGGCCGCGTCGTATCCATCGGTCTCGGCCTACAGCAGGGCGACCGTCCAGCTTGGGTGGGAGCGAGAGATCATCGCCGCCGTTGCCGACCGACTCGGCGTCGATCCGCTGGTCGATCCTCGACCCGAGATCATTGCTGGGGCCACCATGTCGGCGGTGCGTGTCGCCACCAGACAATGGACGATGAGTCAGGGCAACGAGGACTACATGGGGCTCATCACCACCGCGCTCGCTTCGGTATCCCAACTCGGCGCGCTCGCTGCGTAGATCTCCAGGCAAATGTGCCGAATCGCCAAACGGTGTGACGCGTGCCATACTCGTCCAAGTCTCAGATCCGGCTAGATGGCTGGCTAACGGGCCACACAAGAACTCAGGACTCTCGTGAACCTTTGCAACATAATCAACGATCACGAGGGTGACCGGATCGCTTTCATCGACGGTGACGTCACCCTCACCTACTCCGAGCTGCGCCGCCGCGTCGACGCGGTCCGTGCCCGCCTCGATGGCGCCGGACTTGGTCTTGACGACCCGCTCGCGGTACTCGCCGGCAACGAAGTCGACTTTGCGGTGACCGTGCTGGCCGGCCTTGGTCTCGGGGCCAGAATTGTGCCGGTCAGGCCTGGCAGCCCGCTCCCCGAGCTTGAACGCAAGCTCGCAAGCGTGCGGCCCAAATTGATGGTGCTAGGCAACGGTGTAGCCCGGCAGATTGCCGACGGCGCCGATCTTGGTATTCCCGTTGTCGATCTCGCTACCGACGTTGCCGTCGTGTCACCCCCTCCCGTGGTCGATTGCAATCTCGACGACATCGCCTTCTTGATGCTGACCAGCGGTGTCTCCAGCGATGCCAAAGTGGCCATGCTCAGCCACGGCAACCTCGATTGGGCCCAAGCTGCGCTTGTGAACCTCGGCGAGGACGGCATCCAGGCCGACGATGTAGTGCTCGGCGTCCTGCCGTTCTCTCACATCTTCGGCCTCAATCTGGTGCTGTTGGCCACCCTCCGCGTCGGCGGAACGATCGTCCTGCAACAACGGTTCGACGAAGTTGAGAGCCTTGCCTTGATCAAGAAGCACCGCATTACGCGGCTTGCGGGCGCACCACCGATGTACCGCCGCTGGGCTGACGCAGATGCTCCCAATGACTCCATGAAATCCGTGCGTTTCGCATCGTCAGGTGCCGCGGCCTTGCCACTTGAGGTATTCGAAGCCATGCGGGACCGTTTCGGGATCGAAGTCGCTGAGGGCTACGGGCTAACCGAAACCTCCCCGGTGCTCTCATGGAGCAACGGCATCCCCGTTCGGGCCACCTCGGTAGGCAAGGTCGTCGACGGTGTCGAGGTAGTACTCGTCGAGCAAGACGGCACGCCGGTCGATCCAGGCGACACTGGTGAGATTGTTGTGCGCGGCCCAAACGTGTTCAAGGGATACCTCGATGCCCCCGAGCTCACCAGCGCAGCGCTAACCGACGACGGCTGGTTCTGGACCGGCGATGTCGGCGTGTTCGACGACGATGGTTACCTCTACCTCGTCGATCGCATCAAGGATGTCATCATCGTGTCCGGCTTCAATGTCTACCCATCTGAGGTCGAAGGTGTTCTGATCGAACATCCCGACGTGCGGGGTGCCGTCGTTGTTGGAACCGAAGATCTTGAGACCGGTGAGGCTGTCGTAGCCCACGTGCTTGGGACTGCCACCGCCGAGGAGCTCGACGCCTTTGCTCGAGCCAACCTAAGTCGCTACAAGTGCCCAACGTCGTATCTGTTTGTCGACGAATTGCCGGTCGCTGCAACCGGCAAGCTGATCAGGAGGGCACTGCGCTAATGCCCGCTCACCCTTTCCGCTTCGAGACTGCCCCCGAGCTTCCTGGAGCTGATCGCGCGAGCAAGTATGGGATGGCGGGGATTCGCAAACTCGTCCATCGACTCTGGGACATCAGGATCGAAGGCCTAGAGAACGTACCCCTCGACGGACCGGCCATCATTACGCCGAACCACCTTTCCTTTTGTGATTCCGTGTTCGTGCCTTCCGCGCTACCCCGTCGGGTGTGGGCAATCGGCAAAGGCGAATACATGGACAGCTGGAAGACCAAACACATCTTCCCCGCTCTCGGCATGATTCCTGTCGACCGCTCCGGCGGCGATGCAGCCAAGGCCGCTCTCGACACCGCAGCCAGGGTTCTCGATGGCGGGTTTCTGTTCATGATCTATCCGGAGGGCACTCGGTCACGATCGGAGTTCCTTCATAAAGGACGCACCGGCGCTTCGCGACTTGCCGCACGCTGTAATGCGCCCATCATTCCGGTTGGCCATCAGGGCACGCTGGCGATACAACCGCCCGATCAATTCACGATGAACACGAAACTGCCGGTCACGGTCCGTTTCGGCGCCCCAATGCGGATCGAAGACTTCGGCGACCCTACCAATCCGCGGGTACACCGAGCGTTTACCGACGCGGTGATGTTCCGCATCAGCGAGCTGTCTGGCCAGAAGTATGTAGACACCTACGCAGCCAAAGACGACAAGCCAGGCATCGTCGCCTCTCTCGACGATGGCGTGGTCAAACGTCCGTCAATCTCGGTGCCGAAGGGCCGACCTTCGCCCTCGCTCCCCCCAAGCAGGCCTGGCGCCAAGACATCAGGCCCGATCACGGTCCCGAAACGGCAAGCCGTAGCTCAGTAGCTGAACTTCGAGCCAGCTTATTGGCGTATCCGACGGAGCCCGAAGAAGACGGCTACGGCTACTGCATCAAGTAGGTAACCGCTGCAGTTTCAGATCGCGGGGTCGCCGGGGAAGTCAAAGCCGAGTAGCAATGGGATTGTCGTCGTTATCGTTGCGACAACCTCCGACGTCGGGCTGACTTCCAACACGGAGGTCGGCGGCACTGGCGTCTCTGGCGGTGCAGTGGTGGTGACCACGTACACCGGGATCAGTGAGTTTGACGCAGGCTCAAGAACAGGCGGACGAACTGCGATATAGAGAGCGGTGGTCACAACGGCGAGGTGGTAGTCGTGCCGCTGAAACGAGCCAGAGCGTATTTCTGGCTACCAGCGAAGGACGCCTGCGACGCCGCTGTCGAGAACGTCGACGTTCGGGACGACGTGGATGCTGGAATCTGTTAGCAGTGCTTGTTTGATGCACCGATCTACAAGACGGGGCTCCGGGCCGAAGATGGCATCGGCCGGGTCGTGTACGAGCAACGTTGCGACTTGCCCTAGTTCTAGGGCCCTGAGAAGTTCCTCGCTCGAAGTCGGCGCCCGTTCAGTCCCCTTGGCCTCGCGTGTCTTCTCGATGAGTTCTTTGCTGTCGCGAGCGGCGACGTCGGCCGTGAAACGGAGCACCTCAGCGGCGATGCCGTCGAGGTCGCCGGCATCGACAGATTCCACTCGTGTTCCGGTGGTGTCGGCGATGGATTGGACGACCATGGACTGCGCCCTGGTCGGGCCAGCTACCAGGATCAGGCGGGCATCGACTTGGTCAGCCACGGCGCAGACTGCTTCGGCGACGTTGTCGGCGTTTCTGTCCCAGGTGTTTTCTGCACGCTGTTGGAACCGTCGCTGGGACCACCCTCCGAAATGACCGCGGTGGATGTGGAGGGTGTCGCCATCAACTGCCTCTGTCGTGACAACATCTCCTCCGTCGAATGCAGCGATGGTCGCGCCAGCTAGATCGGCTTCGACCACAACATGGGCAATGAGTCGTTGCCGGGCTTCAATCAACGGTGCGAGTCGTGGCAGCGGACCTTCGTCGACTCGAGCGCTCTCGATTGCGTTCGCGATGAACTCGACGATGGTAGGTCCGCCCAATGCGTGAATGACAATGACCGCTTCCCCGGCTTCGTGGGGTAGCCCGGCAAGCGTTTGACTCAGCATCTCGATCTCATCCGCTGGCCAGATATCGGATATGTCTTTGAACACGTTGGCCCGTTCAATTTCGAACCGTTGGGCGGTGTCGGCAGTTGCGCTAGGAGCGGGCATCATGAAGGTAAGAAACGGGCCGTCATGTTCGGCGAACAATCGTAGACCTGTGGTTTGTGCAAACATTTGAATCTTTCGACTTTCGTAGTAGGCGTTCGCCGCTGGCTGGTTCTGAAGTGGTACAGCCGGGCGATGAGTGGCCCTAGCCGTGTCCGCCTCGTTTGACGCCGCCGTATTTCATTCGGGTGTCGGCCATGGATGCGGCTCGAGCCTCGTCGTTATTGATACCGGCGGCCACGATTTCGCCTGCGAACAGGGTGTGGGTGCCGAAATCGATTGCCCGTCGGACTTCGCAATCGACCCATGCGAGTGATTCTTCGAAGATGGGAGACCCGGTGGGGCCGTCGTGGACCGGGCGCCCGTTTAGCTCGCCATTTTCGTAACTGGCTGGTTTGGAGAACTTCACGAAAACTCGGGTGTCCTCGGCGTTCCAGAGGTTGAGCGAAAATGATTGGCTCTCGGTGATGAGGCGGTGCGTTACCGCTGTGTTGTCGACACCAATGCCAATGAGGACCGGCTCCATGGAGAGCTGCGTGATCCAGCTCGTGGTCATGGCGTTGCGTTCGTCGCCGGCTCGAGACCCAATGAGTGCCAGGGCATTCGGAATTTTCCAGGTCACACGGTTGACAAGTTCGTCATCAAGTTCAATCGACTTCTTTGGCTCGCTCATAACATCCTGTTCTAGGTGATTATTTGACATCTTACTTGATATATAACTATATTTCAAATGTAGTTTCAGAGTAGAAGAAGGTGGCAAGTGACCGATCGCGTGGACAACATCCTCGAAGAGTGGACCCAACACCGACCAGACCTCGACACCTCCGCACTCGCAGTTGTGGCCCGTGTGCTGCGGGCGTCGCGCCACCTTCAGGCGGAACTCGACTCCGTCGCTGCCGCCTATGGACTGAGCCACCAGGGTGATCTCGATGTGCTCACCGAGCTCTACCGCGCCAAACCAGACCGTGGACTCAGACCCACCGAACTCGCGAAGGCGCTACTCCTCACAGGGGGAGGAATGACGGTTCGGCTACATCGCCTGCAAAAGGCCGGATTGGTCAACCGTCAACCAAACCCAAACGACGGGCGAGGGGTGCTCGTGCAACTCACGCCAACCGGCACCCTCCTAGTTGAGCACGCCCTCCCCATCGTGCTCGCGGCACAAAACAAGAGCATCGCCAGTCTCAAGCCTGTCGAACGCCAGCAACTGTCCGGGCTACTGCGAACCATCCTCGAGAGCCTCGGCGATACTCCCCCATTCAAACCCCCGATCACCATCCAAGGAGACAGCACCTGAATACCCCGAACGCCTCAATAGACCTGCAGTTCGACAGCACAACGTTCACGACGGACAAGAAAGCGACATACACAATGAAGATCCAAGTCAACACAGACAGCAGCGTCGAGGGCAGTGATGCCCACGCCCTGACAGTCGAAACCACGATCCACTCAGCGCTTGACCGCTACGGCGACCGACTCACCCGGGTCGAGGCTTACCTCAGTAGCGACGACAACGCCGAGGACAAGAGCCACCCAGGAATCCAATGCCTGCTCGAAGCACGTCCGCCAGGCATGGACCCTGTCGTCGTCACTGGTTCTGGTGACACAATCGAGCGTGCGTGCCACGACGCGACCCACAAGATGCAGAGTCTGCTGGACAGCACATTCGGTCGCATCGATTCACGCGATGAAAACGCGACCATCCGACAAAACCGTCCCTGAGCCCCTAGCAATCATCACTTGCCGAGTTGGGCTCGCGAAAGCACTGCTGTGTTGTCCTCTGGTCCGGTCGCTCCGGTTGTCGGAATGATATGAATCGTGCTATCTGACATAACGGCGGCCCGGATCGCAGCGTCGACTAGCCGGGCATGCTGGTCGTAGCCCGATCGGGACTCCAGAGAGAGCTGCCGAGGTTCTTGCCCAATCCAAATGCGTCGCTGGTCAGCAGGGTTGTCGTGAATGAGAAGCACATCAGCGCGTTGCTCTCGCAACGCCGCGATGGTGTCGGCGGTCCCGTCGACGGCAGCGGAGTGAGAAGCCAAGAACCGGAGCTCACGCAGGAACCCGACGGTTGTTCGAGCAGTTGTGTCTGACACATGGCGAACGGCCGCGTCCGCGAGGTCATCCACGCTTGACGGGCCGGGCTCCGCGACGACGCGGCATCCGATAGAAACAACCTTGGCAAGTTCGTCAGCAAGGCGCCGGGTCGCGAACGGGACCCCGGCAACCAGTATCAGGCGGGCATGCGTCGCTTCGGCAACCGTCGCGATCGGCGTCGCCAGGTCATGGAGTGCACCGTCGATCGAATCCAGTCGGGTGTAGCCGTCGGGGCCAAATGTTGCGATGTCGGCGCCGGAGTCGTCGATTGTGACAACGAGATGCGGGACTCTGCGCTGATGCCATTCGAGAAGTGGCGCGGCGTATGGAAGTGTGTCGATGGTCGCGGTGTCAACCGAGGGCGGCTCTTGCCCGTAGTCGACGACGGTAGTCGCATCAGCCGCAGCGAGAACCGCCACCGCGGCTGCATCGTCGGGAGCGGGCAGTGCCAGCCTGGCGTCGATTGCGGCAAGCGTCTCGGGTCCAGCGCCGTGCGACTCGAGATCTGACCGTAGCACTGACCAACGCCCGGCTGTGTTGGCGTCCGCGTCGGCAAGCATGGGGCGGATCGCAAGAAACACAGAAACATAGGGGCCGGGGTGCTCATAGAGCAGGCGTAGTCGCTCAGCTGCAGTAAGGGCCTCTGGAAGGTCGAGTTCATCGATTGGCGTGTTGACGTCTGGCATCGTGTCCTTTCGTGTGGGTGATGTACTTCCACATTCTCACGCCTTGGCAAAGATGTCAAAAAGCTTAACTATTGTCCAATTTGATTATCGCCTATTGTTATAGTCGTGTTTTATGGAACAAAGTGAGCTTCGAGATCGGCTTGAGGTCGAACTGGCACGGTTACAGACGTGGATGAACGCGAATGATCGAGCGGCGGCTCTAGAACTCGGCGTCGGGTCCGCCGAAGATCTCCAAGTGATGCGCATGTTGCTACGCGATGGCCCCCAGAGAGTTGGGGTGCTAGCACAAGCCCAAGCGGCATCAACGGCCACAGCGAGCGCTCGGCTCGATCGCCTCGAAAAACGAGGACTCATCACGCGAGATCGGGTTCCCGGCGACCGGCGCGCTGTAGTGGCCACGCTAACCGATAAAGGAAACTTGGCCGCTAGAGCAAGCCGTTATCAGCGACTCGAACAACTTGAAGTAGTCGACTCGTGGGATGGTCTCGACCACCTTCAGGAGCTGGTTGGGTTGCTCACTGAGCCTGCAGCTGTCGATGCCGACTCGGCAAGCTGAGCGTCTTCACGCACACGCAGCGGCCGAAGAACGATTCTTCTATAACCCGCTCATAAAGCATAACGTCACCGAAAAAACTTGATCGGGCTCCAGCCGTCAATGGCTGGAGCCCGGTTAGTCGTCGGTTATGTTTGTCTGGCTAGATCATCATCCACGGGACGTAGTAGGCCTCGACGTGGTCTCGATATGTCGGATCTTCGTCGACGTTCGACGCATCGACATAGTCGGGAGCATCTTTGATCTCGGACTTCGACAGGTCCAACCTGATCTTGCTCTCTTTGTGGTCGACCTCCGCGATCGCTCCGGCCGGGATTATTCGCTTCTTCTCCAGAATCCAGAAGCCTGTGTCGACCACAATATGACTGCCATCGACCGCAGTTGATTCTTCGGTAACCTCGCCGATGCTGCCATCGGTTGCTTCGACGTCGTACCCGATGATTGCTGACTGAAGGTCTCGGCCAGCCTTATTTCGGTATGACCAGATTGTGCTCATTTTGATCTCCTTAGCGAGTTGAGGTTTCTTAGATAGACATCAAGGCTCTACCCCGTCGTCGACGCTCCCAAACTCGTCAGGAGTGCGGCCGGGTTCGTCGGCCCGGTCTAGGGCAAGTTCCGGAAGGACCGCTACGTCGGCTTCAGAGGCGTTTGGCCCGTAGCCGAGGATTAGCGTTCCACCTTTGCCGCAACTGGGGCAGTCGGCCCAGACGATCAAACTCATATCGGCTGCGTCGCTGGCACCTTCGAGGCGCCGGTAGCCGTCGACGGCAAACTGGCTTGCGACGGTTGACTGATCGCACTCTTTGCAGCGAATAGTTCCGTCGCTGTCCGCAATCAACTGGCCTCCGAAGCCAGCCCCTCGAAGATCTTCGAGAACATGAAGCAGAGTCGTGCCGCCGGTCGGCGTATTCGGTGTGTTCATAGCTGATATCTCCGATTCATTGTTGGGATCTCCGAGGGGCTGGATGCCGGTCTCGCTGCCTTAGCTCGTAGCGCTACGAAGTGTCGAGACCTCGTCGTGGGCGGCCTTCACATCTGCGTACTGACGCTGGACAGTGGTACGCAAGTCAGGGGAAATATCCTGCTCGAGCGCTTCTTCGAAAACCTTCACCGCATAGTCCTCGCCTTGCTCAGCGGCGTCGAGAACACCATCAGGGTCCGAACCGCTGAGGGTGTCCTTCACCGACATCCACATGCGGTGGATTGTCGCCTTAACAGAACCGTCTTCGTCAATGTCGTCTCCGTACCTGGCAGCCATCTGCTCAAGCTCAGAGGAGAAGCGGGCCCGCTGCATTGCGAAACGATCGAACATCGGGGCCAGGTCGGCACGGTTCGAATCGCGAAGTTTCTCGGCTGCATCGGAAAATCCCTTCGCACCGTCTTCAAGGATTTCGATGAGATTCTCGGTTACGTTCCGGTCGGTTGACATAGTGAATCCTTCTTTCGTTTGGCGGAATTGGGGACTACCCAGAAGTTCTGCCAGGTATGCATCGAAAGTGACTTTTTTTCGGCAAAAGATTTCTGCCGCACCGTCAGCCGTCGTTATCGACTACCTGGCGTGGTGAAGGCAAGGCTCATGATTTCGTCACCACGCCATGTATGGCCCCGCATGTGGGCGGTGATCGTGTCACCGTTGTCGACGATTTCCAGCGTTGCGAACTGGCCGCCCGCACCGCTGGCACCTTCGCTGTAGGGGCCGCCCTTTACGCTTCCGGGACGGTCGAGTGCCGCTGCGTGGATCAGCGGGAACCCCGGATAGCCGTTCGTCGAGTAATCGGTGTTGGTCCCGTCGTCGATGGCGACCATGTGGGCATCTCCACTGATCATCAACAGGTTGTCGATCTCGTTGTTGGCGATGTGATCGGCAAGCTCACGCCGTTCAATCGCGTACCCGCCCCAGTGATCAGCCCCATCCACCTCTTCTGCGACCCACGGCACGGGGTTGAGCCAAACCACGAGTTCGTGACTCTTCGATGAGGCGAGGAGCTCAGCCTTTAGCCATGCTTTCTGTTCGGCGCCCAGCATGCTGGGCGCGTCAGAGTTGTCGTCGTTTGCAAGGTTCCTGGCAGAGCGGGCGTCTGTGAGGATGTAACGAACACGGCCAACGGTGAATGCTTGATAGATCGCCGATTCATCACCTGTCAAACCGTAGCTGGGGACGTGTTCGCGGTAGGCCGCCATCGCGGCTTGACGGCTCGGCGAGTTGCCGTCGGAGTCATTGCCGCCATAGTCGTGGTCATCCCACATGTAGGCAACGGGCGTCTGTGCGTATAGCGCGGCCTGCGCTGGTAGCGAAAGCGTTAGGTCCATCACTTCTTGGTAACGGCCAAGGTCGTTGCGTCCGTTATCTCCGTAGTGAAGGTCACCTGCGATTAGGTAGAAGAGGGGGTCAAGCTCTCGGATCGTGTCGAAGATCTTCCCGTTTGACCCGATCCGCGCGCACGAGCCGATGGCGACCGTGTACGACGCGGCGCCCTCCGGGAACGTTCGAAACTGACCTGTTCGCGTGGTGTCAAGCTCGCCGTCGATTTCGACTGCGTAATGGTACGTCGTGTCTGGGTCGAGTTCTGTGAGTTCGAAACCTACGACACGCCCCGACTCGTCGCGAGCATCGAGGAACACGGGGCTCGATAGGTCTGCCGATCTGGACAATGCGATACGGGCCGACGAGTACTTATCTATTGGATGAGCACGGACCTCTGCGCTCGTGGTCGTCACCGCTCCTGACCACACCCACTCCAACGTCGATTCAGGTAGCCGCTCCGTTGTCGAGTTCGGGTGCGTCGGACCCCAGAAATGGTCATAGACCTGCTGTCCTACCACAAACCCCGCGCCCGCCATTACGACCATCAATGCGATTCCAGCGACGGCACGCCGCGGCGACAGATCGGCAAGATCGATCAGCAGCCAGCAAGCTGCTGGGATGAGCAAAAGCGCTATCACGATCACGGCGTGGGTCGTGATGAGTTGCCGCATCGCAAATGTCATGAGAGCGGTGCCTGCGAATGCGGCGAGGGCTCCGCCTACGATCTCCCACTTCAGTGCGACCAGAATGCTGATGATGAACAACCCGGTGAAGACCGGTCGAATGTCAACGTCGAAGGCCGATCCTCCTGGCTTAAAATCGAGCCAACCGAAGCGATGCCCAGCAAAGCTCAAGAAGACGGCGAACAGCGCCACCGCCAAACCCGTTCGACGGAGCGCGTCTATGGTCGGAGCGGCGAGTTTGAGAAGGGGCACAGACTCCATCTAATCAGTTTGGTGGTTCGAGTTGGCGGCGCAGATCGTCAAGGTCGAAGTCGGGCTGTGGGTACGAGGCGCCGATCGAATCGAAGGTGGCGAGGAGAATCTTCGCGATAATCCAATTGCGATACCACTTGTGGTCGGCCGGGATCACGTACCAAGGCGCGTTGTCCGTAGAAGTTTGTCCGACGACGCGTCCGTAGGCGGCCTGGAAATCGTTCCAACGACGGCGTGTCTCTATATCGGCTTCGGAGAACTTCCACCGTTTGTCATCACGTCGAAGCCGGCGTAGAAATCGTTCGCGCTGCTCATCGAACGAGATGTGCGTCAGGCACTTGACGATGGTTACTCCCTGTTCGACCAGATCGGCCTCGAATTGGTTGATCTCGTCGATTCTGCGATCAATGTCGTCCTCTGCGTCCGGTTCGAGGACCGCTGGAACAATGGCGTCTTCGTAGTACGAACGATCGAAGACTGCCACTTGTCCCGGTTTCGGAAGGTTCTGTCGAAAACGTTCGAGGAAATGCTGATTCGCTTCCTCCTCCGTAGGTTTCTGGTATGAAGAAACCCTCACGCCACCCGGGTTCATCGCGATCACTACATGTTTGATGGTGCCGCTTTTTCCGCTGCAATCAAGCCCTTGGAGTATGAGCAAGACCGAACGTTGTTCCTCGGCAAAGAGTAGTTCGTGCGCGTCGAACAGCTCTTCGTGCATGGCCTCGAGTTCGTCCTCCGCTTCGGACTCAGACCCATCAAAAAGCGGCGTCGATGCGGTGGCATAGCCCGCGAGATTCACCGTCCCTTCCACGGGCCGGGCTCTAAATTCGGCGTCGAGTTCGGTCAGGTCGGTCATCGTTCGCTCTCTCGTTTCGTAGAGGTGTTCTGGTGCACACGTAGCGCCTTGGCATCGATCGAGAAGTGCAGGTCAGTCGCCGGCGGCCGGTCTTCTCCATCGAGTTCGTATGGTTGCGGATCAGGGTGATGGACATCAATGATCCGACCTTGAGCGCGTCGAGCGAGATCGAATCGTTGCTCCTTCCGTCGCAGCAGACGCCAAGCGATGGAGGCCCACTCCCGAACGGTCGAGGCCGACATCACTGCGACGTCGAGCATCCCGTCGTCTGGCTCCGCATCAGGGAAGACCTCGATGCCACCGCTGATCTGGCCAAAGTTGCCGACCAACACCATGGTGGATCGTCCCTTGAACCACGGGATGCCGTCTACGGTGACAGTCGTTTTGACCAGACCGGCTCGAAGGTTGCGCGCCGCAGACAGCACATACGCTGCAGTTCCGATTTTCGATTTCAGCTTGTCGTTCGCGTCGCGAATCATCAGCGCGTCGAAGCCTGATCCAGCCATCACCGCAAACGTCTCGCCGTTTACCGTGCCGAGGTCGATGGTCTGGGCCGTGCCTTCTCCGATTGCGGATGCTCCGTTAAGGCCCGACTCGATGCCGAGGTTGGAAGCAAGAAGATTTCCAGTTCCGAGCGGCACAATCGAAAGGGCGACGTCAGAGTGAGCGAGCGGCTCAAGGCAGGCGCGCACGGTGCCGTCGCCGCCACAGGCGACAACAATGTGGGCGCCATTGCTGATCGCTGCCTTTGTCTGCCCTGGCCCCGGATCGTCCTCGGTTGTCGCGACAAGTTCGGTATCTGGCCCGAGCGCTCGTCGAAGGTCATCTTCAGGTGGCGCGCTGCCGCTGGCCGGGTTCCAGATGGCAACGATCTTCTTCTCTTGCCTCTCAGTCATGCTTCTACCTCAAATTCGGGTCGGTATGGCCTTAGAACTTGGAGGCAAATGACGATCGAAACGACCCCGAGGATGATTCCAGCGACGACGTCGGACAGGAAGTGCATGCCTTGGTACATGCGAGCCCACGCCACGATCACCGGTATCGCGGCGACAAACACCACCGCCATTACCCGGGCGAGCGCCGAGCGAGTGTGCTGGAACACAATGATGGCGACGACGGCGTACACCGTGGCGGCTGCAACGTGTCCGGAGGGGAAACTCGTGGCAACGGGCGACTCGAGGAGTCGTTCGACCCCAGGTCTCGGTCGTCCAACGATCAGCGACGAGGCTACGTAGGCCGATGCCTCAAACATCAATGTAAGTCCGATGAGTGCAGCTTCGTACCATCGTCGCCACCGCCAGAGAGCTAGCCCCGCCAGCACCAAAGAAAGCCCGATCTTCACCGGCGTGTCGGCCACGAATGCGCCCCAATGAGCGAGATCGATCGTCGACTCGGCACGGTCTTCGGCCAGAGATTCAGCCGTGTCGACATCAAGCTCCACGATCGAGTTTGGAGCGGCCCAATTCGTAAGGGACTCGCCGATCGCCACCGTGACAACAACGACAACGAAGAGCGCAACAACGAGTTGGATCAACTCTCGGCGGTGCAATGGCCAGGTGGATTTCCACCAGTCCGATCTGATGTTGGCAGCCTGCAGAGTGTCAGTCATTCCTGGGTCCTTCTAGTTTTCTATGACGGGCGGACAGGGCCGCGAAAAGGCCATACGCAATGAAGCCGAAACCGACTGCTGCGCTGAGAGCGGCACCGAATGGGTTTTCTGCGAGTTGGCGAATCGAGTCGTCGAGACCAGCAGCGTCATTCGGGTCGAACGTCCACGCCGCTCGAACCAGGAAGGCGCCGATGATCCCCATTGACACACCTCGAGCGATCCAGCCGATCGTGCCGAGGCGATCGATTAACGTTCCCTCTAGTCCATCGCCACCTGACATCTGATCTCGAAAGCTTCTCGTCAGCCCCTTGCGACAGAAAACCACGCCAATCCCGACCACTATCAGTCCGGCGATGATGACCATCGTCCTTCCTGCGGTAACTGATAGAACGTCGGTGACAAGGCCCTCGATCATTCGATCCTCGCGCTCATCCGGATCGGAACTGGCACGGCGGATCACATCGACGATCGTGACCAACAGCGACGAGTAGATTGCTGCCGACACCAGATAGCCCACACGGTCGACCAGCGCCTTGCCGCTCCAATCGCCGGGGAGAACCACCGTAAACAGCCGCCAGATGGCGTACAACAGTAGACCTGTGCCGAGTGCGACAAGAAGAAGCCGTCCCAGGGGTTGCTCAGCAATCTTTTCGACCGCTCCGGCTTGATTCGCTTCGTCGCTTTCGGATGAACCGAGAGCGATGCGGACGAACAAAACGCCGACCAGCAAGTAGACGAGGCCCTTTGCGACCCAGCCTGCACGACCGAGAATGGCGAAGCGCTCGCCCGCATCTTCGGCCTTTGCTCCCAAGTCACTGGTGTCGGAAACGGACGTGCGGGCGCTCACCGTCATCCCTCCGGCGTCCGTGACGTTGTCGATTCGTCGGACGAATGTCCAAGTCGGAGGTCAGCCACAATATTGAGCTGGGGATCGCCATCTTCGTCAGGAAAGGATTGCTCAATCTGCAGGAACACGTCAGCACCTCGGTAGCAAATTTCAGCCATGTTGTTGGCAAAGAAAGGACCGGCAGCCATCTTGATTCCGGGCCGGGACTCGTGGGCCCCGCTCATCCGACGCAACAGCCCGCCCGCGACTTGACCGGCTCTCGTGAGGGTCATGCGCATGACCCCTCGCTCAGGGGGAATGAGCGCGTTTCGGATCGGCGAAGACACGACCTGCCACACAGTCAGGCCCGACTCGTCTTCCCCTAGAGGGACGCTGGCGGCGTAAGAAAAATGGATGTCTCCGGATGCAACGATGATCGACTTCGGCGGAGCCTCGCTAGTTTGCAGAGTGACCAGGAGATCGACGAACTGTTGATACGAAGTGGCGAAGGCGGACCAGTCTTCCAGGTCCAGCCCACGGCGAATGCTCTCGGCCATACGAGCCGCGGTCTTGCCCCATGCACCGCCAGCGACCCGTTCGTTCCAGACTTGAAGGTCGTGGAGCCCGTCGGCAATAAACACGGGCACCGAAGTAGCGAGCATGAGGTGTCCCGTTGTT
>JBBKWJ010000298.1:0-2972 GCA_037968895.1 Acidimicrobiales bacterium
GCACATGTGCGGACCCCCGCGGCCGAACGCCATGTGCTCGTTCGGGCTGCGCGTGACATCCATCTCGTAGGGGTTCGGGAACACCTCGGGGTCTCGATTGCCCGCCGCAAACCAGGTGACGACCTTGTCGCCCTCCTTGATGGCGGTGCCGTTGATCTCCGTGTCACGGTTTGCCGTGCGCCGGAAGTGGTACACGGGACTCGCGAGGCGCAGGAACTCCTCGACCGCCCAGGGGATCAGCTCCGGACGCTCCTGCAGCAGTGCCAGCTGATCGGGGTTTTGCATGAGGTAGTGCATCGAGTGGCTAATCGTGTGTCGAGTCGTTTCGTTGCCGGCGACAACGAGCAGCAAGAAGTAGCTGTTGAAGTCACGCTCGCTGAGCGCCTGTCCATCCATCGGCGTTTGATTGACCAGGCGAGACACCAGGTCAGTGCCATCCTTGCCGCGGCGCTGGTTGGCGAGGTCGTTGCCATATTCGAATACCTCGCGGGCAGCGGGGGAGCGGAACGGCAAGAGTCGAAACTCTTCACTTTCGGCGGAGCTCGCCAGAACATCGGCGTGTTCGGGATCGTCGTTGCCGATCATCCGATTGCCCCAGTCAATGAGCTTGTAAATGTCTGTGTCTGGCACGTCGAGCATCTTGGCGAGGACGCGGATGGGGAAGTCTGCCGCGACCTGATCGACAAACTCGAATTCCTTGTTTGCAAACGCAGCATCAAGAGTGCTTGCGGTGAGACCGCGGAGGAAGGTCTCGTAGCCGGACACCGCTTTGGGCGTGAATTCGCCCTGCATGAGACGGCGGAGCGCGCGGTGACGCACACCGTCGGTTTCGAGCATCGACTTGCGTGCCTCGATTTGATCCTCGTCGAGTTCTTCAAGGTTGACGGTGCCGCGCTCGCTGGAGAACGTCTCGGTGTCGCGAAGTACAGAAACGATGTCGTGGTACCGGGTGAGCGACCAGAAGCCGTGATTGGGGGCTGGCTCTTCTGACCAGTGCACGGGTGCATCTGTTCGAAGCTTGTCGAATACGTGCCACGGTGTGCCGTTTTCGAAAAGATCTAGGTCTGCCAGGGTGACGTTCGCCGTTGAAGTCAACTCAATCCTCCGATGGGTTGTTTGGATACAAACAATAGGCTACCTGATCGTGTTTCGGCGAGTGCTTGGACGCAAAAACTTTCAGAACGCCAGCGGTTGGATAGAGTAACCGCAGCTAGACGCGAGCGAGGGGACCTCCGTGGCCGGACCACACACACTGAATCAAACCGAACGCCAGGTACAAGCACGTGTCGGCGGGCTGCCGCTCGACTACTCTGCGATGGCTGTTGCGTCGAATCTATTCCGCGCGGCCAACGCCGTGCGCAATCACTTCGAACGCACCGTGTTGTCTGAACACAATCTCTCGTGGACGGCGTTCGTTGTGTTGTGGGTCACGTGGATTTGGGAGCCCATTGAGACGCGCCAGATCGCGCTAGAGGGTGGATTCTCGAAAGCCACCCTTACTGGCGTGTTGTCGACACTCGAGCGTCGCGGCTGGCTGACTCGCGAACGAAGCGCCGCCGATGGTCGCTTGGTTGTTGTGAAATTGACCGATAACGGTCGCGAGCTCATGGTTGAACTCTTTCCGGCCTTCAACGTCCAGGAGCAAGCAGTGACCGGTCCCGTAGACCCGGCAAAGCGTGAAGAACTCGCAGAGATGTTGCGACTCATCACGGCGGGCGTTGAGCCAAAGAACTAGCGTTCGCCCACATTTTTCGTTGGTTGGATCCCGCTAGCGCTTGTCTGGCTCGGAATCAATCGCTAGAGTAAGTCATTAGCATCCGAATGACTTAACGGCGAGCGATTCGAGACGGGACAACTATGACCAACGTTCAAGTAGCCGGGGTGACCGTCGATACTCGGCACTTCATCAACGGAGAACGCGTAGCCTCCGACGAGACCTTCACCAACACGTCGCCCATCGACGGCAGCAACCTCGGTGAAATCGCCCGCGGTGGCCAACGAGAGATCGACCTTGCCGTTGCCGCAGCCCGCGCCGCATTTCCAGGATGGGCAGCCACAAGCCCCCAAGACCGTGCCGCAATCCTGCACAAGATCGCCGACCTCGTCGAAGAACGCGTGAGCGACCTCGCCAACGTCGAAACGATGGACAACGGCGCGCTCCTGCGCAGCCACCTGCGCGGCGTCATGCCGCGAGTGGCCCACAACTTCCGGTTCTTCGCTGACTACCTCGTGAACGAGCTCGGGCATCCGGACTTCGAAACCCGTGGCCACAACAACCACGTCTCATGGGACCCCTCGGGAGTAGCAGCCCTCATCACCCCGTGGAATGCGCCCCTCATGCTCGCCACGTGGAAGATCGCCCCGGCGCTCGCCGCCGGTGACACTGTCGTACTGAAGCCGGCCGAATGGACGCCGCTCACCGCATCGCTCCTCGCCGACATCACTGCCGAAGCTGGCCTTCCGGCTGGTGTCTTCAACGTCGTTCAGGGCTACGGCAAAGAGGCGGGCGCCTCGCTCGTCGCGCATCCCGATCTCAGCCGCATCTCATTTACCGGCTCGGTTCCCACCGCGAAGTCGATTGCTCGCGCCGCAGCAGACAACCTCACTCCGTGCAGCTTCGAGCTTGGCGGCAAGAGCCCATGCATCGTCATGGAAGACGCCGACCTCGAGTTGGCGGCAACCCTTGCGGTGGAGCAGTACGACAACGCCGGGCAGGTGTGTCTGTCGGGCACGCGCATCCTCGTTCACGAAAACATTGCGGATGCCTTTGCCGAAGCTTTCAAAGCAAAGGTTGCAACCCTGCGTCAAGGTGACCCTCGCGACATCGAGACCGACATTGGACCGCAGGTCCACCGAGTGCACTTCGAGCGCATCAAGGGCTTCGTCGATCGCGCGAAGGATGGCGGCGCGAACATCGTTGTTGGCGGCACGCCAAATGCAGAACTTGGCGGCCTCTACTTTGCTCCCACGCT
>JBBKWJ010000299.1:0-5044 GCA_037968895.1 Acidimicrobiales bacterium
TTGAACACGAGCACGATGTCATCGACCTCTTGCTGATGTACACGACCGGTGAGCCATGTGTTCACCTCGGACCGGCTTGCGGAAAGGTTCGCCAGGTCTGCATGGATCGAGCCCTCAAGAGCCGGCGGTGGCGTCGAGGATTGGCTGATCGGCTGGTTTCTTTCGGCGGTGGTCATCGTCACACGGATCAGACGCCGCAGGACCACTCCGGGTCGCGCCTAAGTAACAGAATTTTGCAGATCTCTGGTTTCCGTTATTTCACAGGTCGTGCGAATGCGTATCCACCTCAGAAGTACTTGGGAGAACTTCCGAAACGGTTGGAGCGCATCCGTCCGTCCGTTGCCAGCAGGACTATCAATAAAGCAATCGCTGCGGGCGGCAACGCGAGGGCCAGGGCATACCAACCGGAGCGCTCGATATCGTGAAGTCGTCGAACCGTCACGGCGACCAATGCAACGGTCAGCCAGCAAACGATCGGGGTCGCGAGGGCGAGACCAACTAGTCCCGCTGTGACCGACGCAGTGGCCAGCCCGAAGACAACAACAAGCACCACACTCAGTGCGAGCGAGCCGAATAACACAACGGAGCCGAACTCATACCGGCGCGAGCGCCCCTCATACTCTCGCCACCGTTGGGTAGCACCAAGCCAGAACTGCTCCGAGGGCGGACGTGGAGCCCTCACTCGACCGTTCATCGCAGCGACCGTACCGGAACCCGAGTCGACTACCCGGTTATATCGAACTAGCGCTTGCCGATAGGAGTTCGTGGGTGGAAACGTATCAGGCGAGTGGCTCTCGCCTCCTGAATCAATTCAGCCAGCCGATCCTGAGCAGCTTCGAGCTGAATCTTCTCCCTCCCCCGATGTAGTCAAGGCGAGCAGTCCTTCGCCATCGATGGTGGTTGCTGGATCGTTGCCGCTCGTGGCGGCAACGATTGGCCTGTTGTCTGGTCTTTCCGTGGGGATCAGAGGGAGCGGCTCCTGGACGTTGGCGCACATGGTTGAGGCGCTCACGGCCACCGCCTTCATCGGGTTCGGCTTCGGAGGCCTGCTGGTCGCCATGTTTCTTCGGTGGAGTAGGGCACGTTCGACGGGGAGGTTTTTTCTCTTCGTCTTTATCGCGCTCGCCTACGGACTCGCCGCACTGGCGTCACTGGTGCTCTATATCGGTATTGCGATTACGCGGGATCCACCAGAGTGCTAGCCCTAGCCCCACTCGCGGTCGCTGCGCACGCCGGGTGGTCTCACGGTCGCGTGCTCGAGCGGTTCATTCGTGTGAGAAACGCGAAGCTCCCGGCCGCGGTCTTTCTGGCTGCGGGCGTGACCCGCCAGGCAGACCGGCAGACGCTCATCCTTGGTACAGCTATCCTCGTCCTCACCTACGGATTTATCGTCGTGTACAACGACATAACCGATGTGGCTTCCGACCGCATGAACCGGCGGTCGTTACCGCTCGCGACGGGAGCACTCACTGAGCGGGACGCGCTAACTCTTCTCTTCTGCCTGTTGGCGAGCATTTCGACCCTCTTGATCTTCTGGTCCTCGGTTCCGGCCGCATTGTGTGTTGCCGGTGTGAGTGCGGTCGGGTTCGCGTATTCCGCTCCGGGCGTGAGACTCTCAGACCGCGGGTTCGTGGGGACAGCGTTCCTCGCCTCGGCGTATGTTGCAACCCCGCTCGTACTCGCAGCGGCCTTAACGGACGGTTCGCTGTTTCGTTCTGCGGGCGTTGCGGTTGTAGGTCTGCCTTTTGCGGTCGCTACATCTCTGTACAAAGACTTTGGCGACGAGAAGGGCGACGAGTCAATTGGTAAGGCAACGCCATTGGTGCGCTATGGCCATCAAGTGGTGGTGGAGGTAGCGATTTGTCTTCAGATCATCGGCCTGGCTGCGTCGACACTCTTAGCAATTCTGGTCGAACAATACCTGGGGTGGTGGCTTCCATTCGGCCTCGCGGGCTTGGGCCTGTCACTGGCGCTCCGCACCCGGATCAGAACGAAGTTGGTCACGCTCCACAGATTCGCAACGACCGGCACCGTTGCGGCGCTCGCGCTTTTCATGGCCTAACGCCCTGCGATATGCGTGACTGAGCCCTCGCGGCTAGGTTCGGGGTACGCCCAACCACAGGAGAATTAGCATGAGCACTGCTCGCGTAACCGAGATCATTTCCGCATCCTCAAACGGATTCGATGAGGCCGTTGCTTCAGGCATCAGCCGGGCCAACGAGACACTAAAGAATGTGACCGGTGCTTGGGTCAAGGACCAAAAGGTCACCGTGACCGATGGCAAAATCAGCGAGTATCGCGTAACCCTAAAGGTCACGTTCATCCTCCAAGACTGAGCAGCCGTGTCGCCTAACGTTGTCGCTAGCTAGCGCCGTAAGGACACCTGCATCGGTGCGCCACCGGTAGGTCGGTTCACGACCATGCCGACCGGCGCAGGCAAAGTCGCGCTATCAGAAGTGATGTCAAGGCGCTGTGAGAGTCGGCTGATGATAAGAGTGAGTTCCATCTCGGCCAGAGCGAATCCGAGGCAGTTCCGCGCTCCCCCGCCGAATGGCACCCAGGACGCCTTAGCCGCTACCGCTTGCGCTTCGGTCAACTGCGAGAAGCGGTCGGGATCGAAACGCAGCGGGTCGATCCAGACGTTGGAGTCGCGCCCAGCGAGGTGTGCTGACCAGAGAATGAGTGTCCCCTTCCGAATCTGAAAATTGGCGACCTCTATATCGATCACTGCTTCGCGAGGACTAATGACCCCGGCGGGGTGAAGGCGGGTGGTCTCGCGCATTGTCGCGTTGGCGAGCGAGAGCGACCGCAGCGTGTGCTCATCGGGAATAAGTTCCTGGTTCAGTGGGCCGAACTTTTCATCAGCTTCGGCACGGAGCCGACCCCACAAACCAGGCGACAACGACACCCGCCAAATCATCCACGCCAAGGTCGCCGAGGTCGTGTCGTACCCCGCTCCCATCAGACTCACGACCTGATCACGTATCTCGCTGTCGCTAAGATCGCCGTCCCCCACGAGTTTGGCGAGCACGTCTCGCGGATCGTCTGATGGATTAGCTCGCAGATGAGCGATCTGTTCGTCCACGATCGAGTCGAGGGCGCGACGATCGGCCCGGACTCGCGCTCGAGCCGTTCGAGGGAAGGGGTGCGGTGTTTGCTTCCACGCCGGTGCCTCCAGATAGTCCTGCGGGCGCTGGAACAAATCGCCTATCTCATCAGCTCGTTCGGCAAGCCTGTCCCCGAACAGCGCACGCACGACGATGGTGAGAACCAGTCGCCGCCCGAACGCATAGAGATCGATGATCGATGGATCCTGGCCAATTTCGTCCACTGCGAGATCAGCCTTTTCGACGATCATGGGAATCCAACCGTTGAGCGAGCGTCGACTAAAGGCCATCTGTACCGATCCGCGTCGCCGTCGATGGTCCGCCCCGTCTGAGACGATCATTGACTCGTCGCCGACCACGAATCCTAGAGCGTTGAACTTGTGGCCCCAGCGGAATGAGTCAGAGCCCAACGCGAAGAGTTCACGAATCGCAGCGGCATCGCCGACAACCGCCATGCGGGCCGGCCCAAAACCCAAGCCGACCACGGGCCCGAACCTTGCTCGAAGCTCCTCCAAAACCGGCGTCGGTTGGGATAGCAGTCCCCGAATGAGGCGTGGCTGCTCCCGAAACACTGGACGTGGAGGAGGCGCCGCCATAAACAAGAGCCTCGCACGGGCTACTAGATTGACGCAAGGATGAGAAACGGGCGGCAGGGATGCCCCTACGAGCGCGGCTCGTCTACCAGGAAGTAATTTCACTGGTCCGGGGTTTCCTATCGTATGACCGTTGCGTTCGTTCTCTCGGGGGGTGCCAGTTTGGGCGCCATCCAGGTGGGAATGGCGGCCAGCCTGATGGAGCATGGGATACGGCCAGACATGATTATTGGAACTTCGGTTGGCGCAGTCAACGGCTCCTGGCTGGCTGCTGAACGACCAACCGACGGTTTGATAGAGCTGTGGAGCTCTATGAAAGCTCGCCAGATCTTCCCGATGCGGCCCTTGGCCAGTTGGCGAGGCTTTACCGGACGAAGCGCAAACCTTGTTTCAGATTCAGGTTTGCGACGGGTCCTGGAACGCAACGTACTATTTGATCGGCTTGAGGACGCCCCGATTCCGTTCTCAGTAATCGTCGCAGACGTGTCGGACGGTCGGGAGGTACGCCTTGTCGAAGGGCCTGCGATCGAGGCGATTCTGGCGAGTTCTGCCATCCCAGGAGTCTTTCCTCCTGTCGCAATCGGCGGCCGAAACTTCCTTGACGGCGGCATCGTCAACAACACACCGATTACGCAGGCGATCGAAGCAGGGGCGACCGATGTGTGGGTTCTCTCGACCGGCTACTCATGCGCCCTTCCCGCTGTGCCTCAGAGTGCGCTCGCCATGGCGTTACATGCGGTAGCACTGCTGATTCAGCAACGACTCGAGCGCGAAACGGTCGGACGATCCTATCCCGTGCCCGTACACCTCATCCCGCCACCGTGCCCGATCACAGTGACGCCGGTAGATTTCAGCCAGAGCGCTTCGCTCATCGAGCGGGCCTATGCCGGCACAACTCAGTGGCTCGCCAACGGTCAACCCTACGCTCTCCCTCTCCTCGGTCATCCGCACAGGGCGCAACCTCAACGATAGCCCGAGCGGAACAACCGACGATCGCTCCCGGTTAGGAGAAGGTAGGGTCGACGGCATTGCGCCCAAGCGCCCGGGCCCGTACCAAACCGGCACCGAGCCAGTTCTTAGAGGAGTCAAGATGACCAAGGAAACCATTCAAGCCGACGTGGTCGTAATCGGAATGGGGCCTGCAGGAGAGCACGTCGCCGGCACACTGGCTGAGCGCGGTCTCAACGTTGTAGGCATCGAATCCGACCTCGTCGGAGGGGAATGCCCTTACTGGGGGTGCATCCCGTCCAAGATGATGATCCGCGCCGCCAATCTGTTGCAGGAGGCCCGTCGGATCGACGGAGTCGCAGGCACCGCTACCGTGACGCCGGACTGGACGCCGGT
>JBBKWJ010000300.1:0-15091 GCA_037968895.1 Acidimicrobiales bacterium
ACCGCTCGAGGATCTGAGCGGCGTCCTGAGGCGTTTGCGAAAATTCGGATACTGCTAAGGAAACGTTTGACTGCCTCTTCGATTGCGTAGATTTCGCTGTCGAGAACGTTGATTGCGTCCTTGACATAGAGGGCAGCCCTTGGTTCGGCGACCTGTTGCCAATAGGCGGTGGCGGTGAGCGCCTCGCCTTCCTTGCTTGCCTTGTGAGCAGCTTGCTGCTCCGACAAGAGTGACGCAAGCGTGAGCTCGTGTTGCTGCCGCACGTCATCAAGACGTGCACCCAACCGCTCGCTGATCGCCGCCGTGCGATCAGCCAGCCGTATGTTCGCCAGTTGGAGCTGGCGTTCTAGGTTGATTTCTGTGCTCACGTTCGCTGTCACTCCTGCCGTAGCAATGCTTGGTTCCCGCTTGCACTATCCATCGGTGTGTGTGGCGAATCTTGGAGGGGCCAGATGGCCCAAAGGCGCGGTCCTTTAGATGAACCTCCAGGTACCCTTCCAGGGTGTTTAACCAACGAATGAATCGTGTGCGGGAAGCTATGGCCGCCAAAGGCATCGACGCCCTGCTTCTGTCGGTTGGCCCTGATCTCCCATGGCTTGTTGGTTACTCGGCGATGGCGCTTGAACGACTCTCGATGCTGGTTGTCACCCAAAACGAGACACCGAAGCTTGTGCTACCTGGATTTGAGGTTCCTCGAGTCGTCGAACGGCCCGACTTGTTCGACATCGTTGGCTGGGACGAAGTCGAAAATCCCATTGACATTGTTGCCCGCTCGGTCCCCGCAGACGGCGCCCTCGCTATCGGCGACCACACGTGGAGCCGATTCACAATTGCGCTCCAGCAGGCGTTGCCCGGCGCGACGTGGTCGGCCGCAGGAGATGTTATCGGCGCGCTGCGAGCAGTCAAGGAGCCAGTCGAAATTGAACGCCTTTCCGCCGCTGCCGCTGGTGTCGACCGGATCGCGGCGGCGCTTCAAGCAGGCGAGATTCCCCTCATTGGACGGACCGAGGCCGACGTCTCAGACGAGCTTGGCCGCCGCATCGTGGCTGAAGGACACGCCATCGTCAACTTTGCGATTGTCGCCTCGGGTCCGAATGCATCGAGCCCTCATCACCATGCCGGCGACCGCAGAATACAGCCAGGAGAGGTAGTGCTCTGCGACTTCGGTGGAACGACGGCTGAGCCCGATGGTGAGCCTGGCTACTGCAGTGACATCACACGGTGCGTCTATACCGGCGAGCCCGATTCCGAGTTTGCCGAGGCATACGACGCGCTCTATGCAGCGCAAGAGATGGCACGAGCCGCGGCAACCGTCGGAACCCCGGCAGAAGCAGTCGATGCCGTCGCTCGGCAACGTCTGGCCGAGGCTGGTCTTGGCGAGTACTTCGTACACCGCCTCGGGCACGGCATCGGTGTCGAGGCCCACGAAGACCCGTATTTGGTGGCGGGAAACGGGGCGCCTCTGGTGGCGGGCAACGTCTTTTCGATCGAGCCTGGGTTCTACATCAGCGGCAAGTGGGGAGCACGTTTAGAGGACATTGTCGTCGCAACCGAAAATGGTCCGGTCGCTCTCAACAATGCCGATCGACGCTTGGCCGTGGTCGAGGCGTGATCCGACTCGACACGGCATCGGTCCTTCTGCAGTGGGCCAGTGGTGGCCTTTTCTTCCTTTGGATCACGACCAGACGACGCGAGGTTGGTCTCGGCTACGGCTGGACAATGCGGATTACTTACGGCGTCCTCGCCTTGATTGGCTTCGTCGTTGGCATGCGTTACGGGCGGGTGCTGATCAGAGAGGTGTCGCTTGCTGGTGTGTTCTTGGCCAACGGCTACGCAATGTTCCAGTCGATCAAGCGCAAGGACGTTGGGGTTTCTGGGCAGCGAGAGTTGGCGGAGTCACGGTCTGAGCGAGTGGCGGCGATGACAGGTATCGATCGCGAGGCCAGAGCTAAATCGGCTGAGGGTCCTGAATTTGACCCTCGCCTTGACCTTGTCGCCCCCGCAATCGGGTTAGTTGGACTCGTCGCCGCCGGTATTAGTGCAGGCGATCCTGCGTGGCTGCAGGTAGCGAGAATGATCGTCGGAGCCGCATTCCTCGGCGCAGTAACTGACGGCATGCTCCTCGGTCATTGGTATCTCGTGCAGCCAGGTCTGAAACGAGCCCCACTCACAGAGTTGGTGTATTGGACGGGCGCACTGTGGTTGCCTGAAGTCGTGCTGTTGCTTATCCCGACCGGGATGTTTTCGGTGTGGAACGGCACCATCGATGATGGTTATAACGGCATGCTCGGTTGGTTCTGGGGAGCATGCGCGGTCGGCACGATTGCCCTGATCGTGACCACGTGGGCGGCACTCAAGGAGAAGCAGTATTCAGCTGTCATGGCGGCGACTGGGCTGTTGTATCTGGCAATCCTGCTCGCATTCGGCACCGACCTTGTCGGCCGAGTGCTCCTCGCCCGCTAGGCGGAGATTTTGACGGGGATGGCGTTTAGTTGGGCGTTGCCTGACAGGGGATCGAGTTGGGA
Source organism: Acidimicrobiales bacterium (assembly GCA_037968895.1). Taxonomy (GTDB): domain Bacteria; phylum Actinomycetota; class Acidimicrobiia; order Acidimicrobiales; family SZUA-35; genus JBBKWJ01. Next base: position 2,526 of record JBBKWJ010000300.1, read on the forward strand.
GTGGTCGGTGAGAATGTTCGAGTTGACCCCGGCGTTGGCCTGGGCCGTCTTGATATCCGTGCCCGGCATGCTGTGGCCCCAACCGTGAGGCAGGCTGACGACGCCGCGCCGGATCGTCGCATCGAACTCGACGGGAGCCTCGACCGTGCCAACGGCCGATGAGATGGTGGCGGTAGAGCCTGCGGCAAGTCCGAGTTGATCAGCATCGTCTGGGTGAACAAGCAGAGTGCAGCGGTTCTTGCCCTTCACCAGGACCGGCACGTTGTGCATCCACGAGTTGTTCGACCGTAGGTGACGACGGCCAATCAACAAGAAGTCGCTATCCGATCGAGGTGCGCCGAGGCTCGCGGTCAGGCGTTTAAGGTCGATCGCAATCGGCTCCGGAACGAGTTGGATCATCCCATCAGGGGTCTTCAGTGCGTTCGGGAGCCGTGAGATCATTGGCCCGAGGTCGAGGCCATGGTGGTCGGCCTCGAGTTTGGCGAGGGTGAGACCATCTGGGTTGCCGCCAAACTGGTCGCCCCAGTGGCTGACCCTGATCATGACGTCGAGAAGCTTGTCTGCGGGGCTCCGGTCGGGGCCGTCAATCTCGGTCATGAGGTCATCAAGTTCACGCCCACTGGAGGAGACGTAACGCTGAAGCCGCTGAGTGAGCAGGCTTTCGACGTACGCGTCGAGATCGCCGTCAGCACCAAGATCGTGAAACAGCATCGCCAAGCGAGCGAGAATTTCCCACTCGGCAGGCTTATCGGTCGGGAGCAGTGCGGGTGACCACTTCGCAACATTGCGGACCGCAAGACGAGATAACCCGACGTCGTAGTGGCTTCGGGCCAGGGGGCCGGGCGGCGGGAGGATGATGTTTGCCCGCCTCGACGTCTCATTGAGCCATGGGTCGACGCTCACCATGTAGTCGAGATGGCCAAGGGCCTCGTCGAGTCGGTTGGCGTTTGGCGTCGAGAGCACTGGGTTACCAGCAACGACGACAAGAGCGCGAAGCTGGCCCTCGCCCGGCGTCATTATTTCGTCGGCGAGGGTGGCTGCTGGCAGCTCGGCCCGAGCCTCGGGGTGGCCACCGACTCTGCTGGTCCAGCGACCGACACTGAAGCCTCGACCAGAACCGGAACCAGTGGTGGCGTGGCCGGGCAAGCTAAACATTGCCCCGCCTGGCACATCGAGGTTTCCGGTCAGGATGTTGACGATCGCTGTCGCCCATGCGGCGAGCGTTCCGTAGACATTGGTTTGGGCGCCGATTCGCGAAGAGACAGCGGCTGTTGGTGCGGTGGCCAGTCCAACTGCGAGGTCGATGATGGCCTGCTCAGGCAAGCCGGTTGTTGCCGACACAGCCGCTGGGGTGAACGGAGCAACGAAGGCTTCTAGCTCGTCGAGTCCTTGGAGAAGCGGGGCGACATGACCGAGGTCGACAAGGTCTCGCTCGAATAGGACATTGGCTACGCCGAGGAGCAGATGGGCGTCGGTCGCCGGAATCGGTTGCAGGTGAGTCGTTGCCTTCTTGGCCGTCTTCGTGAGCCTCGGGTCGACAACGACGAGCGTGCCGCCCCGTTCGAGGATGGCTTCGATTCGACCGGGGAAGTCGGGGGCCGTGCACATGCTGCCGTTTGACTCGTATGGGTTCGCGCCGAGCATGAGCAAGAAGTCGGTCCGGTCGAGGTCGGGGACCGGCACTGCGTCTGGATCGCCGAACAGCAGACCGCTCGAGACGTGTAGTGGCATCTGATCGACCGTTGATGCCGAATAGATGTGCTTCGTCCCCATCGCCTTTATAAGCCCAGAAAGGAAAAAGGCATTCTCATGACTGTGGGCGCCAGGGTTGCCGGCGTAAATGCCGATTGAACCCGGCCCAGTCGCCTCTCGAACCGCAGCTAGGTTCCGTTCAATCTCTTCGTACGCGTCGGCGTATGTGATCGGCTCCCACGTGGCGGTGGCGGGGTCGTCGCCGCGGCGGATCATTGGCGAGGAAAGTCGATCAGGATCGTCATGCAGCGCACCGAGCGCAGTGCCCTTTGGGCAAAGAAAACCCTTGCTGAAAGGGTCGTCCTTGTCGCCCCGAATGAGCCAGTGGCTTTCACCTTTGTCGTCGTGTCGGCGATTGATCTCGAGTCCGCACGTTGCCTCGCAAAGGGGACAAGTCCGGTAGCCGATCAGTTCGATGTTGGGTGCCATCGGAGTAGCTTTCCACATCTCAGCGGAAACAGGGAGTTCAGCGGTGCGCCGCTCAACCGCGAGCAGACCCTAGGATCGGTACATGCTTGCTATCTCCTCCGGCCGTACTGTCCCCAAGAGCGCAACCGCGGTCGATATCCCGGTCGCTTCCGATGAACTCGATCAACTTGGTGCTGACCGAAAGCGCATCGCCGAGCTCCAAGGTTTCGAAGGCGAAATCGGTCAAACCCTCGTGCTCGCGGGCGCTACTGATCAGGCAATCGACGTCCTCGTCGGACTTGGCGCAAGAGACGACATCACCGTCGACACCCTTCGTCGGGCTGCGGCCGCATTCGTTCGTGCCGTTTCTGGCCACAAGGCTGTCGCTACAACGCTCGCGGAACAGGCCGGATCGCTCGATGCGTCTCTCGTGTTGCGAGCAATCGTTGAAGGACTCGGCCTTGCCAGCTACTCATACAACGAGCAGAAGAGCAAGCCGACACCGGCGACCTTGCGCAAGGCGACGGTTGTCGCTAGCGGCAAGGGAATCAAGCTTGCGATCGATCAAGGAAACGCATCTGTCGCGGCGGTAACTCTCGCTCGCGATCTGGTCAACCGGCCGGGCGGGTCGTTGCTTCCCGCTGTATTCGCCGACATTGCCAAGTCGGTGGGAACCGCAGCCGGCCTCAAAGTGACCGTGTGGGACGAGAAGCGCATCGCGAAGGAGAAGCTTGGCGGTCTTATTGGAGTGAATAAGGGATCGACCCATCCGGCCCGGTTTGTCACCCTTTCCTACACGCCAAAGGGAAATCCAACCGCTCGACTTGCCTTCGTTGGTAAGGGTGTCACCTTCGACTCAGGCGGCCTCTCGCTCAAAACAGGCCTTGGCATGATGTCGATGAAGATTGACATGGGCGGCGCAGCGGCAGTCCTTGGCGCCATGACATTGTTGCCAATCCTCAATGCACCCGTTGCGGTCACGGCCTACCTTCCGCTCACTGACAACATGGTGAACGGTGACGCAACCAGGCCAGGCGATGTTCTGACGGCGCGTAATGGCACCACCATTGAGGTTCTCAACACCGATGCCGAAGGTCGACTGATTCTGGCCGACGCGCTGTCGCTGGCTGCTGAGGCAAAGCCCGACGCAATAATCGATATTGCGACGCTGACCGGGGCAGTAACGGCCGCTCTTGGACCGAAGATCGCTGGCGTTCTTGGAACGGACGACGTTGTTGCTGCGTGCGAAAAGGCAGCAGCCGCAACATCAGAGCCGGTGTGGCATCTTCCGCTCCCGGCCGACTATCGCTCGATGCTCGACTCCAAAATCGCCGACCTACGCAATATCGGCACGGGGCCGTATGGCGGTGCGTTGACCGCAGGTCTTTTCCTGCAAGAGTTCACCAATGGTTTGCCGTGGGCCCATATTGATCTCGGTGTGACTGCCTCTGTCGATGCCGATGATGGCATCAACATCGTCGGTGGGACCGGGGTTGGCGTGCGTTTGCTTGCTGAGCTTGCGGCCAGTTGGGGAGCGTAGGTCAGGCGTCGCCTCCACGGCGCTGTCTCTCGCGTAAAGCCTGGTGATCGCTCAATCTGTCCGCCGATCGGCCGACGGTTGTGATGGTGCTCTTACCATCCCAATCTTCGTTCGAGGCGGCGTATGGTCGCAGTTGACGCAAACCCAACTGAACAGGACAAACAGAAGCTGCAGTCGCACAGCCGCCGTTCTTTGCGCGCCAAGGTGCAACTCTTCGCTCTTGATCTCGTTGCAGTGATTTCCGGCATCGCAATCGCAACCGTTGTCTCTAAGCCAAATCATGATCATCCAGTCGCCGCATTGGTGATGGCTGTTGCGTTTGGTTTCTGGCTTGTTCGGGCCCGCCTGTACACCGCTCGTTTCATAACTCGCCGCTCAGACGAAATTCGGCGGATCGTCGACGCTGGCATCCTTGCTGCCGCCACCGTTGGCGTCGTTGCATATTCATTCAAGCTTCAACCCGGTCGTGCATGGCTAGCGCTTGCCTGCTTCATCTCTGTGGTTGCGCTTGTCGCGGAAAGAGACGTTGTCCGTCGTCGTTTTGCGGCCCAGCGTCGGGCCGGAAACATCGAACGTCGAGTGATTCTCGTTGGCGACAATGACGAGAGCAGAATGCTGCAAAAGATGTTTGATGAAGAGCAGGAGCTCGGGTATCTGGTCGTCGCCAGTCTCGACCCCGTCGTCGTGGCGGCGGAAGGCGATCTCACTACGAGTGTGTTGGCAACTGCCCGGAGCCAAGAAGCAACTGGGGCCGTCATCTGCGCAAGCGCCATCGATACGCAGGCGAATAATCGCCTAATCCGAGATCTTATTGAAGCCGGGATTCATGTAGAGCTGAGTTCAACGCTTGCTGACATCGAACCGAGTCGACTTACGGTCCGTCCCCTCGGCCGATTTCCTGTGGTTTACGTCGAGCCGGTGGTGCGCCACGGTTGGCGGGCAGCGGCGAAACGCTCTTTCGACCTAGGTCTGTCCTTCGCTGGCCTGCTTGTTGCCAGTCCGCTGCTACTCGGTATTGCGATCACGATTCGCAGGGGTTCGCCCGGCCCGATTCTGTTTAGGCAAAGTCGAATCGGGCGAAATGGCGTGTCCTTTGATGTGCTGAAGTTTCGGACCATGGTTGTCGACGCCGAGGAGCAACTCGATGACTTGCTAGACGACAACGAAGGCGCCGGCCCGCTGTTCAAAATGAAGGACGATCCTCGAGTCACGAAGCTCGGAAAGACGCTTCGAAAGTTGTCGCTGGATGAACTGCCTCAGCTCTGGAATGTGGTGAGAGGCGAAATGAGTCTCGTTGGACCGCGGCCTGCACTTGCGGCCGAAATGGCCGGCTGGGACTCTGAGCTTTACGGACGGTTGAGGGTGAAGCCAGGTATCACTGGCATGTGGCAAGTTTCGGGTCGCAGTGAGGCTTCGTTTGAGGAGTACACACGGCTCGATCTCTACTACGTCGACAACTGGTCACTTATCGTCGACCTTGGCATCCTGCTTCGCACCATTCCCGCTGTTCTCAATAACAACGGCGCGTACTGACGTTAGTCCGGGAGCAAGCCGGGGCGCTGACACGCGAGGGCGTCGTCGTTCGTCGGCCCTGCACTTCATGCGACAGCCCCTGGGGCGCCAAAACGCTTAGTCGTAGCGCGTGGAACCTCGGTCGGGAATAGCAGTGCGCCAATACACACCGTCAGGTTTGAATATTTTGAGTTGGCGATCGGGCAAGAGTTTAAGTTGCCAATGTTCGTCATGCACTCGGTGGTGGTGATGCGAACATAACGGCACCAGATTGTCGAGATCGGTGTCTCCGCCTTGTTCCCAGAACTTGATGTGGTGCGCTTGGCAATGATCGATCTGTCGTTCGCAGCCATCCCAGGCACAGGTGCGGTAGATCGAGCGGAGAGCGGCCCATTGTTTGTCGGTCGCGGTTCGTGACCGGCGCCCGACATTGAGAACAGTGCCGTCAGGTCCGAAGTAGACGGGTTGGATCACGGCGTCGCACAGGAACCGTTGCAGCGACTCGGGTGGAACATGAAACCCTTCCGACGTTTCACTAGTCGAAGCGGCGTGTGGCCCGCTTGTTGCGGTCTCGATGTCGCAGTGGATGTGCACCACCGGTCGGGTCACACCCGTTTGGTTGGCGGCGCCTCGTTCGATGAGCGACATGAACGCGTCCGCCGCCAAGTGTTTGTCTTTCTTGACGAGCACACCGTCAGTTTTGCGATCATTCGCGAGCGCAGTGCACTCGGCATCGAGCAGTGAACAGAATTGGGAGAAGCGTTCAGGGTCGAGCCAGCCGTTGATACGGCCCATGCCTGTTGTTTTGTCTCGCCAGCTGCTGATTTCGGATCGTCTGCGGTCTTCGATAGCCCTACCGAGGCCCCAATCGTTCTTTGCTTGATCAACCAAATATTTCGCTTTGCGGTTGAATTCGTCTGGGGTTGATGTGAGGGCGGCGTCGGTGAGTTTCTTTACGTCGAGGTGGGCTCGTTGTTCGTCGCTGAGGCCTTTGAGGTGGCGGGCGGCGTGGTCGAGGTGTTCGCCGCTGGTGTCGCCGTTTTGGAGGGCTAAGCCGAGTTGGGGGATTTGTCGGGCGATGCCTGCTCTAGCGGCGTCTTTGGCTGCGGTGGCGTTGGAGACTTCGCCGCCGGGGTTGAGGACTTCGGGGGCGGTGCCGGCTTTGCCGTGTTGGTGGAGGTCGGTGGCGCGGTTGGCGATGTTGATGAGGATGGAGTCGATGAGGCGTTGGCAGGTACGCAAACCCATCGTGGTGGCGGTGAGGGTCTGCTCATCAGCAGTGGCGACGTCGATAGTGCGCAGTAGCCCCTGGATTTGCTGAATGGTTGTCGGCATTTTGCACCCCGCTTCATTGGTCGTGCCCACCGGTGGTGTGCGAAAGACTCAGGTTGAAGGGGCTGAAAGCGCCGAGGGTTCGCCGAAACGAACTGGTGTCATCATAGGAACGTATGATCGAAAAACAACCTCTACGAATACTGTTTAGGCAATCTTTTTGAAAAAGCGCTATCGCGGGGCTTCAGAGTTTGATATTGGTTCTTGCTGGTCACTTATCGTCGACCTTGGCATCCTGCTTCGCACCATTCCCGCTGTTCTCAACAACAACGGCGCGTACTAACGAGGGCGCCGGCACCGGCGCCGAGTGATGAGGCTGGTAGCGGGCGACCGTACTGCGTCGGTTCTTTGCGAGCTGCTCGGCCTCCCACGACTTGTGTTCGAGCTGTAGATGTGGTGCGAGTTTCGCCACCTGGCGCTGATTGAGTGGGGCAAGGCGCCGTCGTACGGTGAGGTTTGGGCCGCTTCGATGAAGCGCTCCGAAACGGGCGAGTCGGTCGAGTGAGCGCCAGAACGGGCCATGTTTGCCGCCTCGCACGCCGAGTCCAAGATCAGTAGCCCACTCGGTTGACGTGATCGCGGCGCCTTCGTTCTCGCGCTCAAGCGTGGCGACCAGTCGCCGGTGAATGAGATACGACGATGGTCCAAGAATCGGAATCCAAAACCGCTCCACGTAGGCCGAGCGGGGGTCGTGGCCGAGTTGGTCGAGCACGGGGTCGTTCCATGCATGCACGAAGAGCGTCGGTTCGGGAAACGACGGGGACGGTGAGGGCGTAGACATAACAACTCCTACAGTTGATGAATGTTATAAGCTATCAATGTAGGTTATTTACGCTTAACTACGCAAGAAAGAATTTGTTTCCACTACGAAACGCAGAACTCGTTACCCTCCGGATCGGCCAAAGTGACCCAGCTATGCGGTCCCTGATGACCGTCCCAGAGCTTGGTCGCCCCCATGCCGATAATGCGGTCAACTTCATCCTGACGTCGTTCTTCGCCGACCTGAACGTCAAAGTGCATCCGGTTCTGTCCGGTCTTTGGATCAGGAGTGCGTTGGAAAAACATGCGCGGTAATACCCCCTCAGGATCGACGCAGGCTGCGCCATCGGCCCATGTCAGAACGCCGTTATGAGTCACCGTGTCATCGATCGTGGCGAAGCCTTGATCGACCATGGATTGCACAAACGCCGGGTCAGAGACAACGTCGAAGTCAAGCACCGCGGCCCAGAAGTCACACAAGTCGTGGGGCTTTTCGGCGTTGATGGCTATTTGTATCTTTCGTTCCATGACGTGCTCCTCGCATGCAGGTGGTCGGTTAGGGCGGTGCGATTTAGGGCAAGGCCGCTTCGAACTGGTCGAGGGCTGCATCGATCGTAAAGCTTCGACCAAGTTCGTGCCCGGCGTTGGCGAGGTGCGCCGCCAACTCGGGGTCTCCAACGAGTTGGTCCATGGCCTCGGCGAGAGCGTTTGGCGTTGGCTCAACTGCGAGTCCTGTCTCGCCGTGTGACACAAACTCGGTCAGTCCGCCTCCGTCGGTGCACACAATGAGGGGCTTTCGGGCAGCGAATGTTTCGAGTGCTGTCAGTCCGTAGTCTTCGGCATAGGCGGGGGCCACGACTGCTGCCGCGCCGGCGACGATCGCATCACGCTCGGCGTCAGTGAGTCTGTCGTGAAAGGCCACCCGGCCGCTGGGAGGAAGCGCGCTTGGTGACCAACCTGCAGTCGAACCACCCTGGTTTTTCCACAGCGAATCGGGCGAGGGCTCGATCCCAGTGTCGAGAAGGCCATCGAGGTCTTCGACGTACGAAAGTCGTGAGCCTCCGCCGACTGCATCAATGCGGGTGCCCTTAGTGAGCAGTCGCCCGGCCGCTACGGCGAGTTCGGTCCGCTTCGGCCACTCGTGGCGACTCACCATCGCGATGCTCGTCGACCCTGCAGCTGCGAGGTCGGCTGTGGCCGTTGCGGCTGGCTGGGCCAGCGCCGGATGGCGGTATGGGCTAATCAAGTGGCTAGGCACCTGCCAATAGGTTAGTAGCCGCTCCGCCACCGAATCCGAACCCGCAAGCCAGTGCTTGACGTTCGCAATTACTCCGTCGTCGAGCGATCGAACGGACCGCACGGCGGCCGCATGGATTGTTGGGTCGACGAATCCGCTATCTACGAACTCCTCGCTGAGGTCGTAGAAGACTCGGCCTTGATGAAAGAACAGCCCAATCAGATTGTCGTGTCGGGCATGCCAGGTTGGCGGCTGCGTCGCAACGACGACGTCGAAATCGTCAAGTGCCAGTCGTTGGGTTCGCTCCGCGAGCGTCAAGTAGTTGAAATACTCGTTGTGCCATTGATGGAATGCGCCATTAACTAGAACGCCGTACAGGTGGCGTGGGGGAGTGACCGCATCTACCGCAACGATGGCGACATCGTGGCCACGACCACGCAGTCCTTCAGCCAACTGATCGACAAGAACTTCAAACCCGCCACGAAAGCCGTGGTCTGGCTTGATGAAGCCGATACGCAGGCTCATTCTTCGCCGGCGAGTCGGTCGATGCGGCGATGGAGCTGAACGATCTGTGCTCTCGCGTCGGCTAATTCGTTTCGAAGCTCGTCGATCTCGTTTCGCTGAAACCGAGTTCGATGGTCGAGTTGGTGAAGGGCGTGAACCACGTGAGAGTTGTGGTCTTTCTGGGCCGGGTCACGTCCGCTTGCTCGGTCGGCGAGTTTCTCTTTGGTTGTGCGCGCGACGGCGGGCGCGTCCTCGATGATGAGATCGCGGCCGACAGCGTCGAGATGCTTCTTGAGTTCAGCGTCGGTTGCCATTGGGTGGGGCAGTTCGGCATCGCCTTCGCCCCTGGCGCTCGCGCCTGTTGTTTCGATGACCTGTTCTATGACCGTGCGATCGAATTCCACCAAACGATCCTACGAGCATCAGTTCGGAGGCTGGTGGATTACCGGCTTGAGGCGATCGGTTGAGAGTGAACCGGTCGGTCGAGATGCAGTACGGTACTGCGATGGCGTCCTTCGCTGATCCGTTTGACGAAGACCACACCGAAGCTCTGGCCGCGGCGGCGGCTTTGATTGCTGCGTCAGCGAAAGTTGCCGTCCTAACTGGCGCTGGCATATCGACCGATTCAAGGATTCCCGACTTCCGCGGACCCCAAGGTGTGTGGACGAAAAACCCCGGAGCCGAAAAGCAAGCCACGATCCAGCACTATGTGGCTGACCCCGAGGTCCGAATCAAAGCATGGCGAAATCGTCTCGACAGTCCGGTATGGACCGCCGAGCCAAACAAGGGTCACTACGCCCTGCTCGGCCTCGAGCAACAACGCAAGCTTGTCGCTCTGGTTACGCAGAATATCGATGGACTCCACCACGATGCTGGCCTGGCTGCTGACCGAATCGTCGAGGTCCACGGCACAGTTCGCGAGGTGGTGTGCTTATCGTGCGATTATCGACGGCCGATGCGCGAAGCTCTCGACCGGGTGAGGTCGGGGGAGCACGATCCGCCCTGCCCCGAATGCGCAGGCATATTGAAGTCGGCCACAATTAGCTTCGGCCAGAGCCTGATCGAAGCTGACCTGCGTCGGGCCGAAGCAGCGAGTATCGAGTGCGACCTCTTGCTGGCCATCGGCACCACGCTGGCCGTGTTCCCCATTGCCAACATGGTGCCGGTGGCAAAGCGGCACGGAGCGAAAGTAGTCATCATCAATGGCGAGCCAACCGAAATGGACCACTTGGCCGACGTCGTCGTCCGCGGCTCGATCAGCACTGTTCTTGCCGCAATAATTGGCAAGTAGATAGCGTCAACGATCTGGAATACATCGACAGTTCTAATTGTTGACTAATCCGATAAGGTTTATAGACTCATTACTAGCAGAGGTTGTCAATGCCATCGTTCCGCGAACTTCTAAGTGCGACAAAAGAAGAGATCCGAGAGATCACCACCGAGGAAGGCGAGGCCGCCCGTCTTGCTGGCTCTCTCATCCTCGACATCCGCGAGCCAGACGAGGTCGACCAAGGCGTCATTCCTGGCGCCGTCACGATTGTCCGAGGCAACCTCGAGGCGCAGGTCGAGAACCGCATCCCAGACAAGTCGACGCCCATCGTCGTCCATTGCGCGGGCGGCGTGCGGTCGGCCTTCGCGGCCAAGTCGTTAGCCGAGCTCGGCTATACCGACGTCGTTTCGATGGATGGCGGCTTTAACAAGTGGAAGGACGAGGGCCGTGAGTGGGTCCAGCCATTGTCGCTCACTGCTGACCAGCGCAATCGCTACAGCCGCCATCTGCTGCTCCCCGAGGTCGGCGAGGCGGGCCAGTTGAAGCTCCTCGGAGCAAAGGTGTTACTGCTCGGCGCTGGCGGTCTTGGGTCGCCAGCTGCGCTCTATCTCGCAGCCGCCGGTGTCGGCACGATTGGCATCGTCGACATGGATGTTGTCGATGAATCAAACCTCCAGCGGCAGATCCTCCATAACCGCGATCGCGTCGGTGATCGCAAGGTTGATTCTGCGAAGCAGACCATCAACCTCATGAATAGTGACATCGATGTGATCACCTTCGACGCCCGCCTCGGCGCCGACAACATCATGGACATCCTCGCTGGTTTCGACATCGTGATCGATGGCGCCGACAACTTCCCGAGCCGCTATGTACTCAACGACGCGTCAGTCAAACTCGGTATTCCCGTGGTGCACGGCTCGATCTTTCGGTTTGAGGGTCAAGTCACTGTCTTCGACCCGCTGAATGGTCCCACATACCGTGACCTGCTTCCCGAGCCTCCTCCCGCCGAACTCGCTCCAAGCTGCGCCGAGGCTGGCGTCGTTGGCGTGCTGCCTGGCATTGTTGGCTCGATTCAGGCGTTGGAAGCGATAAAGATCATTCTTGGACTCGGCGACTCGCTTGTTGGTCGTCTTCTAGCCTTTGACGCGATGGAGATGAGCTTCCGCGAGTACAAGCTGAACAAAGACCCAGACAACGAGGTCACGTACGAAAACCGTGATCGCATCAAGGTCGTCGACCTCGAGGGACAATGCATGCCACAAGTTAGCGTCGCCCCCGCACACGTCTAAAAGGCCCTCTCGCCGACTTTTGTTACGGCGTCGGCGAGAGAATCCGCTTAAAGATTGCCTTACAAGCAGCGACTCGCCGCCGATGGTGTGGTCGTTGGCTCCTGCCGTTGGTCTCTGAGCCAAAAGGACTACAGTTTCCCGAGCGAGCGGCCGATGCATTGAGGTGTCTACGATGTTCAACCAAATGGCCAGGGTTATTACTGGCGTTGGTTTGTGTGCGGCCCTTGTCGCCCCTGTAAACGCGGCTTCTGCCCAGATTGTTGACAGCCCAGTTGTTGACAGCCCAGTTGCCAGCGAGGGTGTGGCTGAACTCGAGGTTGCGACCGTGCAGCTTGATCTCAGCGAATCTATTTCCGCCGCTGGCTCTATCGAGGGAGCGGGCCAGGTCAGGGAGCTTCCTGGCGCATCAGTCGACCCCGCAGGTGCCACGATGATCGTGATTCACGACGAAACCGGCGACCTCGACCTCTCGGTGAGAAGCAAGAACGACGGCGAATGGAGCGAATGGGCCGCCATCGAGTCGTCGCCAGACGAATCTCCCGATGGACTAGACGGCGAAGAAGGCAGTGCGAATACTTCGGTTGCGCTTGGTCCGATTTGGATCGGCGACGCGACTGACGTGCAGGTTGTAGAGACCGCTGGTTCGGCTTCCTCCCTAAAAGTCGACCTACTCACCGACCAAACCGTCGCGATCGACGCCCCTCTTGCCTCGCTCACGAATCCAGGTAAGCCAACTATCCAGCCTCGCAATGCGTGGGCTGGTGCCGACTATCCCTGGGCCTCCGATAACGGTAGCTGCGCTGGTGGCCCCTTTTACTCCACCAATGTGCAGGCAGTAATTGTCCACCACACTGCCACAACGAACAGCTACACCCAGGCATCGAGCGCCAGCATGATTCGCGGCATCTACTACACCCACGTTCGGGTTAACGGATGGTGCGACGTTGCGTACAACTTCCTCGT
>JBBKWJ010000301.1:0-8396 GCA_037968895.1 Acidimicrobiales bacterium
GCGTGAAGACCTGCTGCAAGCGTTGCAGGCCGTGCGAGGTTCCCATCGGGTCACGAGCCAGAACCCAGAAGACCAATTTCAGGCGCTCGAGAAGTACGGGCGAGACCTCACCGAAGACGCCAGGGCGGGTCGACTCGACCCTGTGATTGGTCGTGACGACGAGATCAGACGCGTCATTCAGGTCCTTTCCCGACGCACGAAGAACAACCCGGTGCTCATTGGTGAGCCCGGCGTTGGCAAGACGGCCATTGTCGAGGGCCTCGCTCAGCGAGTGTTTGAGGGCGATGTGCCAGACTCGCTGCGCAATCGTCGAGTCATTTCCCTCGACATCTCGTCGATGCTCGCTGGCGCGAAATATCGCGGCGAGTTCGAGGAGCGGCTCAAGGCCGTGCTGAAGGAAATCACCGACGCCGGAGGCGAGGTCATCACCTTCATCGACGAGATGCACACCGTCGTTGGCGCCGGTGCAGGCGGCGACTCCGCAATGGACGCCTCAAACATGTTGAAGCCGATGCTTGCCCGTGGCGAGCTTCGCATGGTCGGTGCGACCACTCTCGATGAGTTCCGCAAGTACATCGAGAAAGACGCTGCGTTGGAGCGGCGTTTCCAACAGGTATTCGTCGGCGAGCCTTCTGTTGAAGACTCAATTGCGATCCAGCGTGGCCTCAAGGAACGCTATGAGGTGCACCACGGCGTCCGTATTCAAGACGCCGCCCTTGTTGCCGCGGCAACTCTGTCTGATCGCTACCTGACCGGTCGATTCTTGCCTGACAAGGCCATCGACCTGATGGATGAGGCGGCATCGAAGTTGCGCATCGAGATCGACTCGCTGCCAACTGAAATTGATGTCGTCGAGCGTCGTATTCGTCAGCTCGAGATGGAACAGGTCGCGTTGTCGAAGGAAACCGATAGCGCATCAACTGAGCGCCTTGAAGAGCTTGAGGCTGAACTCGCCGACCTGAACGAGCAGAGCCAAGCGATGAAAGCGCATTGGCAAAATGAGAAAGACGCGATTGCGGCAATCGCCGAGCTGAAGGAGCAACACGAAACGCTGAAGCGCGAGCTCGATCGCGAGCAAGACCTCAACCGGGCAGCCGAGATCCGCTACGGCATGATTCCCGCTGTCGAAACTCAGATCGATCAGGCAACAGGCGCCTTGGGTCTGCTGCAGGCAGAGAAGACCATGTTGAAAGAAGAGGTCGACGAAGAAGACATTGCTGAAGTCGTGAGCCGTTGGACCGGGGTTCCGGTTAGCCGGCTCATGGAGGCAGAGGCTCGTAAGCTCCTTCGTCTCGAAGACGAGCTCCATAAGCGAGTCATCGGGCAAGCCGACGCCGTCCACGCGGTGTCAGGCGCGATCAGACGAAGCCGCGCTGGTCTATCAGACCCAGACAAGCCAATCGGTAGCTTCTTATTTCTTGGACCAACTGGTGTCGGTAAAACCGAGCTCGCTCGGTCGCTCGCAAACTTCTTGTTCGATGACGAGAGAGCCATGGTTCGGCTCGACATGAGCGAATACATGGAGAAGCACACGGTGAGCCGGCTAATTGGCGCACCTCCTGGCTACGTGGGCTACGACCAAGGTGGTCAGCTAACCGAGGCCGTTCGTCGTCGGCCGTACAGCGTCGTGCTATTGGACGAAGTCGAGAAGGCTCACCCTGATGTCTTCAACGTGTTGCTGCAGGTGCTCGACGATGGTCGTCTAACTGACGGACAAGGTCGCACGGTCGACTTCACCAACGTGGTGCTGGTCATGACGTCGAATCTGCCTGGCGACCCGAAAGACTTCTTCCGTCCCGAGTTCATCAACCGAGTCGACGACATCGTCCGCTTCGATTCGCTAACCGAAGCCGATCTTGAGCAGATCGTCGAGATCCAGCTGGCGACGCTGGTCAAGCGATTGGCTGACCGTCGCATCACCCTCACCGTGTCTGACGATGCGAAGGCCAAACTGGCCAAACTCGGCTACGACCCGGCGTTCGGGGCTCGGCCTCTCAAGCGAGTTATCCAAAATGAGGTGGCCGATCGGCTCGCGCTTTCGGTTCTCGATGGCCAGATTGCCGATGGCGACAGTGTTGCCGTCAGTCTCGTTGGCGAAGAGCTTCAAGTCGTCAAGACCACAAACAGCTAAGCCCAACTAGCAGAAGTGCGGCCGGCCCAAAAGGGGTTGGCCGCACTTCGCGTTTTGCGCTAACTGGATACGATTGCGGCCATGTCGCTTTCACTCAACAAGCTCAACTCCTTCGATCGGCGAACCGGGCCGCTTCTGCTTGTCATCGCCGACGGCGTCGGAATCGCGCCAGACGGGCCAAGCAACGCAGTAACCGTGGCGCCCACGCCTGTTCTTGATGCCCTCACGGCTGGCCCACTGTCGACTGAGTTAGCCGCCCATGGCCCTGCGGTCGGTTTGCCAACCGACGACGACATGGGCAACAGCGAGGTTGGCCACAATGCCCTAGGCGCGGGCCGCATCTTCGCCCAGGGCGCGAAGCTTGTCGCGAAAGCGCTCGCGTCGAGAGCACTCTTCGAGACCGAGGTCTGGAAGACCGCAGTGGAACACGGTCGTCAGCACGCCATACATTTCATCGGCCTGCATTCCGATGGTGGTGTGCACAGCCAGAACAGCCACCTTTATCAACTGCTTGAGGAGGCAGCGAAGGAGGGCGTGAAACGGGCCAGAATCCACATTCTTCATGACGGCCGCGACGTCGACGCACGTTCGGCGCTTGTCTATATCGAGCAGACCGAAGCCACACTCCGTCAGATCAACGAGCAGTACGACGCTGACTATCGCATCGCTTCGGGCGGTGGTCGGATGACCATCACGATGGACCGCTATGGCGCCGACTGGGCCATGGTCGAGCGCGGCTACAACTGCCATACCCATGGCATCGGTCGGCCTTTTTCGTCGGCCACCGAGGCCGTCGAGACGATGTATGCCGAGACTGACAAGGGCGACCAGTACCTCGGCGATTTCGTCGTCGTCAACGACGACGAGCCAGTCGGCAAAATGGCGGATGGTGACGCCGTCATCCTCTACAACTTCCGGGGCGATCGTTCCATCGAGATCTCGCAGGCGTATGAACAAGACGACTTCACTGCGTTCGACCGCGGTGATCGGCCAGACGTCTACTTCGCGGGGATGCTCCAGTACGACGGCGACCTCAAGGTGCCGAAGCACTACCTTGTCGAACCGCCGACGATCAGCGAAACCATGAGCGAATATCTGTGCGCCGAGGGGCTTCGGAGCTTCGCAATCAGCGAGACCCAGAAGTTTGGTCACGTCACGTACTTCTGGAATGGCAACAAGTCGGGCTACGTCGACGAGTCGCTTGAGACCTATGTCGAGATTCCTTCAGACAACGTCGAGTTCAATACCACGCCTGGCATGAAGCTCGTCGAGATCACCGATCAGACGATCGAGATGCTGCGAAGCGGCGACTACGACTTTGGCCGCCTCAACTTCCCGAACGGCGACATGGTCGGGCACACGGGCGACCTCGCCGCGACGATCGACGCGATGGTGGTGCTCGACGAATGCCTCGGCCGTCTCGTGGCGGTCATTGATGAGCTTGGCGGAGTGCTCGTCTTCACCGCCGACCACGGCAACGCGGACATCATGTACACCGAGAAAGACGGCGTGCAGTCACCGAAGACATCACACACCTTGAGCCCGGTGGCTTTTGCCATTCACGACCCGGCCTACGACGGCGAATACACGGTCGTCGGCTCGTCAGACCCGGGTCTGTCGAACGTTGCGGCGACGTTACTCAACCTGCTCGGGTTCGAAGCCCCGGCTGACTATCGCCCAAGTCTCCTAGCCTTCTAGCACACGTCCCTGTCGTGTGCAGGGCGCCATCGCTAGGTGGTGACGAGGTTGAGGGTTTGTGATGCGGTTGTGATTACCAGTGTCTGGCCCCAAGTAACTCGGAGGGAATCGGACTCGATCCCATCGCCGAAGCAGACCAGTTCGTCGCTCTCGGCTCGTACTCGCAGCGACGATCCGGCAGGGATCGCCCCAGCAGTTAAAGAGGTGCCCGTGGCGGCACTCGGCCAGGCCTCTCGGGCAAACCAGCAAAGGTCAGGTGCCGTTGGCGTCGGAAGAGTGAGTGGGTGGCCCCGCTCCTCCCAGACGGACCTCAGCCATCCGGTCGAACCGGTGCCGGTGCCCGCCAACAAACCAGATGATGAGTGGTGTTCAGACGAGCCGTCAGGCAGCTCAATTCGGTATCGAGCTGATTGGTGGCTCCGGTGCCCGAAATACACCTCATTCACGGCGTGAAGTTTCTGGCCGTCGTCAGCCGTCGCGGTCACCATCGTCCGCCGTTCGAATGTGCAGTTACCTGACTCGACCGACGCGAGGAGTGCAGTAGTCGATTCGGCCGGATGCTGAACCAGCACCCCGGGATTGCGGACCGGATCCGGGTTGATGCCGATCACGGGCTGACCGCTCAGGTACTTGGCAACGTTGGCAACGAGTCCGTCTTGTCCGACCACGAGAACGATGTCCTCGGCGGCGAAAGCGAATCGATGGAGGTCGCTGCGTTCGACATCGGCCCGTCGCCAGTCGGCGGGAATGGCCGCACCCACCTGCGTCAGCGCTTCCTCGCCAACGCCATGACGGGCAACGAGCTCGTTAATCGTGCGCCCCCGGCCTTCAAGGAAGAAGGCCGCGTGCTGGTGGGTGCTATGGCGCATCACCATCTCGTCGTACTCGGAACGCCGGTGAACGACCACCGCCCTCGGTCGCAGGCTCATGCTGCTTCCTTTGTGACCGGGTCGGTGCTGCTACGACCGCCAAGCTGAGCGAGCAGCTGGGTGAGGATGTCAGGCGTGATCGTCAGATTGTCGATGTTGGGCAGATTCTTGGCCAGTTCCTGAACTGCCAGACCAAGAATCACTGCGGTCTCGACGTCCTTGTATGCGCCGTATTTGGCCTGTTCGGCACCCGCTTCGGCATCGCCCATCAAGCGTGTCGCTTCTGATTCCGTCTCGACCTGGATCCGACGCCTCGCAGCCTCTGCCTCGCTTGCGATCGCGTCAGCGGCAGCCTGTTCAATCGCTCGTTTCCGTTCATTCTGTCCTCGCTGTCCAACGAGTTCTTCTTCGCGGCGAGCAAGTTCAATCTGAGTTTTCAGCTCGTTTTCCGCAATGGCTCGCTCGCGTTCAACTGCGAGCGCCCGGCGCTCGAATGTGGCGCGGTCGGCGTCCTGCTGGACTTGTTCCCTGGTACCGGTCTGCAGTGCTCGTTCAAGTTCAGCCTCGACCCGAATGGCGACTACCCGCACATCGGTTACGGCCAAGCCTCGCTCCCTCAGACGCTCATCATTTGCCAAGGCCGACGCGATCTCGTCTCGCACGGGAGTGACGCCAACGGCGAGTGCCTCGAGCATCGTCATTTCGGCCAGCCGCTGGACTGCTGGTTGCTGAGCGAGCTCGGTGAGCAAGCCGCCCAACACCTCTAGTGGTGAGCCGTTCCAGACACCGGTCTCGGGGTCGATACCGAAGTCGATGCGTGTTGTCGCGAGCGTCGGGTCATCAATTCGGTAGGTGATCGTCGCCTGCACAGTGATGTCTTGGTAGTCCGATGTGCGGGCGTGAAACAAGAGCGCTTGTTCCCGATCGTCGAGCGGGACTTGGCTCAATGCGGAAGTCCGTGGGCGGAACCAGAAGGTGGTCCCGGCGCCTTCGTGGGCGACAGCTCCGTTTCGGAGGTGATGGATGTACATGTTGGTGTCAGCTCGGAGGTGCCGAGCGATTGGTACAAATATGCTTCGAGTTACATCTGCCATTTCCTTGCTCCTTTATCGTCAACTTGACGATAAAGGTAAACCATCAGACACTATTCGTCAATATGACGATTAGACTATTCGACGTGACTCTCGACACCTGCGCCGTAGCCGTTGACCTTGTTGTTCTTACCGTTCGCGAAGGTGAGCTTTGTGTCTTGCTCGTGAAACGGGGAGTCGCTCCGTACAAGGGGCGGTGGGCCCTGCCCGGCGGATTCGTACTCCCCGCGGAGGACCTGTACGACGCCGCAATGCGTGAGCTAGTCGAAGAAACAGGAATCGTTGACCCGTCGGTTCACCTTGAGCAACTTGCAACCTACGGGTCACCGAAACGCGATCCGAGAGGTCGAGTCGTCAGTGTCGCCTACTTGGCCCTCGTGCCAGATCTCCCCGAGCCGGAGGCTGGCTCGGACGCCGCTGAGGCGTCGTGGCACGTGGTCGATGAACAACGCGCCGAGGCCGGCCGACTGGCGTTCGACCACCGCAGCATTCTGAGCGACGGTATCGAACGTGCCAGGGCCAAGCTCGAGTACTCGCCAGTCGGTACGGCGTTCTGTCCACCCTCGTTTACGGTGAACGAACTACGCCAGGTGTACGAAGCGGTATGGGGGTGCGACCTCGACCCTCGAAATTTCCACCGCAAAATTACAAGTACCGCCGACTTCGTGGAGGCGACGGGGGAGCGGACAACCCGGCAAGGCGGGCGTCCCGCCAGCCTCTATCGCTCCGGCTCAACTGAGGTACTCCACCCGCCACTGCTCCGGCCCGCACCGACGCCCTGAGCCGAATCGGTGAGTCGGCGGCAACATCCTGGCCGACCGATATGATTGGGCAACGTGCCTGCATTAATAGTTGTTGGAACCCAATGGGGCGACGAGGGTAAGGGTAAGTTCACCGACCTTCTCGCCAAAGAAGCATCCATGGTGGTGCGATACCAGGGAGGCCACAACGCTGGCCACACCATTGTGGTAGGTGAAGAGAAGTTCGCCATCCAGCTTGTGCCGTCCGGCGTTTTGTACGCCCACGTCACACCGGTTATCGGCAATGGCGTAGTCGTGGATCCATTCGTGCTGCTGCGCGAAGTCGACATGCTTGAGAGCCGCGGTATCGACTGTTCTCGCCTTCAGGTGTCTGGCAACGCCCACTTGATCATGCCGTATCACCAGGAACTCGACGAGCTACATGAGCGTCAGCTTGGCGATGCCAAATTGGGGACGACGAAGCGCGGTATTGGCCCCGCCTATGCCGACAAGTCGATGCGTGTCGGCATTCGGGTGCAAGACATGCTCGATGAGGACATCTTTAGAGCCAAGCTCCATTCGGTTCTTGACTACACAAACAAGGTATTGACCAAAGTATTCGGTCACGAACCGACCGACGCCGACGCACTTGCCGACCGAATTCTTACCGAGTGCCTGCCTCGCATGAGGCCAATGATCAGCGACACGGTGAACAACATTCACGACGCGCTCGACGCGGGGCAGCAGGTGTTGTTTGAGGGCGCCCAGGCAACATTCCTCGATCTCGACCACGGCACTTACCCGTTCGTCACGTCGTCAAACCCAACGGCTGGCGGAGTTTGCGCCGGCGCTGGCATCGGACCTCGCGACGTCGACCGAATTGTCGGCATCGCCAAGGCATACGTGACCAGGGTCGGGTCAGGCCCAATGCCCACGGAACTCCTCGATGAGACCGGCGACAAGCTTGTCGACATCGGCCACGAATACGGAGTCAACACCAAGCGCCGCCGCCGTCCAGGCTGGTTCGACGCGGTGATGATGCGGCACGCCGTGCGGCTGAACAGCCTCACCGAGCTGGCGATCACCAAGCTCGACGTGCTCGATTCGTTTGAGACCGTGAAGATGTGCGTGGCGTATGAGATCGATGGTGAGCGAGTCGAGAAGCTGCCGTATCACCAGTCCGAAATCCACCGAGCCAAACCCATCTACGAAGAGTTCCCAGGTTGGATGTGCGACCTGACGGCTGCTCGCGAACCGGGCGACCTCCACCCGAACTGCCAGGCATATCTGAGGGCACTAGAAGCGCAAGTTGGCGTGCCCATCACCTTGGCCAGCACAGGTCCTGGGCGGTCCCAGTTCATCCACTGGTCGTCCTAGATAGCAGGCTGCTAGCGGCTTGCACCTCTGAGCGCGGGAGGAATCCAGGCACCGCGTTCGTCCACTTCAGGGCCATCTAATTTGGGAGCGACATCATCATCTTCGACGCGTCGCGCCTTCGTGGAAGATGGGCCCCGCAGAGCAGCCGGGACCATTGACTCTTCCGGCGTCGGCTCCGGGGCGACCAACTGGGGAGGAGGGGCCGTAGGTGTGACGACAGCGGCCGGTACAACGGGTTTTGGGGCAGTCGGCTTCGGTGCGGTCTGAGTCACAGGCTCGGGGGCTGGTGGTGGCGGATCTTCAACAGCCGGTTCAGGCTCGGGCGTCGGCGCGACGGCGTCGGCTAGCTCAGGCTCGGGGGCTGGTGGTGGCGGATCTTCGATAACCGCTTCTGGCTCAGGCTCCGGTTCGGGGGCTGGTGGTGGCGGATCTTCGATAACCGCTTCTGGCTCAGGCTCCGGTTCGGGGGCTGGTGGTGGCGGATCTTCGA
>JBBKWJ010000302.1:0-3322 GCA_037968895.1 Acidimicrobiales bacterium
TTCGGGTCGGTCTTGCAGGACCCGGAGGGGTCATGGGTCAGACCGGTGCCAGCCGTCAAGCTTGCGATGTTCTTGTTGATCAAGCAGTCTCGCCACCGGGCCTCTGCGGCCGGGAGCGAACCATCGCTGGTGACATCGAGGGCCAGGGCAGGAAGTCCGCGCTCGGTGCGATGAAGGTTGATCGCGTCGTATGCGTCCCGCTCGATCTCGGTGAAATAGCGGGGGCCGCCAGTTGTGGCCGCCGCCATCGGCGACACCGTTGACTCCACCTGAGCACTCGCGGGCACGATGCTCGTAGCGGTGGACGCGACGAGAATTGCGGGCAGAAGGGCCGCGAGAATCCGCAGCCGGCTTGAGCCGGAAGTTCGAATAGTCATGTAAGGGTTTCCGCCTAGATCCGGGCCGGAATGGGCAGCCGGCCGTCCCGGATACCTTCGGATCTATTCGTGAACGCCTTGAGTGATTAGGTAAGACGAACCCTCAATTGACAACGAAGCGATAGAAGACGAAGCCAAGCACAATGGCGACCCGAATGAAGGCCGAGACCGACTTCTTGCTCACCCACGAGCTCGACGACGCGTCTATCGCCTTCATTTTCTTCGGCTTCTTGGGCTTTTGCACGCGTGGAACGTCAGTCGGGTGCTCAGCCTGAGAGCCGAACGGGATTCCGTCGTCCAAGCTTCCAAATGGATCGTCATCAGCCATGTCGTTCCTATCGGCTCGTTCTGCCAGTTGTGAAGAGCGCAGCTGTGAAGAGACTAGTGGCTCCAGAGCCCACGCTTTGACATGAGCTGCGCAGCCCGTGTGGCGATGCCGTCGGCTAGCCGTTTAGCGGCGACCTGCGGATCATCCAAGTGCTGGGCCTCAACGAGCGGTGCAACCTCGGCATAGGCAACCGCCTGCGCCTTGTCGCGCACCACTTGCTCAAGCGTGCGGTCGCCGCGCGGTACGACGGCGTAGACAAAGTCGCAGTCAAGCTGGTCGGCGACCCGTGCCATTGTCGACAACGTCGCCGAACCGTCGGCTTCGCGCACTTCAAGCTGTCCCAAAGCCGACTGGGTGATGGCGAGGCGATCTCCGAGCTCGGCCTGGCTCATGCCAAGCGCTTGTCTGATTGTCCGGATCCAGCCCGCCGGTGGCTGCTCGAAGTGCTCCGTCGGACCGATCTTCGCAAACTGGCTATCAAGATCGGCTCTGGCCTGCTGACGTTCAAGATGCTTTGCCACGCCGCCCAACCTAACGCACAACTCCCAAGCGCATCTTTTTGGTGTCAGGTACTAGCGCATCTCCGGTCTAAATCGACCAGGCGACCAGTCGGGCGATGAGCTGGTCGGTCTGACCGACGAGAGCGAGCCCGCCGATGACGACCACCACGGCGGCCCCGAATGGTGCAACGACCTTCTCAAGGACACGCCGACGTTCGTCAGACAGAGCAGCGACCCCGGCAGTCACGAGTACGATTGGAGTGTTGACGGCGACGAAGTACAGCGCGAACGGCACGAGCTGGCTGAGCCGCTCATTTGGAAGACCGGTGACCAACCGACCGAAATGTTCACCAACGCACGGTTCCCAGAGTTGGCTTGCCGCAAGCCCGATTAGTGCGGCGCCAGCGATGGATGCGATCAGTCGTCGCTCACCTGCCCACACCAACATGGCCCCGGCGAGCAGACACAATCCGATGAGCCAGCCGGGGAACAGGTTGATGATGTCGGCGAAGCGCACAAATGCGCCGAGCGCGCCCGCTCCGATTGCCACTGCCGCGACGGCGAGATGTCGGCTTCGAGCGGCCAGTACGGCACCAAACGTTGGCACGAACAACACGGCGCTACACGGAAGAATCGCGGACTGCGCTCCCTCGACGATGAGCGAGACGATGCTCATGCCTCGTTGTTAACCAACCAGTCGACTGTGGCGACTAGCTCGTCGTAGGCACCCTCGCCGACATGGTCGAAGCGGATGTGACCGTCCTTGTCGAGCACGAAGGTGCGGGGCCAATAGCGGCCTCCGGTTTGCCAGCTTCGAAAGTTGGTCTTTTGCGTGTCGAGTGCGACCGGCCAGGTCACTCCGAGCTCGGGCAATGCCGCCTCGACGTTTGCAGGGTCGGCCTCATGGTCGAATTCGGGGGCATGAAAACCAATGATCTCGACCCCTTGCGACTTGTACTCGGAGTAGAGCGATTGCAGGTGGGGGAGGGTGTTCTTGCAGTTGTAGCAGCCGAATGTCCAGAACTGGATCACTCGGATCTGGCCGTCGAACGCGGCGTATTCCGTGGCGTCGGTGTTGAGCCAGCCGTCGATGTTTGTGACGTCGGGGGGCAATCCGAGGTCAGGGGGAGCCGCATCGAGCGTGGTGGTGGTCTCAGCCGATCCCGACTCGGCGGCGACCTCAACGGCCGCCGGATCTGATCGAAAAGCGAGTGCACCAAGAAACGCCGCGCCGACAATCACCAAGACACCAAGTGAGATGGTTGATCGGTTGGTCATCGGCAGTTGCTCCCACGAAGCGTCGTCTCCGCACAGTAACCCGCCGCCCGACGGGCCCAGTCCGCGAAACCATGAACAGTCTCGAAACTCGGCGACCAAAACGAACACTTCGGTGTCTGACACCAAAGTGTTCGTAGGGAACGTTCGGGGTCTAGGGTCGGGCCATGACGAACTGGCCAACGGCGACCGCATCCGAACTGACGTGGATCGATGCACCGACGATGGCCGAGATCGATCGGGTGACCATCGAAGACGCAGGCATCGTGCTGATGCAGATGATGGAGAACGCCGGCCGCTCGCTTGCCACCGTCGTTCGGGCCGAGTTCACCACCAACCGGGCTTTGGTGCTAGCCGGTTCTGGAGGAAATGGCGGCGGCGGCCTGGTTGCGGCCCGCCACCTCATCAACGCGGGCGTTGACGTCACGGTGGCGCTCACCGGCACAATCGATCATCTCAAGCACATCCCAACTCACCAATTCAAGGCCGCAGCGTGGATGGGCACCACTTTTAGCCCAGCAGGCGAAATCAAGTGGGACACGTTCGACGTCATCATCGACGCAATGGTCGGCTACAGCCTGGCCGGGCCCCTCCGTGACAACGCGCTCGAGTTCGCAACTCAAGCCAACGCAAAGCGTACTCCAGTGGTCAGCCTCGATGTGCCTTCCGGCCTCTCGAGTGCGGCCGATGGCGACAACGGCGCCGTAGTTAACGCAGACGCCACGGTGACCCTCTGCCTACCAAAGGAGGGTTTGCGGGGTCGACCTGAAGTTGGGCGATTGTTCCTTGCCGACATTTCAGTGCCAGACGCCGTAGTGCGCTCGGTCACTGGTGCTTCCGGT
>JBBKWJ010000303.1:0-3918 GCA_037968895.1 Acidimicrobiales bacterium
TCCTTCTTGTTCAACATCGATGAATAGGATCCTGCATGGACTCGACGGAGGAAGAGTTCCTCGTCAATTCGCGCAATGCGGCCTTTGAGCGCGATCTCAGACACGAATACGCGGTCGCCGCCGATGTACGCACCGTGACCTGGGGTGTCGAGCATTATCGCTCGGCGCATAACGCCAAACAGGACGATGGCAGGAAACCCGACAACCGAGTCGTTGAATCGAACACGGGGGCTCGGATCGTCAAGCTGCAACTTGCCCATCGCCTTGCGGTAGTTGCCGATACGTTCGCTCGCCGTATCGATTTGGGTCGCGTGCGAGTAC
The DNA here is from genome assembly GCA_037968895.1 of Acidimicrobiales bacterium. GTDB lineage: Bacteria > Actinomycetota > Acidimicrobiia > Acidimicrobiales > SZUA-35 > JBBKWJ01. The sequence continues at coordinate 322 of JBBKWJ010000303.1, forward strand.
ACGGCCACAACGTCGGAGCGCTTCTCAAGGATTGCGACCGCCTTCTCGACGTAGGTGGGTGCCCACACATCGTCGGCACTGAGCCAGGTGAAGTAGGGCCCGCTGGCCTCGTGCAATGCGCGATTGTAGTTTCCGGCCGCACCAAGGTTTTTCTCGTTCACGAATAGCGTGATGCGAGAATCCTTTGATGCAAAATCACGAACGATGTCTTGGGTCGTGTCGGTCGAACAGTTGTCGCACACAATGACTTCGAGATTGCGGTGAGTCTGGGCGATGACCGATTCGAGAGTCTCGGCGATGAAGTCGGCCCCGTTGTAGACGGGAATGCCGACGGATACTAGTGGCTCGGACATAGGTGACCTTGTGACGTTGGCATGGCGCTTCGATGTAACGATGACAGTGCTGAGGTGGGAACACGGCGTCTACGGACGTTGCTGAAACCAGCGGCCCTATCGCAGTTATCGGTTCTGTCCGCCAACGCTTGAGCGAATCCTAGAGCGTTAGAACTCGTTTCTTAACCTCGGTTGCCGCGCAGGTGCCGTGACAGGACGGCGAGTTGGTCGCCGAATAGGGCGAGCGCCGTCGGGAACGCGGCGAACCCATATACGGCCACGCGGAGCATCGTGGTAGGTAACGAGGCGACATACCCGGGCAGCAGCAAGAACGTTGCCGCGAGGCCAACTAGCGGAGCGATCGACGATTTGGAGAGTACGCCTACGGTTTGGCTCCAGCGAAGACCAATCGTGTTTCCGACCAGGATCGCAACCATGGAGCCCCCAAACATCGCTCCGACCGTGGCCCCTACTGAGATGGCAGTCAGTCCACCGAGCGTGGCCCCTACCACAGGAGGTACGACGGCCCCGAACGCGCCGACCGCCATTACGAAGGCCAAACGTCGCCAGTTCGCCGTTGCCTGTAACAGGCTGTAGCAGGTTGGCTGCAAGATACGGAAAGGTGTTCCGACAGCCAAAATAATGACAACGATCACCGATGTGTTCCACTCGCCGGCCCACACGAAGTCGATGACAACGCCGGCTCCGACTGCAAGCAAACCAAAGACAAGTCCGGAGATGACAAGCAGAAGCGAAATTGCCTCAAGAAACGAGCGTTGGAGGCGGTCTTCGTCATTCGAGAGCGACGCAAATGAGGGGACCAGGACGCTGGTCGCCGCCATCGTGAACGGTTGGGTGACCGCCGTTGCGAGCTGGTAGCCGAAGAAGTAGAACCCGACCACGGCCGCTGTTTCGAGTGGGCTGATGAAGAGGTAATCGCCGCTAATGGTGAGGGCTAGGCCGACTGCGGATAGAAGCAGCCAGCCAAGTGTGGTGCCGTAGCGGCCGAGAACCCCTCTGACCTGCCCGATAATGGGTGGAAACTTGCCTGCGCTGCGACGGAGGAGACCGATTTGGCCGAAGGCTTCCAGGTACACGGGTAGCACTAATGCGTAAACACCGAGGCCCGCGACGGCAAACCCGATGAGCCCGGCATGTCGGAGCAAGGCCGCCTTGGCGAGAATCTTCGAGGACTCTTCGAACCGAAATGACGCGGACAGTCGAGCGACACCGATGATCTGTACGAACTGAAGGGGGAGTGTCGGAGCCATCAGTCGAATGAGGCCGACGGCATCAGGGCGGTTGATGGCGGCGGCGAACTGGGGCGCGAACCATGCCAGAACGAGTGCTGCGCCGCACAGAATGAGCAAGATCGAGCGCCACAGCACATCGACCGTCATGCCCTTGGTGAGGCGTTCGATGAACAGCGGGCGCAAGGAGCTGAGCAGGGCCGCAGAGATGGCGCTGAATCCGAGAGTTGCAGCGAAGAGGCCGAAGTCCCCTGCGGTGAGGATGTAGCCGGCAACAACCTGTGCGGCAAGTCCACCCGCACGCATTACGACGCTCGCAATGGCCACTGCAGCCACACCACGAACAACGTGACCTTTCGAAGTCTCGTTTGGGGTGGTGTTTTTGGCTTGTGTGGCCGTCGTGGATTGAGGAGGCGGGTATGTCGCCGCTCGATTCATAGCTTCGCCCTTTTCCGCGTTACCGGAGAGTTATGGCTCCGAAGTCAATGTTCTCATTCGCGGCATTGACTGTTCGATCGACGACCATTCAACCTTGACAAGCCGAGGGAAATTGCATCTCGTAGCTTTCACCTATCTCTTTGGTCAAAACGGCTCATCAATGAGCCTTTCTCGCGGGCTAGGTTGCAGTGGACAAGAAACTGCGAGTGTTATCTCGACCGTTTCTCAATGACTTCACTTTTTGATCTAAAAGGAACTGGGCACATGGCGACCTCGAGCGAAGAGCGAATCCTGCTCTCTGGACCGGATGTTTCGACGGCCGAACGCGACGCGCTGTTGAGAGCGTTCGACGGCGGTTGGATTGCGCCACTCGGGCCCGAACTCGAAGCCTTCGAGCACGAACTGGCAGAGTACGCAGGGGTCGAATCATGTGTCGGTCTGTCCTCTGGCACTGCTGCGTTGCAGCTCGCGATGCAGATCCATGGAGTGAAGCCCGGCGACGAAGTAGTCGTACAAAGCGCCACCTTCGCCGCCAGCGCCTTCTCAGTGGTGCACGCTGGGGCGACGCCGGTGTTCGCGGACATCGACCCGGACACCTGGGGCCTCGACGTGCCTCGGCTAGCTACCTGGCTTGCTGAACGCGCTGCGCAAGACCGGCTACCGGCTGCGGTCATGCCCGTTGACCTGTACGGCTACTGCGGCGACTATGTGGCGCTTGAGGCACTTTGCGCCTCATACAACATCCCGCTCATCGAAGACGCAGCTGAGGGTCTTGGTTCTATCACCACGTCCGGGCGCAAGGCTGGCTCGTTTGGTGATGCCTCGGTGTTCAGCTTCAACGGAAACAAGATCATCACCACGAGCGGTGGCGGCGCGTTGCTTGGCCCATCCGAACTCACTCACCGGGCCCGCTTCTTAGCGACACAGGCTCGCGAGGACAAACTGCACTACGAGCATGTCGAGATCGGCAATAACTTCCGGATGTCAAACATTCTTGCTGCGCTCGGCCGAGCGCAACTCGCGGGGCTTGAGCCAAAGATCGGCCGCCGCACCGAGATCAACGAGATATACCGGAGCTCGTTCCCAGAGTTCGGATGGGCGCCCGCAGGAGTGACCTCTCGGCCGAATAACTGGCTGAGCGTGGCAATTCTTCCCGAGTCGATCACCCCAGCCGACGTGTGTATCGCAATGGGCGAACACAACATCGAGGCCCGCCCGTTCTGGAAGCCAATGCATCAGCAGCCTGTGTTTGCAGCCAATGAAATGATTGGCGGCGAGGTATCGGACGACCTGTTTGCTCGGGGCATCTGCTTGCCGTCTGGGTCGGCCATGACGGTGGACCAGCACGAGCGAGTCATTGAAACACTGGCGTCGGTCATTGCGCTGACGGCAGCCGCGTAACCATCGCACCTGATTGCGTCGCCGCGGTTTAAGAACGAGAGGCGAACGCCGGCGAGACGATGTCAGTTGCCAATTGCTCGCCGAGTCTGCTTCCGAACGTCAGAATCCTGCCTGCATGTTCGACGTGCCAGATTGGAGTGCCGGCGACAACGTTGCCGGACATGAGCGGCCCAATC
>JBBKWJ010000304.1:0-2665 GCA_037968895.1 Acidimicrobiales bacterium
CAGTGGTGAAGCCGCCGCGCACTTCATCGATCCACTTTGCGTGTTGATACTCATGGTCGATCATTGATCGAAGCAATCTGTCAGCGACGATGGCCAACTGGTCTGGCGCTCCAACGGCGCGATCGGCGATGCGTTCGAGTGTGTTCTTGGCACTTGCTGCGATTGCCTCGCGATACGAAATGATCTCATCGAGCGGAGGGAGCGAGCCGCGCTTTGACTCGGGAGTAGCGGAGTCAAAGATCTGATCGAAGGCGACGTTGAACGGCACCTCAGCGGCAGTCAGATTGCGCACCGAGTAATGGACGACCGCCGCCTGATGACCGAGATGCCACCCAATTGCGCTGCTCTCTTCGCTCGGCCGCCAGCCAATTTGATTTTCATCAAGATCCTCGACCAGGGCGAGGCTGTAGGCCTGCGCAGCGGCGTGTTCGGCGAGAAGTTCAACGATTCCAGTGCTCATCGTTGAGACCATAGCGTCGCCCTAAAGGCCAGCGGAAGCCTGAGCAGGTTGGTGCGGTTTCGTTGAGCGTCAGTCGCGACGGAGCAATCGGGCGAACAGCAACGAGGTCGTGAACAGACCAATCGAGAGCGCGGCGGCTGGCCACGCCAGGGCTTCCTCGTCGGCTTGGAAGGCTTCGAGCGCCACGACGAGCAGGAAGAGTTGCAGCGCGAGAATCAATACGACGTAGACGAATACCGCGCTATGTCGTTTGTTGTCTGGCGCATTGACTTGCGTCATCGTTGTATTCCGAGCGCCCAGATCGTGTTGTCTCGGACCTCAAGCGTGATGGCGGGCAACGCTCGTTCGGGAGGCCCTGCGATCGGGTCACCCGTTGTGGGGCTAAAGATTCCCTCATGACAGGGGCACACGAGTTCAGACTCTTCAGGTTCGTAGAAAACAACACAGCCGAGGTGGGTGCACTTCTGGCTGTAGGCAACCATCTCGCCGCCAGCGAGGTGAAGCAGAATGGCGGGATCGTCTGGGCCCGGGTATCGGAAGAGGTGTGCTTCGCCTTCGGCGAGATTGTCGACCTCGAGAATAGGTGTCGGCTTGCCAGGGTCGAGATCACGCAGCGACGTCCAGACCGCGGCGCCGAGCGTGGTAGCCGCGAACACGCCCGATCCGGCAATCAGATACCGGGTGAACGCTCGACGCGTTACTGCCTCTTCGCCAGCGGAGGTGTGAGGGAAGTCCTGCAGCCAGACCGGAGTGCCTTCCTCAGGCATCTTGTCGTCAGGTCGTTTGGCCCCCGTCACTGCGCCACCCCTGTGTGGTCAATTCCTAGGCCGAACGGGTCGTCTTGCCAGCGCTCTCGCACAGTCATCGTGATCATGTCGAGCGGACCACCGTTGCGGTCTTCGACAACGGTTGCCACCTTGGTTTTGACACGCTGGTTTCCAAAGGCGAATTCGTTGATGAGCTGTCCCGGCCGTTTCTCTGCGAATTCCTCCGGGGTTCCATACCAAAGCGCTTCGCTCGGGCAGACCGAAGCGCACATTGGGGCAAGACCTTGTGAGGTTCGGTCGAAGCACATGTCGCACTTCATCATCTGATCAGGTTCTGGGAAGTATTTGGGAACACCGAACGGGCAGGCGAGGACGCAGTTGGAGCAGCCGATGCAACGAGGCTTGAGCGCTGATTGCACTATCCCAAGCTCGTTCTGTTTGATGGCGTCGGCGGGGCAGACCTTGGCGCAGGTTGGGTCTTCGCAGTGCATGCACACCATCGGGGCGGTCTGGGTGCTGATCCCAGGGTCGATCTGCTCGAGGTGAATGAGCGAGGTCCCGCGGTGGGTGCCACACTCCTCGCAGGCGTGCACGCACGCCTCGCAACCGATGCATCGGCTCTGGTCGATCACGAACATCTGGCCGCCGATCATCGCGTCATCTCCGGGTTCTCTCCATCGTGCAGTCTGGTGTCGCGGGTATCGGCTACTTCGACGTGGCCAGAGGCCTTCTCAACCCGAACGGCGGACACCTTATATTCGGGGATCTTAGAGATCGGGTCAAGGGCTCGGTTGGTGAGCGTGTTCGCAGCTTTGTCGCCGGGCCAGTGATACGGAATAAAGACAGTGTCCGGACGGATCGTCTCTACCACTTTTGCTGGCAACGTTATCGATCCGCGTCGCGAGGTAACAGTGACCCGGTCCCCAGATTCGACACCGAACTTGGCTGCGAGTTGTGGGTGCATCTCGCACAGCGGCTCCGGGTACTGGTCGACGAGTTGCGCTATACGTCGCGTCTGGGTGCCAGACAGATATTGCGAGACGACTCGGCCCGTGGTCAGCCAGACTGGGTAGTCATCGTCAACGACCTCGGCCGGGTCTCGGTAGCGGATTGGGAAGAACTTGGCCTTGCCATCTGGATGGAAAAACTTGCCGCCCTCAAACAACCTTGGAGTGCCGGGGTGGCCGGGCTCGGGGCAAGGCCAGAAGATGCCCTGTTCGTCAACGATGCGCTTCCAGGTCATACCGGCGTAGTCAGCGCTGCTTCCAGCCGATGCCCGGCAGAGTTCGTCGAAGATTTCTTCGGTTCCGGAGTAGTCGAAGTAGTGACCCTTACCGAGGCGGTTGGCCAGATCTAGGATGATCTTCCAGTCCTTGCGGGCATTTCCCGGCGGGTCGACGGCGGCGTTGATCTTGACGCAACGACCCTCGACGGTGGT
>JBBKWJ010000305.1:0-11968 GCA_037968895.1 Acidimicrobiales bacterium
GCGGCGATTGCACGATCGGAAACTGCGCCGAGCACCATGGCCCCGACGATCGACAGGCCAAGCGATTCCAGAAGGGCTTCTGGCTCAATGCGGCGCACGCGCGACACCACGACTGTGCCGGCCGCAGTAATCAACCCGAGATAGCCGAGCGTGAAGACAGGGACGGTAAGTCCTGGGGGCGCGTCGATCGCCGTGAGAACTTGCCCAGCCGCGAAGAGTGGGGCCACAATTCCAATCGCGGCATACGCGACGCTAAACCGACCGCGCAAGCACGAGACTGTCGTCAGAACGACTACGGCGGCGTAAAAGCACCATGAGGCCGCATTGCCCGCGAGCGCGGCGAATGCAAGAACAGCGATCCCTAAAGCGACTCGTTGAAGGTTGGTGACCCTACGCACCAACTCCTATCGGACGGTGACCAGGGGTTTATTAGCTCGTTAGTTGAATGGTTGATCCGAGAATCTTCGCTGGAAGATCCCATCCCGGCACCTCGACGATGGAGCGAACCCCTTCCCGGAGATTCAGCGGGTCGTCGCGGAGGTTGGCTACCTCGAACGCAAAGAACTGCTCAGAAGGCAATCGCCTCACGGTGGCTTCCGCGAGCGAGGTGCTTCGACCGGCGATAAGAACCGGCAACCGGGCGTTGTGCTTGGTCATCCGGAACTCGGCAATCGCAACGCCACCTTCACGAGCGATGGCGACCACCAATGCGTCGATCAAACCCGTCACCAGCTTCGGTGAACATCCGTTATCCACACCCAACGACGCCACAAAGTGCAGCTTTTTGGCGGCAAGTTTGTTCGGGTAATGCTTCTCGAAGTACGCATCACTCAGCCATCGGACGTCGGCAATGTTGTTTGAAGCAATCAAGTGCCCAACAAGTTTGTCATTGTTCCACGCCAGATAGAAGGTGGTGTCCGGTGATGCCGCCAAGGGGTCATAGTCTTTGCGATATAGCCCTTGATAGAGCGGATGCTCATCGCGGACAGCATCAAATATCTCGGTGTGCTTCTGAAAAATGAGCTCGGCGAGCTCCGGGTTTGGTTGCACGACGCGCTCAATACGCTGTGCTGGCGCGGCGCCGACACCCGATTTCGCTTGTTCTGTACTCAAAAGGAACTCCTCGACAAGCCGCCCAAGCCTGCGAACTCTCTGGGTCAACCCAGAAAGCAACTCCGCTAGCTAGTAGAGCGTCAAAGCGCACCAGCGGAAATGGGTAGAAGGTCCCTCCCGAGTTGACCAGCTACTTCTGGTACATCCCGTCAATCTCACCCGCGTACTTCGTGTGAATTCCACGACGCTTGAGCTTACTGGTTGGAGTCAGCAGGTCGGTGTCGGGCAACCATTCGTCACCAATGATGACAAGTTTCTTGACCTTCTCGGCATTGTTGAAGCCGGCCATGACCTTGGTAAGACCGCTCTCGAGCTCTGCGATCACGGCAGGGTGAGCAGCGAGGTCGCTCATCGTTTCGAATTCGATTCCCTGCGCCTTCGCCCACGGGGGAGCGAAGTCGGGGTCGAGCACCACAAGCGCCGAGACGAAAGGCCGATTGTCGCCGATGGCGCAGGCCTGACCGACCAGCGGCATCATCTTCAGTTGCGCCTCGAGGTTCGATGGTGACAAGTTCTTGCCACCGGCGGTGATGATCAGCTCTTTTTTCCGGTCGACGATCTTGAGGTAGCCGTCGTCGTCGAACTCGCCAATATCACCCGTACGGAACCATCCGTCTGCGTCGAGAACCTCTGCGGTCTTTTCCGGCTGGTTTAGGTAGCCGCGGAAAATATTGCCGCCCCGACAGATGACCTCGCCGTCTTCAGCAAGCGCAACTTCGATACCAGGACCGGCGACGCCGACGTAGCCAGGCTTAACCTTGTATGGCGCCCAAGTGACGGGCCCACAAGTCTCGGAGAGGCCGTAAATCTCTGAGAGAGGCACGCCGATGGTTCGGAACCAAGCGAGCATCTCGGCGGGAATTGGGGCGGCACCAGTGATTGCGCTGATGCACTCATCGAGGCCAATCAGACCTCGAATCGCAGAGAATGCGACCGCATCCAGAAATTCATACGTCTCGATCTCTTCAGGCGTGGCGGTGCCAAACGACATCTTCTGTCGAATTGGGCCTGCGACCTCAACCGCTTCGGAGACCGCCTTTGCCTTCTCTGGATCGGCCGCGAGCGCAGCGTTAACCGCGCCGTAGATCTTCTCCCATACACGTGGCACACCAAAGATGACCTGGGGATGCACGTGCCCTGCGTACGCCGCAATTTGGGTTGGATCGGGACAGCAGGTGACTTCGAGACCGAGGAAGATCATCTGATAGTGACCAGTCATGCGCTCGGCGATGTGGGCCATTGGCAGATACGAGATGATGCGCATCCCTGCCATCTCCTCGACCTCAAACGCGATCCGCAGACACTCGACGGTCCAGGCCACGTTGGCGTGGTCGATCATTACACCCTTCGATGGACCGGTTGTGCCCGAGGTGTAGATCAGCGTTGCCAGGTCGGACGTCGACGCAATTTCGCTCGCGATCGCGAGATCAATGGGCTCATTCGAGAGCAGTTGGCTATAGCTAAAGTCGCCACCCTCGCCGTCGACGATGCCGACCGATACCAGCGACGGGACCTCGCCCCTGGCCTCAGAGACGATGCTGAGGTAGCCCTCATCTTCAACAATGACCATCTTTGCCCCCGCATCATTGCAGAGGTAGACGACCTGGTCGGCTGACGAGGAGTTATAGATCGAGACGGGCGTGGCTCCGACGAACAGAGCCGCCAGGTCGAGCACGTGGAATTCTGCTCTGTTTCGGATCATGAGCATGATGCGATCGCCAGGGCCAATGCCCTGCGCCGAGAGCCCTGCAGCCGCACGAGCGACCTCGTCCGCGAACGTCGAGTAGGTCTTCTCTGACCACGAATCGTCGTCGTTCTTCCACCGCAACGCAACACGGTCACCATGATCGGCCACCGTGCGGACAAAGGCCTTGGGCACAGTCATACCCTCTACCGTGGCTTGAATCGCCTCATTCGTCGTCATGTGCCTGCTCCCATCGTCGAGTTGACACCAGGGTAGGGTTATGTGGTCTCTATGGAGTGTCGTATGTCTGACTTCGAACCAACAATTGACGAGCCGGAACATATCGATGCTGATGACGCGATCGTGCCGTCAACAGCCAAGTCGCGCGACGCTCAGGTCCAGCGCCGACGCAAGCTCGTTCTCCGGTGGTTGATCGTCGGCGCCGGGCTCGCACTTATTGTCGCCGGATTCAGCCCAGTCCGCACCATCATTGCGGTTGCGATTAGCTATGCCTTGCTTGTGATGGGCTTCGGCGTTATCGGCGCCTTTGCCCGCCCGGTTCCCGAGGCCCCTCCGCCCGGTGAACTGCGACGTGTCAAACTCACGTATCGATGCATTACTTGTGGCGCTGAGCTACGCATGACCCTCGCGAACGATCAGGTCCCTGCTCCACCGCGCCATTGCATGGACGAGATGGAGCTCACGACGTCAGTCGACGAGCTGTAGTACTGCTAGCGGTATTGGGTTGCGGTGATGATGCCACCGAGGATCATCGCAAGGCCGCCGAGGATGTACCAGTTGCCACCGGCGATGCCGTTGTTGAGATACGGCAGCATGATGATGACGATGCCAACCGCAAAGAGGGCGAACATCAAAATCGGCACCCACTTCGGTGACGAGGTGTTGACCTTCACCGGAGTACGAGAGACGCCAGAGGGGCCTTCGATGATCTCGCCTGACGTGCTCGAACCCGAGCTACCTGGCTTTGTGCCTTTTGGAGTGACACGGCTCTTGCTTTTGTCCTGACGAACCACGGCGTCACCCTAGCCGCTCATGCGTTGGGTGACGACGATGGCGCTAGCCTCGCGCTGATGAGTTCGCCTCGAATCTTGGTCGTCGACAATTACGACTCGTTCGTCTACATCCTCGTGCAGTATCTCGGCGAGCTCGGCGCTGAGCCAATTGTGGTCAGAAATGACGAGCACACTCTCGCCGAAGTAGTTGCTCTGAATCCTGATGGGGTCCTCGTTTCCCCAGGTCCAGGCCGTCCAGAAGATGCCGGTTTAAGCATTGCCATCATCGATCACTTTGCAGGCAAGGCCCCGGTCTTCGGGGTCTGTCTAGGCCATCAGGCCATCGGCGAGCTCTACGGTGGCGACGTCGTGCGGGCGAACGAGATCATGCACGGAAAGACGTCAGTCATGGACCACACGGGGTCTGGCGTGTTTGCGGGGCTACCGCAGCCGCTTGAGGCCACCCGCTACCACTCGCTCATCGTCGACCGGGCCACGCTCCCTGATTGCCTCGAGATCACAGCCGAGACTCGCGATGGCATCATTATGGGACTCCGGCACAAAGACCTCGATGTCGAAGGGGTCCAGTTTCACCCCGAGTCTGTGCTGTCGGTTGGCGGGCGGGAAATGCTCGCCAACTTCCTCGCTCGCTGTTAGGGCCTGGCGGACTAAGCCGCCGTCGTCGATGTGGTCGGAGCGGTAGATGCCGTGGTTGGGGCCGTTGTAGTTGTTGTCGTGGTTGGTTTCGTCGTGGTTGGCGCCTGAGCCTTGCCAACTCGAATCACGACCGACTCGCCAATCTGAAGTCGTTCGTTGGCGGCTGGATCTTGAGAAATCACCTTGCCGGCGTCGCTCGACCCTGCCGGTACGGCAACGACTTCCACAACTGGGTTAAAGCCCTTGTTAAGAATTGCTTGCTCAGCGGCAGCCTGTGTGAGACCGACAACTGGAGGCACCAAGGCCGTCTCTGGCCCGTTTGACACGTACATGATGATGACTCGGTCTTGGGAAACGAGGACACCAGCTGCGGGATCGGTGCGAATGACGAGCCCCTTGGCCACATCGGTTGAGGCTTCAAGCTCGATCGTCGGACTCGGCAAGCCCACCCGGCCGAGGGCGTTCGTGGCATCAGCCGTTTTGAGGCCGGTAACGTTCGGCACTTCGATTTCGTCCGGACCGCTAGAGACCGTGATCTGGATTGGTGAATCGAGATTCACCTCTTGATTGGGCTGTGGGGTCATCGCAATGACGATCCCGGCGTCTTTGTCTTTGCTTGGTTCAAGCACCGGATCGACGCGGAAACCTGCTTCATTCAAGACTCGTGTGGCCTCTTCTTGGGTGAGTCCGACGACATCGGGCAGCATCTGCGCATCGAGGGCTTGCGACACCTTGAGCTGCACGATCGAAGCTTCTTGCACCTGGGCGCCTTCGCCTGGCGATTGGGAGAAGACGATATTTGCGGCGACTTCTTCGTTTGGTTCGAAGGTCACGTTGGCGACAAGGCCGATCTCTTGGAGCGCCGCTGTGGCGTCTTCCATTGTCATGTCAATCACGTTGGGAACGACGACGTCGCCCGGAGCGGCAACGGTGCCGGCCCCATTGTTGGCGACCCAGAGCAGGATGCCAGCGAGAGCGATGAGGAGAATTGCGAGGGCCGCAAGGAAGACGCCGTTTCGGCGGGGAGGTTCGTAGTACTCCTCCTGCACCTGTGCGCTCGAAGCTGCTGCCGATGCTGGCATTGCCCTGGTTGTGTCGATGACCGGCTGCGCTGCGGTTGGCTCAGGGACGCGGGCCGCTGAAACTGCGGCGGCCGCGGCTTGAGGCGAACGGACTGCGCCGCCGCCGGAGACACCTTGGAGCGGCTGACCCTCGCGGAAACGTCGTAGATCACCACGCACGTCTTCGGCTGACGAATAGCGCTGCGCCGGGTTCTTCGCGAGCAGGCGGGCGATAATTGCCTCGAGTGCGCGGGGCACATCTGGATTGATCGAGGTCGGCCGGGGCGGCGCTTCTTGCACGTGCTTGTATGCGATCGCGACAGGCGAGTCGCCGAGGAAGGGGGGCCGGCCGGTCACCATCTCGAAAATGACGACACCGAGCGAATAGAGATCGCTTCGGGGGTCGACAGATTTGCCTTGCGCTTGCTCGGGCGAGAAGTAGGACGCGGTGCCCATGACCGAGCCCGTTTGGGTGAGTTCGTCGCCGCCGCCGAAGGCGCGAGCGATTCCGAAGTCGGTCACCTTCACTTGACCGGTTGGCGTAATCAGGATGTTGCCTGGCTTTACGTCACGGTGGACGGTGCCATTTCGGTGGGCGAACCCAAGAGCGGCGGCGACGTCAGTTGCTACCTCGGCGGCGCGGTCAGGATGGAGGGTGCCTTCAGTGCTGAGGACCTCAGCAAGGCTCCGGCCCTCGACGTACTCCATAACGATGAAATAGGTGTCGTCGTATTCGCCCCAGTCGTACACCGCCACGATGCTCGGGTGATTGAGATTCGCGGCGGCCTGAGCTTCTCTTCGGAAACGCTCAACGAATGTCGGCTCGGCGGCGAACTGAGGGAAAAGGACCTTAACTGCGACGGGACGATCGAGCAGTTGGTCGTGGGCCAAGAAAACATCGGCCATGCCACCGCGGGCAAGACGACGGTGAAGTTCATAGCGTCCATTGAGGACGGGGCGGGCTGGCGGCGTATCACTCACAACGAAGCGATGTTAGTGATCGAATACGCACAAGATGCGTACCGCGGCACACAGAGGTCAAGATTCTTGGAAATACGCATCGATGATCGCCTTCGCTATTGGGCCGGAAACTCGTCCGCCGGTCTGCTCACTTGCGCCCTCTTGGCCTTCGACCAGCACGGCGATTGCGAGCTCGGCAACCTGCCCCTCGTAGCCAGCGAAAGCAATAAACCAAGCATGAGACTTGGGTGGATCAGTGCCTAGTTGGGCAGTGCCCGTCTTGCCGCCGACAATTAGTCCGGGAGTTTGAACAACCGATCCGGTTCCCCGTTCGACAACTTCAATCATCGCGATTCGCAGTTCAGTGGCGACGCCCGCATCGACCGCCGTTTGCCAAGTCGAGTTTTCTGTCACAGAAACGGCACGTCCTTGGACGTTTCGCACTTCAGCGACTACGTGTGGCGTTTGCATCCGCCCGCCGTTCGCGATTGCGGCCGCGACGAGTGCCATCTGCAGCGGCGACGCCGAGACGTCATTCTGACCGATTGAGGCCTGGGCCAACGAGGGAGTGTCTTCATACACACCAGCGGGAAGCTCGGGCGTTGGCTCATCGAGCAGGCTGCCATAGTCAGTCGGGAACTTGCTTGCGACCGCTCCAGGGACGTCGAACGGAGGGACTACGTTGAAACCAAACGCCTGAGCGGCTCTCACCATCTCTTGGGGTCCGACTAGCTCGGCCCCGAGCTGAGCGATTCCAGAGTTACATGAGGCGCGGAGAAGTTCGAGGAGATTGCCGCCACAGCTGCGACCGCCGAAGTTTGCAATGGGGCGACTCGTGAGTGGTGGCGTGTACCCGTCGACTATTGGAAAAACCGGTTCGCCGAGCGTTGCTACTCCGCTCGATAGCGCGGCACTGGCAGTAATCACCTTGAACGTCGACCCAGGAAAATAAATGTCGCGGAATGCACGGGACCGCAACGGATTGTCTTCTTGTTCGAGCAGAGCGGCGTATGCCGCGTTTGCGGTGGCGCCGTCTTGTGACGCCAGCGGGTTGGGGTCAAACGACGGGGCGCTCCACATCGCGAGAACGGCGCCACTACGTGGGTCGAGGGCGACAACTGAACCGGGCCGGTTCCCAAGCTGTTCTTTGGCCACGCGCTGGAGGTCATCGCGAAGAGTGAGTACAACCTCGCCGGTTGTCTCGGCGTCACCAAGGACCTGAGCCAATGAGCTGAGCTCTAAGGCTGGCGTGCGGCCAGTGAGCTCATCGTTGTAGGAACGCTCGACTCCGTCCGCCCCGACGGTAAACGAGAGGTAGCCAGCGACGTGGGCGTAGAGGTCACCTTCGGGATACTGGCGCTCGATGCCGAACGGACCGTCGACGGTGATTGAGCGGGCGACGACAACACCGTCGCTAGTAACAATCGGACCACGGGGTCGGCTGAAGTCTCGTTGGACTGTCCTGGTGTTTGATGTGTCGTCCTTGAGCTCCTCAGCTTGGAAAACCTGGATCCGGTTGAGCTGTGCAAACAGCGCGCAGAAACACAGCAGCAGTACGACGGTGACGTGCTTTAAGGGGCGATCGTTCACGTTGCCCTCAGCTGGTCTTGGCGGCTCGACCGGTCAGAGATTCGAATCAGAATGGCTAAAACGATGTAGTTCGAGATCAGCGACGAGCCACCGTAGGAGACGAACGGCAGCGTCACACCAGTAAGCGGAAGAACCCGTAACACACCAGCAATGATGACGAACGCTTGAAAGCCGATAAGGGCGGTGAGGCCAGCGGCCAGGAGCGCTTCGAATGGGCTGGCCGCGAGCCGAGCGACCCTGAAACCGGCACCAATGAAGAGCAAGAACGCAATCAGCAGCGCAGTAGCCCCGATCAAGCCGAGCTCTTCACCAATTGCGGCAAAGATCATGTCGGTTGGAGCCACCGGAATCTTGCTTGGTGTGCCGAGGCCGAGTCCGGTGCCGCTGATGCCGCCATCGGCGAGCGCGAAGGATGCCTCAACGATTTGATAGCCAGCACCCTTCGGGTCTTCGAACGGGTGCAGCCAAATGTCGACCCGCTTCTGCACGTGGTCGAACATCCTGAACGATGCGTACGCCCCGCCGGCGAACATCAGCAGGCCGGCGAATACGTACGCAACCCGCTCGGTTGCCAGGTACAGCATCACAACGAAGAGGGTGAAGAACAGAAGGGATGAGCCGAGGTCGCGCTCGGCGACCATCACAATCAGGGCGACGCTCCACGCCATAAGGAGCGGTCCGAAGTACTTCGGATTGGGGAGGCTGAACGGGCCGAACCGGTAGGCGGTGCTGGCCAACAATTCGCGTTTCTCGACGAGGTACCCGGCAAGGAACGCAGCCAGCACAATCTTGGCGAACTCGCCAGGCTGGATCGAGAATGCACCGACGCGGAGCCAAATCTTGGCTCCATTGATCTCTTTGCCGATCCCAGGGAGCAGTGGAAGCAGTAGGAGGGTTACACCGAGGAGGGCCAGTGAGTAACGATATTCGGCAAGCCGTCGCATGTCGGGTAGGAAGACGAGCGTTGCGGTGAACCCGAGTAGCCCGATGAATGTCCAGGCCGACTGGCTGTCGGCAAGACTCGGGTCGAGCCGGGCGATCATCACGTAGCCGAGACCGTTGAGAAACGATGCAATCGGGAGGAGCAGGCCGTCTGCTCCCGGGGCGAATCGTCTAACGACGACGTGGGCTAACAGAAGAAGGGCCAAAACGATCCCGAGAAACGGGACGATGTCAGCCGGTAGCGATGCTGCTCGACCTAGTGAGGTGAGACCGTAGGCTCCTGCCGTCACGATCGACGCCAGCAACAACAGCCCGAGCTCTACTGTGCGGGGTCGCATCTCAGCCCCCGGTGATATCGGGCGCAGTGGTATCGGATGTGGTGGAATCGGGCCCAGTGGTATCGGATGTGGTGGGGTCGATGTCGGCCAGATCGAGATTGTCGACGAACGCTTCGGCCTCGGCTTGCGATGCCCACACCGTCTTCGCCTTTACCCGTTCGACTGATGCTCCATCGAGGTCGTCGCTTTTGATGCCTGTCTCGGTTTTGACCTTGGGATTCCAGAAGAGCAAACCTCCTGGACGCCCCTGATAGATCACGACCTCACCTGCCGACTCGTCTACAAACCAGCCCGAGTTTGCGTACCAGGAGGCAGTGAAATACGCCGTGCCAAGGATCGCAACAACTGCAACGGAGAGCACAACGCGGGAAAGCCGTCGACGAGGCGCCTTCTGTTCCACCACCACACCGACGGTCTCGTTTGATGCAACGACCTGGATGGGATCGAGGTCGACTTCGGTGCGCTGGCCGAATGACTCGGGGTCGCCTTCCACGTCGTCGAGACTCATGAAGCTCTGCGCCGCTGGCACTTCGCCATCTTCGGTAACGATCAGAACGGCGACGGTGACATTGTCTTTGCCGCCAGCCTCGACAGCGGCGTTGACGAGGGTCTGAGCCAGCACGGCAGGATCGTCGCTAGCAACGGCCAGCTTGGCAATCTGTGCATCGTCAATCTCGTTGCTGAGCCCATCGCTACACAAGATGATTCGATCGCCCGGCTTCACCTCGACTGCAAACGTATCGACGACGACGTTTGCGGCGATGCCGAGCGCTCGAGTGACGATATTGCGCTGGGGGTGGACGAGAGCATCCTCGCGGTCAATCGAGCCTTGCCTGACGAGATCTTCGACAAGGGAATGGTCGACGGTGACCTGCGAAATATTGCCCGCTCGGACGAGGTAGCCACGACTATCGCCGACGTTGAGGAGATGGACGAGGTTGAGGTCGGCCTCGAGCGTGGCCGCCACGATTGTCGTGCCCATGCCTCGAAGCTCCGGCTTCAACCCCGAGTCATAGATGCGCCGGTTGGCGCTCTCGACGACACGGCAGAAGCCGCGAACGGAGAGAGGTCCGCGGATACCGCTTACCTCAGCGATGGCCAGCGCCGATGCGATCTCGCCTGCCGCGTGACCACCCATGCCGTCAGCGACGGCCGCAATCGTGCCGGAGTAGTAGGCGCGATCTTCGTTGGCCTCGCGGATCTGACCGACGTCAGATGCAGTGGCGCCAATCAAGCCAATCATTGGAGCTCCATCACGGTGCTACCGACCTGCACGCGGTCACCGATCTCCATAACAACTGGCGCGGAAACGCGCTGGCGATTGAGGTAGGTCCCGTTTGTTGATCCGAGGTCTTCCAACACCACTCCAGTGTCTCGAGTGGCTATTTTGGCGTGGATCTGTGAGACGTAGGTGTCATCGAGCGTGATGGAACAGCCGGCGGAGCGACCGATGGTGAGCTCGTTGCCAATCGTGTAGGCGCGGCCCGCCAGTTCAGGAGGTTCGAGTGTCAGGAGAGCTTGGCCAACACGCGCCATCTGTGGGGCATCATTTGTTGCAACCCGACGGCCGTTCTGCGCCGTCTTCTTGACGGTGCGGCCAGCGGCGCTGAACCAGGTGGCTTGGAGAACGCGAAAGAAGAAGACATACATCAGCGCCAGGAGGCACCACTTCAAAAGTGTCAGTAACGCTTCAGGCACAACTGTCTCCGTAGACGAATGAGGCTCGACCGAAGCTGAACCTCTGTTGGAGAATACTCAGCTCCGGTCAAAAGGTCGGGTTCTCTACGACATCCGGAAGATCAGGCTGACTGAACCTAACGTGATTCGATCACCGTCGACCAATGCCTGACGCTGCATCCGAGTGCCGTTTACGCGGCTTCCGTTGGTCGACCCGAGGTCAATCAACACATATTCTCCGTCGATGAATTGGATCTCGGCGTGTTGGCGCGAGGCGCTCGTATCAGCCAGCACCACATGAGAATCGGGCACACGTCCGAGACGGGTCACGTCAACGGCAACGTCGACACGACCGCCTTCCGGCAACTCGAGCCAAGCGGGCAGCGCTGCGGACTTGATCGACTCGTCGAACCATGAGCTGAGCTCGAACACGCCCTCACGGAGTTTGGCGTCTTCCTGCAATCTGACGTCGACGCCTCCCATGAATCCGAGGCCCTCTTCGGCCGCCTTCTGGCGGACCGTTGCCACAAGCTCTGCTCGCAGCGAGGCCTCAGCCTGGCTGAACTTCTCGAAGTCGTCGGTGCCGAGCCTGAACTGAAAGCTGTTTGGAGCAATCGGATGGCCGTGCACGTCGAGCGCTTGGCCACGCTCGACCTCGCGGGCCAGCTTGCGGCCGAGTTCGACGGGCTGCAGCCCGCTCTTGAAGGCACGCGCAAACGCACCTTCGACCATTCGTTCTAGGCGATCTTCTAAGCCTCTCAAGACCATCCGCTAGACGCTACCGCGCTAAGCCTCCTTGCGGTTGGCGCACCCCACAACGGATATGGACTCGACACAGTCAGAAAACCCCCCTCGAAATGCGATGTGGCATATTCGTCAAGACCGCTAAGCTCATGGAACCCTCAAGCGCGAGTGGTGGAATTGGCAGACACG
>JBBKWJ010000306.1:0-2652 GCA_037968895.1 Acidimicrobiales bacterium
GCGGACGGTTGGGAACTCGTCGATGCGGTCCTTCTCACCAGTTTCGAGTTCATGAAACAAAACCCGCGGGTTATTCGGATCGTTCGCCGCGAGGCGCTGACCGAAAACAGCGAACTCGGCATCGATCTTGGCGCTGCCCTACGCCCGTTCTTTGACCGCGCCGTTGCGTTCTTCCGCCGTGAGATGGACCGTGGGGTCTTCCGTGAACACGACGAAGAAAATCTCGTCATTACTGGCTACGGAGCACTTCTCACCTACTTTTCCGACCACCGAATGCTCACCGGTCTACTTGGCACCGATCCATACACCGACGATGCGGTTGACGCCCGATTGCAGCACATGAAGTCGTTCATCCGTTCGGCGTTGGAGCCGCAGCCAGAGTAGGGTCTTCGCTCATGTCTGGACCCACTCACGCCACTGCCGGCGTCACTCTTTCCGAGCAGCATTCGAAGGAACTTCTCAGCAGCTTCGGCGTGCCCTTTCCGGCCGAACATGTTGTCAACAACGCTCTCGCGGCACGAAACGCGGCTGACACGCTTGGGTATCCCGTTGTCGCCAAGCTCAATGGCGACAAGATTGCACACAAAACCGAGCGAGGTCTCGTTCGCCTCGGACTCAGCAGCGCCGACGCGGTCGAGGCGGCAGCGAAAGACCTTTTCGAGGCAGCGACGCCCGAAGATGGTGATGTGACTGTCCTCATCGCCCCAATGATCCGGTCCAACCGTGAGTTCATCTGCGGCATGTCGACCGACCCGCAGTTCGGGCCAACAGTGTTGCTCGGAGTTGGCGGAATCCTGGCTGAAGCGATCGCCGACGTGGTTCTTCGGATGGTTCCAATCTCGGCGATAGACGCGGCCGAGATGATTGCCGAGCTCAAGACCCAGGCACTCCTCGACGAGTTCCGGGGCGAACCGGCCGTCGACCGGGAAAAGCTGGGTTCTGTGCTCCTGGCACTCTCCGACGCCGCCGTCGCCAGGCCAGACATCGCGTCGATTGACCTCAATCCAGTCCTCATCCACAACGGCGAGCCGGTCGCCGTCGACGCCCTCGTCGAACTCAAGGGAGGCAACTGATGCCAACGTCGAAGCAGTTTGACGCTCTCTTCCAGCCGCGAGGCATCGTGGTCGCGGGTGCATCAACGCACCCAGGCAAGTTTGGCTACGTCAGTCTTCACAACGTCCTCGCCAATGGATACGAGGGCAAGGTGTTTGCCACGAACCGTGACGGGTCGTCGGTGCTCGGCATCGACTGCGTGCCTTCGATCGACGACCTGCCTGCGGGTGAAATCGACCTCGTCTTCGTCTGCACGCCAGCGTCCACCAACATGGATCTGCTCCGTTCGTGCGCAGCCAAGGGAATCACTGCTGCCTTCCTGACCTCAGCCGGCTACGCCGAAGCTGGTGACGAAGGCATCGCAGCGCAAGCCGAATTGGTTGCGCTGGCCGATGAGCTCGGCATCTTGCTGGCCGGCCCAAATGGTCAAGGCGTTGTGTCGACCCCCTCAAACCTGTGCGCTCAGATCGTTGCCCCGTATCCTCCGGCCGGAGGTATCGGGGTTGCGAGCCAGTCGGGTAACTTCGTCTCCTCGTTCATGAACTGGTCGGTGCAAACGGGTGTAGGAATCAGTCGAGCAGTGAGCGCTGGCAACGCGGCCGCGATCACTGTTCCTGATTATCTCGACTACTACGCAAGCGATCCAGCAACAAAGGTCGGCCTTGCGTATGTCGAAGGGATTCAAGACGGCCGGGCGTTCTACGACCGGATGAAGGCCATCGCAACGACGAAACCAATCGTCATTGTCAAAGGCGGCGCAACCGCCGGGGGAGCGCGGGCCGCGGCCAGCCACACCGGGTCGCTTGCGTCAGACGATCGGGTCTTCGACGGTGCGATGCGACAGGCCGGAGTCGTCCGCGCCGACACCGTCGAAGAGGCATTTGAGGCCGCAGCCACCTTTGCCACTCAGCCACTCCCGAAGGGCAACCGGGTTGTGGTAATGACCACTGCGGGTGGCTGGGGCGTCGTTACCTCAGACGCAATTCACAACAGCACCCTCGAACTCACCCCATTGCCCGAAGACCTGTTAGCCGAGATCGATACAAAGCTTCCCCCACGCTGGAGCCGCAACAACCCAGTCGACATGGCAGGCGGAGAAACACGCGACACGATTCCTGAGGTCATGGAGATGATCGCGTCCCACCCCGCAGTCGACGCCATCATCTACCTCGGTCTCGGCATCCAATCGAACCAGGCCGCCATGATGCGTCGGGGCAAGTTCTATCCCGATCACGGGCTTGAACGCATTGTCGAATATCACGAGCGCCAAGACCGCCGCTTCGCCGAGGCCGCCGCCGAAATCTCTGAGCGGACCGGCAAGCCGATTCTCACTGCGACCGAGCTCTCAACAACCGATCCAGACAACGCGGGACCGGCTGCGGTCAGAGCCTCCGGCCGCCTCTGCTACGGGTCGGCCAACCGAGCAGTGCGCGCCCTCGAGCTCATGTGGCAATACCAGAGCTATCTCGACGCGCGCCGTAGCGACTGAGCTCGTCGTGCCTAGTTGCTGACGGTTCAGTTGTTGCCCGAGGGATGCCGTTTCCAGTGACACGGGGCGCAACGCAACTCAAGTTCATCAACAACCGTTCGCCGACTCGT
>JBBKWJ010000307.1:0-4944 GCA_037968895.1 Acidimicrobiales bacterium
ACACCAACCCCGGCGACGAGAGCGGCGGCCCAGGACCGGGTGGCAACACCTGGCTCGCGTATGCCGTGTCGGCTTCCTACACCGTCGGGTTGGCGATTATCGGCGACGAGAGTTTTCTCGGTGTCTCCATTCATTACGACATGAGCCAAGCGTTTGCCGATGGCAACCAGATCATTGCGGCCGGTGCGCTTCCCGCGTTCGCAGGCCTCGCCCAGCTCTACCGCTACGGCAAGCCAACACAAGCCGAGATCGACGCGTACCTCGCAACCTTTGTGGACGGTGAGGCAGAAATTCGCCAAGCGATGAACAAACAGATCCAAGCCATCAACACTGGCGACAAGTACGAGCGGCAAAAGCTCCAACTCGAATCAAACACACTTCTCGGTTTGCACGAGCAAACCATCGTCGACAACAAGCTGAACTTCCGCATCCTGCCACTCGCCCTCCAGGCCGGAGCGCAGGTCGCAAGTGGAGTGGAGAGCTGTGCAACGAGCGTCAATCTGCTCGCATCGTCGCCTCTCGCATCGCTTGTTCCCGGAAACGCGCCGTGCTCTCCCAATCCACGGTCAGGCGGAGAGATTCTGACTGACACGGGCACGTTCAAGATCAAAACCGGCAATGACAAAGTCCTCGAGATTCCGGTCGACGAGATCTACACCGAGGCCGACAAGACAGACAATCTCGTGCACGACATGCGACTAGGTGATCTCGATCTCGCACTCTCGATTGACGGGCAGGTCGACCTGCTCACCGTCAGCGATTCGAGCGGAATCGAGAGCGACCCGTCGTTGTGGGTCGACGTCAACGGAGATGCACGAACGTCAGTCGACTGGAGTCAGCTCGACGACCGGGTGCCACCGATCTACGAACTCTTCAACGAGTTCCAGACCGACCCCATCCTTCTCGAGTCAGTCCAGTACCACGCCGCCCGGTCGTAGATCGCTAGGCCGCGAGCTGGACGATCGACGAGCGGCCTCGATCAATGACGATCGAGCGTCCGACCGGGTGCCGGCTCAGATCGGGAACCAGCGCTCGAACCGCCTCACCATCTTGGCGGGTGGGGTTGAGAAGCACCACCGTCGCGGACGGGACGAGCCGCACGATCCAGCTGTCGAAGCTGCGGAGCCCGGCTGGCGTTGTGGCAATGACGAGCGGCTGGCCCAAGCGTGCGGCTTCAGCGATTGCATCGTCGGCCGCCGCCCGATCGAGCAGTTCGGCGTCATCGATGACAAACACCGAATCTGGGGCCAGCGACATCGCAACACTCGCGAGTGTCGTGGTGCGCCCCGACTCGGGCTGGCCAACAACGATCAGCGGGCGAGACTGGGTGAGGACGACCGACTTTGCCTGGAGATCTTCATCTAACCCGAGTGGAACGATCCACCCGTTGGGGCTCGCCGATGCTGGCGGCAGGTCATCGCGGACTACACGTTCGCCGAGCACCCGCACAGGCGGCGGCGAGATCGACGTCTGCACCGTTGCCGCAAGCGCAGCAAGCTCGCCGTCTGCGAGCCAGCCGAGCCGACCCTGGCGTCCGGTGCCGACCTCAACCATGTCGTTTGCCCCGAGACCAGCGGCTTCGCTCGGCTTGATGCCGAGAGCCAGGTAGCTGTTCACATCGGCTAGGCGGTGGACCACACGTTGGGCGAACAGCGAACTGACTCTGGTGGATATCTCGCGTTCGGAGCCAGCGGTAGCAATCACGGTTAAGCAGTTTGCCGATCCGTCGCGAACGAGTCGCTCGATCAGTCGCGGTGTGTCAGGGCCGACGACATCCGTCAGCTGGTCGACGATCGTGCCGAACCGGTGCAGGATCAAAAGCGTGGGCGCTCCGGCGCGAGCCTTTGCCCCAAGCATCGAGATCAACTTCGCCACACGGTCGATGTCGCTCGTCGGAATCACATCGCCGACCGACGGGAGTAGTGCCAGGTCGGTCAGCGAACCAGCTGACCCATCAATGACGTAGATAGGAACATCGGGAGTCTGCGAGGCGAACCCGGCGACTGCGAGTTGGGTCGTCCGGTCGAGCCGTTGGCCGTCGCGGCCAATAACTAGAAGGCCACCATCACTCGGGCGCCAGCCGAACGGTGCGTGGCAGCGATGATCAGGATCGTCTAGCCACCCGAGGCCGACCGCACCCTCACCAAGCGGGCTCGCATCAAGAGCTGTGGTCGCGGCTCGCCAATCTGGACGCTCAGAAAGCAACGGAGCCCACGGCGCTTGAGCCCGTTCGTCGCCTGCCACTGCGAGAGCGGCCGAGACAATGCCAGCGGTATCGAGTTCGTCGGCTGCCGCCGAGGTCTCCGGATAATTCAAAATCGCAGGGTGCAACACAAACGGCCGCTCGGTCGTTCCCCCTCGTGCGTGCCCAACGCGAGCAATCTGGACGTCGTCGACCACTCCCTGTCGAAGAATCAGCGCCCGACCAGCTATGGGCGGCAAGGTCGCACCATTCGGCCGGTCGATCACATCAAGACTGTCTGCCTTGTCTTGAACCCTCAGACAAACTCGAAGCGAAGTGTTCGCCCGAATCTGGCCGGTCACCACGCCTGCTGGCCGCTGCGTCGCGAGCACAAGATGCACACCGAGGGAGCGGCCGCGGCGAGCCACGTCAACCAACCCGTCGAGGAAGTCAGGGAGTTCGTCGGCCAGAGCCGCGAACTCGTCAACCACGACCACGAGCCTAGGAAGTGACACAGATAGTGCCAATTCATCGATAGACGAGACTTCCTCTGACCGGAGAAGTTCCTCACGATCAAGTAGCTCAGCCCGCAGCGACCGAAGTGCCCTTGCCGACTCACGCGAATCTAGATCGGTGACTACGGCCGCAACATGAGGCAAACCGGCCACGACATCAAACGCTCCACCACCCTTGAAGTCGACGAGCACGAACGAGACGTGGCGGGGTGGGTGGTTCGCAGCCAGACCGGCAACGAGCGTGCGGAGAAACTCGCTCTTTCCCGACCCAGTCGTGCCCGCGACCAGGGCGTGCGGTCCATCAGCTACCAGATCGAGCTCGCAAACCCCTGCTCGGTCGACGCCTACCGGCGCCCTCAACGTGCGACGGGTCGAAACTGCCCAGCGCTGTCTCAACTCGTCGCTCAAGTCAGCGGAGCCGTCGATTCCAATGAGCTCTCCGAGCATCGCCGAGGTCGGGAGATCTGACGCTGCGCTCGACGCCTCGGGGTCATCGAGTGGAGCGAGGCAAAGGGCGATTGCGAGTGCGTCAGAAGCATTAAGTCCGTACGCGTCGCAATCTCTAGCCGCCTCACCGAGACGGTTGGTGATCATCGTGCCATCGGCGTGCGCGGCCGCAACCGTGGCACATCCGGCGGGAACCTCGCTCTCTTCTCCGATCCAGACCATCCTGGCGTGTTCTCGTCGTCCGGATAGCAACGACGCGACATCGCCTTGCGCTCGTGTCGCGAATCCGTCGACCACCACGAGGCACGCCCTGATGTCGCCGAGCTGAGCGAGCGCAAGGTCAGCCTCCGCTGCGACGAATGCGACCAGCGGTTCGCCTGGCAGCCACTTAATCCAATCCCAATCGACGAGTCGGTCTTCGGTGGTGAGAAGAATTAGCCCGAGGTCAGCGGGGCCGATCGACGCGACCAGCGATGCAATGGCCCAGCGGGCGACCCGAAGAGATGGTTCGCGGTCTCCGCACAACGCGAGCCCTCGGCCTGGCCCGATCTCGACGCAGAGGGGCACCTCATCGAGAACGACTGCGATCGCTTCGTCATCGATCGAAACGGAGGTGGTCGCTGACCCCCACCCAATCGGAACTACCACCGTCTCTGTGTCACGAATCGTCCATGGCATCCACGAGCCATCGCTTAAGGCCAACTGAAGCTCGGCTGGCGTTGACACCAGGGACTTGCGCCGCTCAATCTCGGCAACTCGCCAGGCCTCGACCACCTCAATTCGCCCTGCCTCGTAGGCCGCGAGTTGAGTGGCACGCCTCGCAAGCCTGCGCCGCCGCACGAGCCGAGACCCAAACGACCGGCCAACCATCGCAACGACCGAGATTCCAGCGAGCACGGACATCAAAGGCGAGAATATGAGCGACATTACGAGAGCGGCGGCAACAGACGAAAGCATCGTCGCCCACGCGATACCTACTGCGTCAGCCGGCTCGGCGTCGACAGGTATGCCGACTGGTCGGCACTCGGCCGGCTCTGAAGCGAGGGGTGCCCGACCGCGTTGCACAACGAGGAGCCCTCGATGATCAGGGCGCCGTCCCCAGAGGCCGTTTCGGCGCCCGCTCGGCGCAGCCCGATCGCCGCCGCGAAGAAGGTCAGGAGGACACACGGAGCCAGCGGGCCCTTCGACAACAAGATCATCAAGCCCATTACGTAGTTGCATTGCGTTAAACTACTCTGAACTGCGTTTAAATATCAAGGACGATTTGGTTATGCAGCGAAATCGGGTTGTTCTGGTGCTACTGCACAATTCGCTGATTTATTGACCTGAATTGTTGCTAGCAGAACATACGTTCGTTAGACTGTCGTTATGTCAGGCACAGAGCAGCACAGCGAACTTCATACTCTCGAACAAGCTGTTGCAGCACTCGTTAACGACTCTTGTCTCGGAATGGGTGCCGCAGCCCTCACGGAGCGTTCCTGTCGGATCCAACGCATCACCAGCCAAATCGATGCACTACGAGTAGTCACTCTCCGTCAAACCGAACGCGCCGTGGTCGCGGAACGGCACGGAGACGGCACGCTCATCTCCGGTATCGCATCTGAGACGAAGGTCGACGCCACAACCATCCGCGAAGACAAACGCTTCGCACACTGGCTCGACGACTTCAGTCGCTTCGCCGACGCCCACCTCGCCGGGATCCTGTCCCGCAGCCACATCCGACTCCTCCGCAGAACTGATAACTCGCGCAACCACCACCAGATGCAGCAAGACCAGCAGCTCCTCATCAGTCACGCCGAA
>JBBKWJ010000308.1:0-2864 GCA_037968895.1 Acidimicrobiales bacterium
GTGACGGCCTTGTGCTGACGCTCCATTCCCCGTAGCGCTTTGGAACGGTCCCGCCCGTTTACAAAGAGGTGAATGTCGCTCTTGTACATCTGGCCTACATCGCGTTGCTCGACCTTGCCTTTGTAGTTCTTTGATTGGATGATCCACACGCCACCTTGGGTGATGGCGAGGTGGTCGATGTTGTGTCTTGAACGTTTGATTTTTCGGTCGTTCAGGAGGACGGATGACGACGAGAGCTCATGTCTGTGGTGGTCGGCGGGTGCGGTTGGCGCCAATGTCTGGCTGCGAGCAGGCTGAGGCGTAGCGAGCGAATCGACGCGGGGTCGGCCGGCCAGCCCTGCAGCCTGCAGCTGATGGCAGGCGACGCACGTCACTGTCTTCAACCTCGATTCGCGCCACGCATGGGTGGACGCGCGAAGGCGGCATGCACAGGTAACGCATTCGCCAGCCTTTCGAAGTTGCTTCAGTTGCTCTGCCATACATATGCATCGACAAGGAGCGAGAAGGCTTGACCCCGAAGCACCGATTCGTAGCTAGTTAGCCGAGGATTGGGACTTTAGTCTCGTGCCCGCAAGTGATGCGCTGGTACCAGGTACCAGCGCATCACTTTGGTGGCTTAAGGCGAGACCGGGACGCTGCCGGCGACTAGGACGTCTTTTCTACGGGGTCGACGACGCTGATCAGACGGTCGGTTGCGAGCGTGACCATTGCCTTCGTTTGGACTGTGTCGAGCGTTGCCGCAGTGAAGTGGCTGATTGCAGTGATCGATGCGCCGTAGCGCACGATGACAACGGCGCCGTTGACTACTGCGTCGCTGTCGGGGTCGGTCATTCTGACGCGAATCGCAAGCGAGTCGTCACCGAACGAGTCGAACGCCATCACGGAGAGCGTTATATCCCACCCGGTGCTGTCGCTCGTGGACGCACATTTGGCGAGACCATCGCTGACACGAGTGAGGTAGGCGGAAGCGCCGGCCACAGTCGGGTATGCGTGGACACCTTGGGAGACGAACGGTCCGGAATTGGGATCGTCCTCGAAGCTTGCGAACAACATTGCCCGTTCTGGCAACATGAACAAGCCCTCGCACTCGCCAGCCGCGAGGTCCCGAGTTGCTGCCGAGGCGACAACCCAGCCGTCTGGCATGTCAGCCAGTTTGAGTAGGGCCCCGGAGAGATCGCCACCAGTATCTGCGTATGGGTAAGCGTTGATGAACTCTGGATTGGCGACAACCCACCGGACCACACCGGACTGGCTGAGCCCAGCCTTCATCTGGCCGAGCCAGTATTCCATGCCCTCGTCATCGGGGGTTCGCCCAAGCACGTTGCTGTAGACGACGGTGAGGAATTCGGTGTCGGTCAGTGTGTCGCCGAATGCGTTGATGAACTCGGTGGAGTTTGCGAACGCCCAGGCCAAATCATCGAGTGTGGCGCCGGAGTCGTAGGCGCCCATCCAGTAGAGCGTGCCTTCAACATC
This sequence comes from Acidimicrobiales bacterium, assembly GCA_037968895.1. Taxonomy (GTDB): domain Bacteria; phylum Actinomycetota; class Acidimicrobiia; order Acidimicrobiales; family SZUA-35; genus JBBKWJ01. The sequence goes on from JBBKWJ010000308.1 coordinate 1,474, forward strand.
GGGCTCACGGTCGAAGAATGCTCGATAGAGACGAAGCACGTCGGCGTGGTCGGTGCGATAGGCGGGGGAGTCACGGAGTGCATCTAACGTGACCGGATCATCAGGCGATGCCGATGCTGGCGAGACGCCACCAAACAGCATTGCAATCGAAACGGTGAAAACTGCAAGGAGCTGAACAAGTCGTTTCATACGTGCCACCTTTGTGGGAGTCGAGGCCGCATCGTATACCTGCGCTTCGGTCGAGATACGTATAGGCGAGTGGGCGCTACCAGTAGGTAGACATGAGCTCGCTGATCCAGTCGGGCTGGCTCACGGTGCCTCGTGCTTGAAACTCGATGACGTGGGGTTTTATGTCGAGCACCGGGGTTCCGTCGATGGCGTCGAGACCACGCACGGTGATCGTGAATCCGTCAACCGACACGAGCTGGCACGTCGTCGTGCCGAGCCGGTTGGGGCGAACCCTTGCCCGCTGCGCGAAGATGCCAACCCGTGGCCAGTCTTCTCGCTCGCGAGGGTGACGAGAACCAAGATTGATCATTGACTCGTCGACCTGGTCGAAGAAGAAGATCACGTCGATATGTGAGAAGTCGGAGAGTCCATCCAGGACCTCGGCGGGGAACTGGGTGCCATCAATCTCGATGGTCGACTCGACGTCGCCCCAGTCGTCGTCGAGCACGTCGACCCTGGGGCTGTGAACGATGCCGATGGGGGTTGCGGTGTAGGTCAGCGCCATTGTGGGCCTCTAGACGCTTTCGACCGCCGCGGCGATGCGGGCCAGGGTCTCTTCCATGCCGGCTTGATTGTGAGAGACGCGGTCGGCTACTCCCGAGATCGACTTGCTTCGCTCGAGCGCAGCCTCTGGTCGCAAGTCTTGCCAGTACTCGGTGACGAGGCTGCCGCCGTCGACCTCCTCGATCGAGTAGCCCCACTTGGCGAATACGTAGTTGCGAACCTCACAGTCGAAGAAGAAGCGTTCGTTGTCGACGAGCTCGACGATCTCTGCCTCGGTCGACCATTCCTTGTCGCCGTTGCGGTTGTGGCCGGTGAAGCGGGCGCCGAGGACTGGGCCAGACGAGCCCTCGTTCCACTCGGCTTTGTAGGTCTCGCTTGACCACTCGCCCATGCGGGTGATGTCGCTGATGGCGGCGAAGACAGCTGCGGGTGGGGCGGCGATGGTGCGGGAAATGGTCAGGTCGGGAGTCATGACGCAGACGCTAGTGGAGACCGCAACGAGAGGCGAGCCGGTCGCAACGCGCCCAGGACCTTCAGTTTCGCTTCAGGTCGCTGTCGTACGATCCCGGCGTGATCGACCAAGCCACCCAACAACACGAGCCATCAACGGTTTCGCACATGACCAGACGACGAGCCCTCACCGGCCTTCTGTCTGCGTT
>JBBKWJ010000309.1:0-28257 GCA_037968895.1 Acidimicrobiales bacterium
GGCGGCAAAGACGAAGTCAGAGACCAGGTCGATGCGGCAATCGCCGCCAATGATCTTCGCTGGGCGGTCGAAATGGCCAGTTGGCTCGTCCAGTGCGAGACCGATGCTGCCGGGCGGGCCGACGCTGGCGAGCCCGAAGACCGTGCCCGACTTGCGACCGCTATCCGCACCATCGGCCAACGAACTACCTCAGCCAACATTCGGAACTGGTGTCTGACACGGGCGCTCGAGCTCGACGGCCTGCTCGACCTCCGCCGCTTCCGAACTCATCGCATCTCAGAGGGAGCGGCTCTCGCGGTTGCGCCAACCGAGTCGGTCAAGGCGTTACGGGTGGTCTACGACATTTCGGCTGCAGCCCCAGGGGTGTCCGAGCTCATCTGGATGTTCGGGGAAGGCGCAACCGTTGGCATGATCCAACGCAACGGGGTAGCCGTCGCCACCGACGGCACTGGTGACGCACCAACCATCTCACTCAGTCATCAGACATGGGCCATGCTCCTCGGCGGCAAGCTCAGTTTGTCCGAGGCCCTGGCGTCTGGTGACGTCGTCGCCTCCGACGCCGACTTCACTCGAGCGTTTCTCGCCGCGTTCGACATCGCCGGCTTCCACGCCTAGCGCACCCAATTGGTGTCAGGTACCAGCGCATCAATGACGGGCACCGACAAAATGATGCGCTGGTACCTGACACCATGGTGATGCGCTAGAGGGCGACGGGGAGGGACTTGAGGCCGCGGATGACGAACGTCGAGTGGTATTCGGGCTCATCAGTGAGGTGCAGTTTCGGTGCTCGGCCGACGATCGCTCCGAGTGAGATCGCGATCTCTTGGCGGGCGAGCGGCGCACCGACGCAGAAATGGATCCCGCCACCAAAGCCGATGTGCGAGGGATCGGCCCGGCCAATATCGAAATCGTCTGGCATATCGAACCGGCGCGGGTCACGCTGAGCAGCACCGAAGAGCATTGCAATCTCATCTCCAACTGCAAGCTCTTGGCCCGCGATCACGACGCCCTCTTCGAGGACAAACCGCTCAAACATCTGCAGTGGCGAGTCCCAACGCAGCAGTTCTTCGACCGCGTCGAACGGCCCGACTTCGCCTTTGACGAGCCGCTGCCATTGGTCGGGGTGTTTCAGCAATGCACGGAAACCGTTGCCGAGCGTGTTGACAGTCGCCTCGTGGCCCGCTTCAAGCAACACCATCGTGGTCGAGATAATTTCAGCCTCCGTGAGCGTGTCACCCTCGTCCTCAACTTGCACGAGTGCTGAGACGAGAAGGTCGTCCGGATTTGCTCGCTTCTCCACGATGAGTGTCTTCGTGTAGGCGATGTACTCGCCAGCAGCACGATTGGCCTGGGCCTTCACCTCGTCGGACGCCGTGAGTTCGTACATCTTGACGATGTCGTGAGACCAGTCCAGCAAGAGCTGAGTGTCTTCGCGGGGCACGCCAAGCATCGAACAGATGACTGCAACCGAGTAGGGCTGGGCGTAGTCGGCAACGAGATCGAACGACCCCTTCTCGGCACACTCTTCGAGAAGTTCGTAGCAGTAGCCCTCGATCGAAGGGCGCAAAGCCTTGACGGAGCGTGGCGTGAACACTTTCGACACGAGGCGGCGAAGTCGCGTGTGGTCGGGCGGTTCCAAACAGAGCAACGACCATTCCTCATGCTCGTGGAATTGCGACCATCGCTGGTCGGGATCGTCTCGACCGAACTCTTCATGGGAGTAGAGGTGGGAGTAGTCCCGGCCAAGCCGGCGGTCACGCAGTGCTTCTTGCACGTAGCGAAAGCGCGTAAGCATCCACTGGTTTGTGGCCGCATTCCAAAAGATCGGTGTCTCCTCACGCAGATCCGTCAGCACCGGGTATGGGTCGTTGATGAATGCCTGATCGCTCGGATCGAACCGGGCGATGAGTGCGTCGAGGTCGGCCATCCCTCGACGCTAGCCGGGAAGGTCTGACCTCACGTCGTGCACATGATGGACCGGGTCGTGAATCAGGTAGCGGGCGAAACTGTCGACGGTGAACGCGGCGCCATCGCTGCGGAACCCGGTGCGGTCCCATTGTTGGCCACTTACGCCATCGAAACGCGATGCCAGTGCCTCGGCCCACTCGGCTAGCTCGGCCGCCACTATGGCAGGGTCAGCCGAGTTGTAGTCCTTCTCGACGGCAGTCGTATCTTGATCCCAGTTGGGGTAACGAGGCCCTTCCTGATCGAGCATGAGGCCGAGCCGATAGTCATACAGCTCAAAGACGTCTCGCACGTGGAACCCATATTCGAGCGGCGACCACTTGTCGTCACGAGGCCGTGTTCGAAGCACGCTCTCATCGAGATCGAGCAGGGTCTGCCACTCCTGAGCGTTTTCCCTAATCCGGCGGCTGATGTCGCTTCTAGCCCATCCGGTTACGTCGAACCCGCACTCGCCACAAGTGCGCTCGAGTACCCAGGTCCAATCCTTGTCGTCTGCAAATGCTCCAGCCATCTCGCAAACGCTAGCCGCCCCGTCCACCGCCGCCCAGCGATTTTCCACGCCAAATAGTTCAGGTATCAGGTACGTGAAGTGTTGTAGGTGTCGGATACGTGTGACATTTGCGCGGGAAGGCCACCGACGAAGACGCCGGTGGCCGTTTCCTTGGGGGGAGAGTTGAGGGAGTTCGTGGCGTAATCGTTAGGCATCGGGTCCGTCGTCGGCGGCGCCTGGACCATGACCGTGACCACCGCGTCGGCCTTCGCCGCGCTCGGGAAGTTCGATGCCGGCTTCTTCGGCGAGATCACGAATCGATGTACCGTCGGCCTTGGCGGCTTCGAGCTCTTCAACGGTCATACCGAGCTTCTCGGCGAGCGCAGCCCGGCGGGTGGCCTGTGCCTCTTCACGAGTCATGTTCACTCGGTCAGTCACTCGCTCTTCAGCGTTTGCCAACTTCTCGGCCGCTTCAGCTTCGGTGAGGCCACCGTCGGCAACGTGCTCTTCGACGTGCTCGGTCATGTCGGCGATAATGGCGTCGATAACCGTCTGGATGTCGACGCCTTGGGCGGCGGCGAGGTCAGCAACCGTCTGCCCTTCGGAGAGAGCGGTTCGTACCTCGTCTTGGGTGAGGCCGAGGATTTCAGCAACAGCAGCGCCCTTGTCACCCCGTCCACCACGACCCTGACGGGCTGCGTCGTCGGGTGCGACTGTCGTGTCGTCGGTGACCGTTGTGTCGGTGCTGTCATCGGCGGTCTGTGCGTTCACGACCGTTGGGCCAAATGCGGCGCCAGCGAGGACAGCGGCGGAAAGTAGTCCGGTGGTATAGATCTTCTTCATTATTCGCTCCAATTAGTGGGAATGGACGCCGAGTCGTTCTCGACATGTTTCACACTCTGAAGGAGCGTCCTGAACCGAACCTGACCAGCTGACAACCTGTTCAGGTTGACCGCACGTTGGATGGGAGCAGCCCGGTCAAGCTTGCCCGTTGAGACAGTTCGAGCCAGTCGCCGTCGGGGAACCGCACGAAGGATATGTACGCCGTCTCACCAAGCTTGACTGGGGCCAGCCCCTCAGTGAATCCAAGCCCGAGCAGACGGTCGTGTTCGGCCTCAACGTCAAAGATCTGAACCGTCAGGTAGCTGTATCCGACCACGTTGCGAGTCCCTGTCGGCGTCCGGCCAGGCTCAGCGACGAGCTGTATCAACGACTCGCCTAGCCGGAAGCGATCGGCACTCTCATTGACGGCACTGAGCCCCTCAACCAAAAGATGGGCGGTGTGTCCCACGTCAGCCACGGCCAACAGCACCTCGGTCGCGTCGACACTTTCGAAACCGAAAGGAACGAGGGAGACGCGACAGCCATCAGGGCTTGTGAGTTCGCGAGGCTCCTCGATCGCAGCGGCAATCCGGAGCGCCCGGAGGCCCGTGGCCCCCGAAGCCAGCGGCGACCTCGCCGAGTTGAGTTTCAGCACTGCACCGTGGAGGCTGAGCCGATGTTGGTGCACGCCGCCACCCACCTTCAGAAGCTCTTCATACGGCAACCCAATTTGCTCAGACCAGAACGCGAGATTCGGATCAAGGTTGTTTGTGAGGACACCACAATCGATGGCTGGCTTGGCGAGCAACATGCGAGGATTCTAGTGTCCGCCCATGAACCTAGACAGATGACGAATGGCGACAGACTTCTCACCTTTCGGTTCGATAGGCCGATGGGACCACATGCATATCGCCGCATCAGCGAAGCGTCTCGCCGCGGGAACCACCCTCGTCCTTGTCGCTCTATGGGCGTTCGCTCCTAAGGGGATGACCCCGAACCGAAGCGCAGAGACCGCGCTCCCGAGCCAAACGACCGACCCGAACCCGCAGGTTCTCGGCACGAATATCGAGGGCGTCGTGTTCCGAATCACAAGCGATACGGCGACTCAAGCCGGCCTCATGCTCGACATGGGCCAGGGCCCAACGTTGCAGGCTATCGATCTGCCGTACGTCGGCCGAGTCAGCCCCGACACCACCGTCGTTGTTGTAAACGCGACTACCGCCAAAAAGGCTGTGCTTCGCTGCACAGTTGAGCAGAACGACAAGATTCTCGTCGAGAAGTCTCGCGCTGAGAACGTCGAGTGCAGCGCATTACTAACGCCTGATTCGACCGGTTAGTTCGCCTCCGGCAGTACGTTGCCGAATCGGTGCAGGGTGCGAGAAATCGCCTGCTCCCGAACGTAGTTGAGTAGCTCGATTCGGCCGTTAGCAACGACCGGCATTGTGAGCAGCTCAACCCCAGACTGCGCCGCTGCTTTCCGAAGCTCAGTCGGCACCGTTCCGAGACACCGAACGCGCTCCGCACCACCAAAGGTTGCGCCAAAGCTGGCGTCGCTGATCTCGTCGACACGGCTGAGCACCATCGGCACACCAGCCTGCTGCGCCGCATGCACACAACGTTGCACTTCGACCTCGTTGGCACCATGTCCAACCCGTAGCACCATCTCGGGCAGCGGCCGATAGCGGAAGACGTTTGACTCGCAGAAGAGACCGGTGGGGTCGTGGTCTACACTAAACTCGTCGCGCCACCAACGCTCGTCGCTTGCCTTTGCTCGTGCCAACCATGCGTCGGACCGCTCGCTTGCGTCGCTCCAGTCGCCGAGGCGAAGCACATAGTTTGGCCCGCCCGCTTTCGCCCCCGGACCGATCGCCGACTGCTTCCAGCCACCGAAAGGCTGACGTTGCACGATCGCACCAGTAATCCCACGGTTTACATATGCGTTGCCAATCTCGACCCGGTCGAGCCAGTAGTCAACCTCAGCTGGCTCAAGCGTGTGGATTCCTCCGGTTAGGCCGAACGAGGTCGCATTCTGGATAGCGAGCGCTTCGTCGAGATCGCGAGCCCTCATCACTCCAAGCACAGGGCCGAAGCACTCGGTCTTGTGGAACCAGGAACCCTGCACAACGCCGAGCCGCACGCCGGGCGACCACATCTGTCCGGCCTCGTCGAGGCGCTTCGGCTCCACCAACCACTCCTCCCCTTGCTCAAGGGTGGTGAGGGCTCGAAGAAGCTTGCCGATCGCCGGAGCAACGAGCGGGTTCATGTTGGTGGACAGCTCGTTTGCCGGGCCAACTCGAATACTCTCGACCGCATCTTTCAGTTGACGTCGGAAACGCTCAGATTCATAGACCGGGCCGACACAGATAGCGAGACTTGCCGCCGAACACTTCTGGCCGCTGTGACCAAAGGCTGACGCCACCAGGTCGGCTACCGCCAGATCGATATCGGCGTTCGACGTAATGACCAGCGCATTCTTACCGCTCGTCTCGGCCAGCAGATTGAGTTCTGGTTTCCACGAGCGGAATAGGTCTGCTGTCTCCAAGGCGCCTGTCAGAATCACGGCCGCCACATCGGGATGGGTGACGAGACGTTGGCCGACCTCGTTGTCTGGACAGCGCACGAACTGCAAGACGTCAGTCGGAATACCAGCGGCCCAACACGCCTCCGCGATGAGTTCGGCGCAGCGTGGAGTTTCCGGAGCGGGCTTGAGAATGACCGAGTTTCCAGCGGCCAGAGCAGCCATGACTCCACCAGTCGGGATCGCGACAGGAAAGTTCCACGGCGGAACTACGACAACGACTCCGGCAGGAGTGAACGTGCCGCCCTCCCCCGGATCAAGCTCGACAGCACGGTCGGCGTAGTAGCGAGCGAAATCGATGGCCTCAGAGATCTCAGGGTCGGCCTGGCCGACTGTCTTCGAAGCCTCGTGCACCATGGCCGACACGAACACGCCACGATGTTCTGACAGTTTGTCTGCCACTTTAAGCAGCGCTTCTCGACGCACCGTGCCTGGGAGCGATGACCAGCCGGTGAAGGCCCCTGTTGCGATTTCGACCGCCTGGTCAATGCCAGACAATTCGATCGTGAGAGGAGTGGACGGAGCCGAGCAATCGCCAGACACGGCAGCCTTAGCCCACTCCCGGTTGGCGGCAAGACGAGGGTCGGTATCCGGCTCGTTCACAAACACAGCTGAGGGGTCAGACGTGGTCAGGGCGACAAGACGGGTTTGTGTTCTGAACGGGGTCCTCGGCACAAGCTCGCGCCGTTCCATCGCATCGCGGAACCTCGACTCTTCTCGGACGAAGGCAGCGCTGCCTGGCGCCAGATCAAACAACGAATGAAGGAAGTTCTCGGGCGAAGCATTCTCTTCCAAGCGTCGGACCAGGTAGCTGATCGCCACGTCGAAGTCTTTGGGCGCCACGGCCGGCGTGTAGAGCAGCACGCCACCAGCATCAGCCTTGACCACCCGGCTCTGGGCTGGCGACATCCCCTGTAACATCTCAAACTCGACCCGGTCAGACACACCCCTTGACTCAGCAAGGAGGTGGGCAAACGCCACATCGAACAAATTGTGACTCGCCACTCCGATTCGCACGCCCTCAACGCGATCAGGACGCATCACCCAATCGAGACAACGCTTGTAGTTGGCGTCGGTATCGGCCTTTGAGCGGAAGGGCGCCTCTTCCCACCCATGGATGGCGGCATCGACGCGCTCCATCGACAGGTTGGCGCCCTTCACCAACCGAACCTTGATCTCCGCTCCCCCGGCTGACCGACGGCGGTTGGCCCACTCGACCAAGTGCTGCAACGCCTCGTACGAATCGGGAAGGTACGCCTGCAATACGAGTCCGGCGGTCAGCCCCAGAAACTCAGGCTCGTCGAGTATCGACGTGAACACCGCGATCGTCAGCGCCAAATCGCGATACTCCTCCATGTCGAGGTTGATGAACGTCGGCGGCGTTGACGCCATCGCACCGGCAAACAGCCCTCGCAAACGCCCTCGAAGTCGTTCGCACTCCTCGTCGAATGCCCACGGCTCAAGTTGCGCGGCAATCGACGACAGTTTCACAGAGACATAGTCGATCTCGGGGTCGGCGATCATCGCCTCAGTAGCCGCAAGCCGCCGATCGGCTTCGCCATGCCCGAGCACGGCCTCCCCAAGCAGGTTCACGTTGACCCGGTAACCATCATCTCGGCTTTCCTGGAGATGCTTCTTCAGTGCGTCCAGGTCGCTATCGGCAACAAGGTGCCCGACCATCTGCCTCATCCGCTGCTGGGTGAGCGGCATGACGATGCGTGGGAGCTTGGGCGCAAGAAATGCACCAGCCGAGAGCATCACCTTGTCGAGTGGCGACAGAAAGCTTGGCAAGCCGCGTCGAGCAACTAGACCATGAAGCTGTTGGGCTGCGACGGCGTGGCTGTCGGGACGGGCGACCCGATCGACGAACGACATCGTGAATCCGACACTTCCGGGGTCGGCCATCACCTTGCGCAGACGTCCGCTTTTGGCCCTGTCAGATCGAGTCTCGGACTCGCTTGCACGCACCAGCCACGACGCAACCAGGGCGATCGTTGGTTCTACAAAGTCATCCGCGTCCGACATGTTCATACCCCCAGTGTCTCGCGATCCGTTGGGCTCGTCTTGTACGATCGCGCCTCAGATGACTCAAAAGCGCACCAATTCCGAAGCCGACGACGTCTTCCCTTGTCAGCCTGCTCTTCTCGAGTTGTTCGACGACCTGGCCGGCGTGCTGTTCTGCATCAAGGATGACCAGAGTCGGTACGTCTTCGTCAACGACGGATTTCTCCGCCGATCAGGCAAAAGGTCGAAACGTGATCTCATTGGGAAACGGGCGGTTGACATCTTTGCGCCCCAACGCGCCGAACAGTATGAAGCGCAAGACGCCGAAGTGTTGTCGTCTGGCGTCGCGCTCCGTGACGTCCTTGAGCTCATCAGACGACCGGACGGATCACCCGGGTGGTATCTCACTTCAAAGATCCCGGTCGACAATGGGGATCAGCCTGGTGGACTCGTCAGCGTAAGCAAAGACCTCGAGACGCCTAGCGATGAAGAGCTCGCAATGGCGTCACTCACGCGAGTTATCGATTTCGTTCACGAACATAGCGCCAGCCCCATTCGCACGAGCGACCTTGTCGAGGTTGCGGGAGGCAGTGCGAGTCAACTGGCGGTGCGCCTCAAGCGTGTGACTGGGCTTACGCCGACCCAGTTCATCGTCCGCTCACGCGTCGACCGTGCGACCAGCTTGCTCACCTTGACCGAGCACTCGATCGCTGATGTGGCTGCGCAGTCGGGCTTCTATGACCAGGCCGACCTCACGAAGCAGTTTGGGCGATACACCGGCTTGACCCCGGCCCGGTTTCGGGCCACGAGAGGCAAGGACGTCCGCTAGGTCAGCAGCATTTTCGTCGCGGCAACAACGATCTCGATTGCATTTGATTCGACTGCCGCGTGGGTTTCTTCGTTTGGGGTCTCTTGATCGGAACGATTGACGAGAACTCCGCTGACGCAGCCAGCCCGTAGCCCTTGAGTCGCACATTGGGTGAAGAGCGTTGCCGACTCCATCTCGTAGTTCAACACACCAAGGTCTTGCCATTCTTGGAGGCTTCCCCTGAAGCGAGCTACGACCCGACCCGAATAGGTGTCGTAGCGCTCTTGGCCCGGGTAGAAGGTGTCAGCCGAGGCCGTGATGCCGACATGCGGAACCTTCCCCGCAGCGAGTGTTGCGTCGACCAACGCCCTTGTGCAGTCAAAGTTGGACACCGCAGGATACTCCGAAGGAGCAAAATGGAAGCTTGCCCCGTCGAGCCGAACTGCGGCGTTGGTAATAACGACATCCGCAACGTCGATGCCTGGTTGGATTGCTCCCGTCGTTCCAACCCTGAGGAAGGTGGTCACTCCGAGTTGAGCCAGTTCCTCAACGGCGATCGAAACCGAGGGGCCGCCGATACCGGTCGAGCACACTACGACTGCCTTGCCATCGGCGTAGCCCAGAAAGCTGGTGAACTCGCGCGTCGACGCAAGGAACGTCGGGTTGTCGAAGTGGCTTGCGATCCGTTCAACGCGTCCTGGGTCGCCAGGAACAATTGCAATCGTGGCTCCGTCGAGCATGTCGCGGGTCAGTCCAAGATGAAATACGTCAGCCATCGTGCAACCTTAGGCCAAGCCGTTCGTGTTGCGTCAGGGCCTTAGGCCCGCTCTGTCGGCGACTAGCCGAGCAACGGCGATGTCTTCGACTGGTAGCCCGACGCTCTTGAACAAGGTCGTTTCTACAGAGCGAACGACTCCTGAATTACGCACAAGATCGACGATGTCTCCTGCCACGTCATCCCAGCTCCACTCGCCCGATTGCGCTGCTTGAATCAACTCGCCAGCCTCTTCAGCAGCTGCTTCGCGGTGATCGACGTACACCTGAGAGGCTGCGACGACACTTGTGGTGAATTCGGATTGTTCGGGTTTGAACGAGCCGACGGCGTTGATGTGGGTTGTCCCGACCAAGGCGGACGCGTCGAAGAGCGGCGCCGCGGCCCGCGTCGTTGTGCACACGATGTCACATGCCATCGCGTCGCTGGTCGTTCCAGCACTCGCGTCAACCTCGTTTTCTTTCGATACTTGCGAGGCAAACTCGCTGGCTCGCCCGATGGTGCCAGAGACACAGACAAGCCGTGAGATGCCGGGCCGCACGACCAGCATTGCCTCAACGTGAGCAGCGGCCTGCACCCCGGTGCCGAACACCGCAAGGGAACCGGCATCCTCGGGAGCCAGATAATCGGTCGCCAACGCTGAGGCCGCTGGCGTGCGCAGCTCGGTGAGGACCGCTCCATCGAGCAGGGCCCGTATGCGCCCATCAACTTCACTGAACAGCACGTAGATGCCTTGGATCGCTGGCAACCCCGCTGCTGTGTTTCCGGGGAAGACCGAGACGAGCTTGCAGCCGCCAACTCCATCAAGGGCCGTTGGCATCGAGAGCAGTATGCGCGAATGAGTCTCGTCGACTGAGAGATCGACGATGGTGCGCGGCGGATCGACGTGCCGGTCTCGAAATACCGCCCGGAGCGTCTCGATCACGTCGCCCATCGGTGCGAGCTGCCTTACTTCCGAAGCGGATAGGAATGGAGGAGCAGTCATAATCACCTCGGTCAATGAACAGCCAGTCTCGCGTACAGCGAGCCATGTTGCAGCCTCGACTACAGTCGCTCAATGGCCCCCGACGCCGAATTGATCCGCATGATCGAGGACCGCGTGCGACCTCGTTGTGTGACCAACCTGTTTCTCGAAACGCTCTGGCACGACTGCCTCACGTCGTCAAACCCAATAGTAGTTGCCGGTGGTCACGCCTACCGGGCGTCAAACGACCTCGCCGAGCTTTGTGTGTCCGATGCCAGGGCCCGCCTACGAGTTGCGGCCACACTTCTCGAGTCGGCTGACATCGCCGACTCGCCACTGATCGCGTGGTGGGTATACAACCTTGGCGGCGACGCGGCAGACGAGGCGCTCGACTTACCTGAGGCGTACAGACTCTTCTCCAAAGCTGCCATCTTGGCCGAACGCAAAGGCCTCGCCGAAGCCTGGATCCGGTCGCTTGTTAACCGCATTTACCTCCTGACGCAGACAGGACGATCACGAGAACTCATCATTGCGGTAAAAGAAATGGTCGCAACAGAAGCGTTCAACACAGCTGCGGTCCTCAAGGCCAGCGCGTTGGCCGAGGTCTTGGCCTGGCTCGGTCAGCCAGGACTTAGTGCACAAGCACGTGGTCAGGCGGCAGAAGTCTCTGCAACGCCGAGCCGAGCTGCGGTCGCGCAAGGCCACATCGCCAACGGCGATCTCGGCGCCGCCGAAGCGATCCTCGCACCCGATCTGCTCCAGCCGAAGCCATCAAACAGATTCGATCCGCAGGCGCATGCATCACACCTCCTTGCCGCAGTCGATCTACGCATAAAGCAGAGTCAGCTTGTAGAGGCACAGGTACTTGCCAACATCGCTGACCAGTTTCTGTCGACACGAGATTCGGCCAAACACACCAACCTTCTTCGGCTTCAGATGGCAGAAATCTGTCAACTTCGAGGCGATTCGCTTGAGGCCCTCGATCACCTCGCCCTTGTAAATGATGCGCAAACCCCAACTGACGATCGACTCAAACTTGCCTGCCTCTACGTCGGCGCCTACACCGGCCTCGAGCGTTGGACTGAAGCTGCCCGCTGGCATCGCAAGCAAATCGAGCGATCCAAACAACGATCTCCGAGCGCGCTAGAACAGGCGGAGCTCATCGACATCTTGGTATCGAGTGAGTTCGCGAGCGTCGTAAGCGGGCCTGTCGAGAAACGACTGGCCGAGCTGCGGGAAACCCTCTTGGAGCGAGAGGCGATGACATCTGTCGTTGCCAAAGATCTCAGGGGACCGATATTCGCTCTCGAACTTGCAACGACCATGTCGGAGTCGGCACCCTCGTCGCGCGTCTCTCATTTGATGGATGCGTCACAAACGGCGCTTGAGCTTGCAATTTCTAAGCTCACCGATCTTGACTTCTTAGAGTCGTTCGATTCAACGGGTCCGATGTCGGAGGTTGATGTGTGCGAACTCGCGGTTGCGGGCGCAGAATTAGCTCGACCGGTGTTGCGTGGCGGCGTGGTTGAACTCGAGTTTCCGCCAACGAGGCGAAGGCCGAAGGTGGTCGGGCATGGTGAATTGCTCGCACGGGTAGTGGCATACGCGATTGTCGACGTCGCAACTCATGCGCCGGGGGACGCCAAACTGAGATTGGTAGTTGGTGACTACAACAACGTAGTGACGATCACAATTCAGACCGCCGATACCAGCATCCTGCAGCCGAGCGAGATCGGGGCCAGCAGCCCGGTGATCGGACGCGAGCAATTCGTGTTGAACCGAATTGTGCAACTGATCGGCGGTCGTCTCCACGATTCGTCTACCTCCGACCGCGACCGACTGGTCAGACTGTCGCTCCCAATCGCATAGCGATAGCTATGGCTGCGCGACCATCGCAAGGAGTTCGCTTGGATCGAATGGCTTCTGGAGGAAGCTCACCTCTCGGCTGCCGCAGCCAGACCGAACTCGCTGCTCCGCGTGGCCGGAGATCACGATCACCTTCAGGCCAGGCGAGATCGAGTGAATTGCGTCGACCACATGGCAGCCAGTTCCGCCGCGCAACTCGTAGTCGCAGACCAGAGCTACGACTCGGTCAGCCGAACCGAAGGCGGCCACGGCACTAGCTTCGTCGCTGGCGGTGACGGTGGCATAACCCGACTCTTCAAGCCAGATCGCGAGCAGTTCGACCATGATCTGGTCGTCGTCCACAATAAGAATCGTTTCGCGCTCCACGCCGCTCCCTACGAATTGCCAGCCATCTTTGATTGACCTGCCCGCGGCAACCGTAACTCGAATAATGCGCCCCGGCCATTTCCGTCAGAGTGGGCATGAAGGCTGCCCCCCATTGCTTCGCACAACTGGCGAGCGGTATAGAGTCCGAGTCCGTACCGGGCCTCGCCACAAGTCGGGGTGGCGGACGCAGTGGTGTAGCGCTTCCATATCGACGGCATGTCCTCGGCGAGGATTCCCTGGCCAAAGTCTCGGACCTCGACCACAATCCAGTCTGTCTCGGCCTCGTCACGCCATTCACGAACGCCGACTTCGATGTATGCATCTCGATTGGAGTACTTGACCGCGTTGCTCACCAGATTCGACACGATGAGGCTGATTGCATCACGGTCATACACGACGAGAGCGGCGGGCGATGAATCGTCATGGAGCAGGATGATCTGACCCTTGCGGTTCGCAATCTCCGAGGCGAGGCCGATGACTCCGCCGACTATCGATGAAATATGCGTTGGTTGGGCCTCGTCGTGTAGACCGCTATCAATCGTCAACAACACGCCGAGCGCATCCACAATCGAACGCATAGTCTTCGTTGCTTGCCTCATCGTTGCTACGGCCGATGACCGTTCCTCTGAGGTTGACGATTCGCCGGCGAGGCGCGGTTGCGCAAGCCGGGCAACACCGAGGGCGCCGCGAAGATCGTGAGCTACGATCCCGAGCAATTCACGCTTTTGGCGCAACAGCTCTGAGGCCTCGGCTTCCCTCATGTGTTCGAAGGTTTCGTCGAGAAGTCGGTCAAGCGCAGCGTGCGGGACATCTATTCCGGAGGCCGGTGCCATTGATACCGGACGCCGAGCATGAGAACGCATATCGGCCAGCTGGGCAAGACTCTCGACTGCCTCCCGCGGTCTGCCCGCTTGCTCAAGAGCGATTGCACGGAGCCCGAGCTCCTCAACTCTGTCACCGTATGGGGTCCGCTCACTATCGAATGAGGCGAGCTCCTCCAGTGCGGCGTGAGGAAGCCCCCTGGCCAACGCGAGCTCCGCGAGAGCGATAGCGACGCCGCCGAACATAGCGACGTCAAGTTGTTCGACCGTGTCGTGTCCAAGCCGAGCCAGAGCGCGAGCCGCCCGATCGAACTCACCCTGTCGAATCGCCAGTCGCGCCCTAACGAGCACTAAGGCGGGCCCGTGATCGGACCCTCCGTTGTCGAATACCGGATGGGCTAGCGCCCTAGTCGCCTCCTCGACGTCGTCAGCCGCAAGCGCGATTCGAGCCCGCAAGATTTCTAAACGGCCGAGTTGGCAGGGCATGAGCTTCGTGGCCAGTGCTGCCGCAGCATCGACCTTCTCGCGTGCCGTCTCGAGGTCATCATCAGCGAGCGCAAGGCGTGCTAGCTGGTAATAGCTGGAAGCAAGTACCTGCACGGGAACGACCGACCAGCCGATCATCCGTTGGTGAAGAAGCGCAGACCCCATCAGGTTGCCTTTGCTCACTTCGAGGTCGCACAGGTGAAACCAGACGTTTCGAGCGCTGGTTTGATCACCGGTTCGGGCAAAGTGATCGAAACTCACACCCATCCACTGGATTGCCTCGTCAATGCGGCCAAGCGACTCGTACCAGCGTCCCTGCTGCGCGTAGAGCGAGCCAACCAGCGACGACTCAGGACCCGTCCACGAGTCGAGGTCTGCGAGTTCGAGCAGCTTGGAAGCGGCTTGCACGTGGGTGCTCAACTGCCGAAAGTCGCTCGACGCGTCGGCCACTGCACCAAGCGTGATGTGGGTCTGAATGACGAGATCGATGTCGCCGACCGCCTCGGCATCGGCCAGCAGTCCGTCCACATTGACACCGTCGACTAACCGAGCGTTGTGGACGGCGCGTCGCCGCTGCACTATCGCTTCCTGCAGCTCTTTCTCGATTGGATACAACGACACGAGATTCGATTGCGATGTCAATGGCCCTCCCTAGCGCCAATGCTGGTCTCATGCTACATCATTGGCGCATCACCGAAGTCGCTTCCGGTCTCAGCCATCGATGCCACGGATCTCCGCTAGCGTCGAATGTCAATCGACGACCACTATGTCCGCCGAGGCCCCGTGCTCACTCTTGTATCTCCCGCCAAATCACTCGACTTCGAATCGAAGCTGAAGACCCGCAAATTTAGCGAACCCCGGTTCGCAGCAGAATCTGCCGATCTGATCGAGGTTCTACGAACCAAAACCCCTGGTGACATCGCCGACCTCATGTCGCTCTCGCCCGAACTCGCCGAGCTCAACGTAGAGCGGTACCACGACTGGGACCCGTCCTACACCAGGAAAGACGCCCGTCCTGCCGTGCTTGCGTTCAACGGCGATGTCTACATCGGTATGGATGTTGCCCGTTTTTCAGAACGAGACTTCACCGAGGCGCAGAAGAGCCTCCGCATCTTGTCTGGGTTGCATGGCGTTTTGAGGCCACTCGACATGATTCACCCATACCGGCTTGAGATGGGCACACAGCTTGAGACGGCGGCGGGCTCGAACCTGTATCAATTCTGGGGCACTCAAATTACCGACTCAATCAATGCTGACCTGGCCGAACGGAATTCGACCACGCTCGTGAATCTGGCATCGCACGAGTATTTCTCTGCAGTGAAAAAGCGGCAGATTGACGCAAAAATCGTGACACCAGTGTTTCTCGACCTGAAGAACGGCGACTACAAGGTGATCAGCTTCTTTGCCAAGCGGGCCAGGGGTGCGATGGCCGCATGGATCATCCTGAACCGAGCAAAGAGTGGTCGAGCGCTCCGCCAGTTCAACGAGCTCGGTTATGAGTTCGACCCCCATCGCTCAACAGCGACCTCGCCTACGTTCACTAGGTCGGTTAGCCCCACCGCCCCGGGTGTATCTGCCACTTAAGTCGCAACCCGGCACCCCGTACGCTGGTCAAACAGCAACCGGAGGCGTTGAGTATGTACAAGAGACTCGCGGTCATCGCAGTCCTCATGGGTCTCCCGATCCTCATACAGCCAGCCGGACAAGCGTCGGAGTCAGAGATTGAAGCTACGTCCGCCGTCACGACGGTTGATGTCGGCGAGTCGGCACTTGCGCTCACGGCGGCGGCAGATACGCAATCTGTCGAGACGTCAACAACGCTTGCCTCAACAACAACCACGACTCCAACAACGACAAGCGCTCCAACCTCAGCCGCTCCGGCCACCACTCCAACCACAACGGTGCCAGCAAGCGCCGCACCCACGACGGCGGCAGCACCAACGACGGCAGCACCAACGACGGCGACAGCAGCTGCCCCGGTCGACTTCGTTGCGAGGGGTGAGGCGGCACTCGCGAGCATTGGCTACAACTGGCAAGGAAACCTTCCCGGCTGGACCATCACGTTCTCACCCGGCCGAGATGGCGTCATCGGCTACACCTACACCAACGAGCATCGGATCGAGATCTTCGTCCGAGATACCATCAGCGACGGCTTACTGCGCCATGTCATCGCCCATGAGCTCGGCCATGCCGTCGACGTTTCGCTCAACTCGTCCGACGAGCGGGAGCGCTGGCAGGATGCACGAGGCATTGGCGAGTCGCCGTGGTGGCCGGGGAACGGTGTCAGCGACTACGCAACCGGTGCCGGCGACTTTGCTGAATCGTTTGCCGCATGGCAGGTCGGACCTGGCAACTTCCGCAGCAAGCTCGGAAGCGCACCAAGCAGCGACCAGATCTCCCTGCTCGCTGAACTAGCGAACTAGTACACCAGACTGCATTGCTCGATTCGCGCGCAGAAGCCACCCCCAGCCGGAGCTGAAGGTGGCTTCTTACGCACCAAATCTGCGACGCTAGACGGCCTCTGGGCCGATTTCGCCGGTGCGAATTCGCACGAGCGAAGCGACCTCGGTCACCCAGATCTTGCCGTCACCGATTTTGCCGGTTTGGGCTGCGGACTGGATCGCTTCGATGGCTTTTGTGGCCTCGGGTTCGTCCAGAACGATTTCGATCTTGGCCTTCGGCACGAAGTCGACCCGGTATTCAGCGCCACGGTAGGTCTCTGTATGACCCCCCTGACGGCCGAAGCCTTTGACTTCGCTAATGGTCATTCCTTGGATCCCGACCTGACGGAGGGCCTCCTTGACCTCATCAAGCATGTGGGGCTTAATGATTGCGGTAACGAGTTGCATGATTTCTCCTTCTCAGACCTGGGCCGATGAGCTCGCCATGACGTCGGGACCATATCCCGGGGCGCCATGTTCGTGAATGTCAAGGCCTTCGATTTCCTCTTGACGAGAAACCCGGATGCCGATGGTGTGCTTCATTGCAGCAAACACTAGGCCGGTTGTGACGATGACCCAA
Organism: Acidimicrobiales bacterium; assembly: GCA_037968895.1. GTDB lineage: Bacteria > Actinomycetota > Acidimicrobiia > Acidimicrobiales > SZUA-35 > JBBKWJ01. The sequence continues at coordinate 16,964 of JBBKWJ010000309.1, forward strand.
GCCGCAACGATAAGAACCCCGAGAAGCTGAACGATGAGCTGGTCGGCGTTGCCGCCAACCAAGAGACCCGAGGGGCTGTAAGGATTCTCGTCGGTGGCGGCAGCATCGACGAACGCGTCGCCGTATGTGGCGAACAGGCCGACGGCGAGCGTGCCCCAGACACCACAGACACCGTGGACGGAGACGGCACCGACTGGATCGTCGATTCCGATCTTGTCAATGAAGAGCACGGCGAAGACGACGAGGACGCCGCCGATGCCGCCGGTGATGATCGCACCGCCGTTGGTCATCGTGGCGCAGCCTGCAGTGATGCTGACCAATCCTGCGAGGAGGCCGTTGCCAACCATGGCGACGTCGGGGAAACCCGACCTGAGCCAGATGGTGATGCCCGAAGTGAGGGCGCCAGCCGCAGCAGCCAGGATCGTCGTGACCGCAATTTGGGTGACGTACTCGTCAGCGGCGAGCTCAGAGCCTGCATTGAATCCGAACCAGCCGATGAGGAGGATGAATACACCGGTTATTGCCAGTGGGATTGAATGGCCAGGAATAGCTCGTGGCTTGCCGTCCTTGCCGTACTTGCCGATGCGAGGGCCGAGGAAGATGGCACCCATCAGGGCAGCCCAGCCACCCGCGCTGTGCACGATGGTTGATCCGGCAAAGTCACCGAACTTCGCATTGCCGATCTGTAGGTCGGCAATCAAGCCACCGCCCCAGAACATGTGCACGACGACCGGGTAGATGAAAGCCGACATTGCAAGGCTGAAGATGAGGTATGCCGAGAACTTTGTTCGTTCGGCCATCGCGCCTGAAGCAATGGTCGCTGCAGCACCGACGAATGCGACCTGGAACAAGAAGAAGGTCGACATTTGAAGGTTGCCAACTCCTTCAGCGCCTCGCAGGAAGAATCCGGACGTGCCGAACAGGCCGGCCGAGTCAGCGCCAAAGGCGATTGCGTAGCCGACCACGTAGAAGGCGCACACGCCAACCACCAAGTCCGCCATGTTTTTCATCATGATGTTGCCGACGTTCTTCGCTCTCGTCAGCCCCGCTTCGACGAGCGCAAAGCCAGCCTGCATAAAGAGGACGAGTACGGCAGCAATTAATATGAATACGTTGTCGAGAACGAATTGTACGGTCTCTACGGGCTCCATCGGGGCCTCCTTGGGAAGTGGACACCAACGAACCTATGGGGGTCGCATTTCCACTTTGGACACGGCGGGTTACACGTGTGAGGCCAGTATCTGAACTGAATCTGACGCGGGTCTGTCTCAGTCAACGACAGAAACGTTTGGGGCAAGGACAAGCATGTAACCCCTGGACCGGACGGTCGTGAGCACAAGATTGACTGCCTCAAGGTGCTTTCGAAGGCGCCCAATGTGAACATCAAGCACATTGCGGTCTGGCACATTGCCTGGCCATCCGGCCTTCAAAAGCGCGTCTCGTCCAACCACCACGCCGAAGCGGTCGAGAAGCACCTCGACGAGTCGTTGTTCGATAGGCGGCAGCGCCGCAGACCGCCCACTACAGCGAAGCACTCCATCGCTGCCCAGAACAGGGGCGTCACGCTGCTCACGCCGACGGGCCCGCTCCCTCAGAACCGCAACTCTTGCTCTGACGTCGTTTTGATCGGCTGGCAGACGTATCCAGTCCTCGAGGACGTCGCCGACGTGGGGGGCAATCGACTCGTCGTCGACCAGCAACAGACGGGGCTCACTGGCTGCATCGAGCTCAAGGCGCCGCTCTTCTTGGGCTGGCCAGCGAATCAGATGCACGTCCATAGCCGCAACCGTACGAGTCAAAGGTTTCACGCTTGTTTCGTACAAATGACGGTTTTGAGTCGTGTTGCCAGTGAAAACGCCCACCAAGCTCGTCTGTTGCCCCAAACGTCCACTACCGTCTAGTCCGTTATGGATGCACCTGTGAGCGAAGAACTAAAGAGCGCCGCCCCTAAGAGGGTAAAGGCCAACCAAGTGTGGCTCGGAGTTGGCGTGCTGATCGCCCTCGTCACCGCCGGTTCCGGCGTGACAGGTTGGCAGCTCGCGTTCCACGACGACGCCGAAGTGCAGCGAGAGGTGTTCCACAACATCCCTGGCGCATGGAAGCTGGCGTTCTACACGGTGATCCCGCTGATCATCCTGTGGGCGACGCTTCAGCTTTCATATCGCGTGCGCAACTGGGAGCGAGGCGCTCCAGACAACCGCGCGACGACCAAGAAGAACATCAAAGAGCGTATGGGCAGCTTCAGGGCCGGCGTCTACATGCAGACCCTCATGCGTGAACCCGGCGCCGGCATCATGCACGCCCTCATCTACTTCAACTTCCTGATCCTGCTCGCCGTTACCACGGTGCTAGAGATCAACCACCAGGTTCCCGAGTCACTCAAGTTCCTTAACGGCGACGTCTACCGCGGCTACGCCCTCATCGGTGATCTCGCTGGCATCGGCTTTCTTGCTGGCATGGTCCTCGCCATCATGCGCCGCTATGGCCCACGCAAGTGGCGGCCGTACCGCATCGCGGTCAAGTCTCGCCCCGAGCACCTGATCATCAACGGTGTGCTCTTCTCTATCGGCGTGACCGGTTTCGGCGCCGAGGCATTCCGCATTGCTGAGCAGGGCATGCCTGAGTACGAGAAGTGGTCGGTCATCGGCTATCCACTGGCCACTCTCATCGATGGTTCCGACTCGCTCGCCGGATGGCACCAGGCCTGGTGGGCCGCTCACGTCTTCACCTTTATCGCCTTCCTCATCATTATTCCTGGCACCATGCTCCGTCACATGTTCACCTCGCCGTTGAACATGTACCTCGCACCACGTGAGCGTCCGAAGGGCGCCATGAAGGCAATGCCAGACCTCGACAACACCGAGCTCGAAACCTTTGGCGCATCAACCATCGGCTCGTTCACCTGGAAGCAACTGCTCGACACCGACGCCTGCACCATGTGCGGGCGCTGCACCTCGGTCTGCCCGGCCAACGCCACCGGCAAACCACTCGACCCTCGCGAGATCGTGCTCAAGACCGGCGAAGTCATGGCTCGCACCGGCAATCCGGTCGTGTCGCCTCCCATCGGAGTCGACGCCGAGATCAAGGTCGAAGCCGACTGGGTCTTCGAACGCATCACAACCGAAGAGGTGTGGGCCTGCACCTCGTGCAAGGCGTGCGACGAGATCTGCCCGGTCAACATCGAGATCCTCGACAAGATCCTCGACATGCGCCGCTACCTCACCCTCATGGAGAGCGACTTTCCAACCGAGTTGGGTACCGCCTTCCGTTCGATGGAGAACTCGTCAAACCCTTGGGCGATGAGCCAGAGCACTCGGGCCGACTGGGCCAAGAACCTCGACATTCCTGTCGTCGACGGCACCGAGGTCATGAGCCACGAATACCTCTACTGGGTTGGTTGCGCAGGCAGCTTCGACGACAAGAACCAGAAGGTCACGCAGTCGATGGCCAAGCTGATGGCGAGGGCCAATATCGACTTCGCCATTCTTGGCCCATCCGAGCTGTGCACGGGTGACCCTGCCCGCCGCTCGGGCAACGAATACATCTTCCAGATGCTCGCCAAGCAAAACATCGAGACTCTCGACACGCTCGGCGTCAAGAAGATCATCACCCAGTGCCCCCACTGCTTCAATACGTTGAAGAACGAATACCCCCAGCTCGAGGGCAACTACGAAGTCATCCATCACACTCAATTCCTTGAGTCGCTAATCGCAGACGGCAAACTCGACGTCTCAGAGGCATCACTCGAAGAGCGCATCGTCTACCACGACTCCTGCTACCTCGGTCGCCACAACGACGTCTACTTGTCGCCTCGAAATGTGATCGGCTCGATCAAGGGCGTGCAGATCGTCGAAGCTGGACGAAACGGCACGAAGGGCATGTGTTGTGGCGCCGGTGGCGCTCGCATGTGGATGGAAGAAGACATCGGCACAAAGATCAACGACGAGCGCTCGCTTGAGCTGATCGAGACCGGTGCATCACGCGTCGCGACGGCCTGTCCGTTCTGCTACATCATGATGGACGATGGCGTGAAGGGTCATGGCAACGAAGACATGATCGTGGCCGACATCTCAATGCACGTGCTCGAAGCCATCGAAAACGGTGAGGCGATAGCCGAGGCCAAAGCTGACGTCATCCGCCAGGCGGTTGCGGAAGAACGAGCCACCGCAGTGTCGATAGCGACGTCGACCGACACGATGGTTGCTGAGCTGATGGCAACCGACACTTCGGAACTCGTCCTCGACGAAACACCTGTCGAAGCAGCCGAGCCAGAGACTGTCGCCGAAACCGACGAGGCCTAACTAGCGAACGAACACTTTGGTGTCAGACACCAAAGTGTTCAGAGCTCGTGTTCACTGCCTCGCGTGCGTAAGTTCTGAGGCGAGCCTCGCGAGGCTGCTACGAATCAAGCATGAGTAACACGGCGTCGACGTCGGCGTCGGTGTTGTAGAGGTGGAACGAGAACCGACTTCGGCCAGCCCGATTGGCGAAGTTAACACCAGCCGATTGCAGCTTCTGCACTTGCTCTTCAGCGAGGTCGAGACTGACCATCGCGGTGTCAGAGGGTGAAAGCCCTAGGCCCGTTCGGAACGCGTTGGCGAGCCTGATGTTGTGGGCGCCAATCTCCGCAGAACCGATGTCGGCGAAGAGTTCCAGTGCGGGGGCCGCACCGACCCAGCAAAGCCAGGCCGGCGACACGTCATAGCGACGAGCGGATGCGGCCTGGCGCAACGGTGCGTTGTATGTAGAGGTCCAGGGGTCTTCGCCGCCATACCAACCGGGGGCAACTGCCCGCATCTTGTCCCAGAGGTCAGGAGCGACGGTCATGAAGCCGGCGCCGCGGGGCGAGCACAGCCACTTGTAGATACCGCACGACGTGATGTCGAACGCCGTCGCGTCGATCGTGACCCAGCCCGCAGCCTGAGTGACGTCGAGGTAGGTCAGCGCACCAGCAACCTTGGCTGTTGCTGCGAGGAGGTCAAGGTCGATGCGCCTTCCATCGGCCGATTGCGCCGCGCTCACTGCGACCATCGCTACGTCATCGGTGATGGAGTCGATCAGTAGATCGAGGGGGACAATCTTGACGATGATGCCGTCCTGCTCGCGTTCGAGAAACGGAAAGAGCACCGAAGTGAAGTCTTCGGCGGCGACGAGGACGGTGTCGCCTGGTTCGAGCAGCGCGGCAGCGTGGGCCGTGGCCACGGATACAGGTGTGGTGATTGCGACCCAGTCGACCGGGCATTGAACGATTCGGCTGAAGGCTCGGCGACTTTCACCGACATACACGTCATAGCCGCTGGCCGTCGCCTTGCCTCGGTGCCATGCGTCGATGGCATCGTGGAGGGCATCAACTCCAACCCGTGGGGCAAGGCCGACCGATGCTGTGTCGAGGTGAATTCCGGCCGGTTGAAACTGTTCGAGGGGAAACGACATCACGTCATGGTTGCCGTAAACACCATGCAACACAACACCACTAGGCCACAGCGACGGCGGGGCGATTCTTGATCACTACGATCATGGCCAGACAGAAGAAGATGCCGGATCCCGTGAACGCCAATGGCAGGCTGAATTGCTGCGCAACGCCACCGAGAAATAGACCACCAGCGACCTCGCCAAACGAGCCAGCCTGGCCGAGGAACGATTGCAGGGTGGCCCGCACATCGCTGCTCGCCCGGCGGTTTACCCAAACTGCTCCGACGACGGGGAACACCGACCACGACACGCTGCGGAAGAGCAATGCACCCACCACCCCGTATGCAAGCGAAGGCGCTGCTGCGAGCAAGAAGGCACCGACAATCGCAACGGCTAGACCGCTTGCATAGAGTCGCCGCGGCGCACTTTCGCCGTCGATACGGTGGCCGATGATGCGAAGGAAGACAGCCGACAGAGCGAACGCACAGACGTTCAGCACCATGAGCCAGATGATCGGGTCGGCCGAGTCGGGAAAGCCGAGTTCGTCGAATTGCTTGACCGACAATCGGTCAATTGCCTCTGAGCCCATGTCGATAAGCAGGGTGGCGAGAAAGACGCCAAGGATCACCCGTTCCGCACGAACAAGCGACAACCCCGTCTTCAGCACCTTGACGGCCTCGGTCCAGGTTTCACCCTCGGCCCGTACAAACTCGTGCTCGGGGAACAGCGCTGCGACTAGCGCTCCAAGCACCAGCAGCATTATTCCCGAAACCACGATGACGGTGGTGTAGCTGGTGAGCGCGCCAAGGCCGCCGGCGACGAGAATGCCAGCGATTGAACCGATCTGCGACCATTGAGCGGCCTTCGTGATCGCGCGGTCTGACTCGGCCTGATCGTTGAGTTCGTCGGTGATCCAGGCAACGTCGGCGCCGCTCTTGAACGTCCAACCAACGCCCCAGAAGATCTGGGCCAGGATGAGCAGCAAGTAATCGCCGGTGAGTCCGGTGGCGATCACGCCGATCCCGACAACAACGTGCGAGATGACGAGCGATAGCTTGCGACTTCGAGTGTCAGCGACAACGCCGGTTGGGATCTCGGCGAGGAACACGCCAGCTTCAAGAGCGGTACCAAGTACCACAAGCTGGAAGGGATCAAGACCGACGGTGTCGACCCAGTAGATCATCGCAGCAAGGCCGAAACCGCGCATGGCAGCCGCCCACAGCGTGGCCCACCAGACATAGAGCTGGTCTGGCCTGAGGGATGCGATCACTTCGGCATCCTAAGGGAGGGTGGTGACAGGGGCAGGCGATTTCTCGCAGCCGCGACTGCTAGGCGTCGAAGTTTTCCCAGTAGCGACTGGGGCGAGGGCCCCGTTGGCCTTGATACTTCGAGCCGAGCGCCGACGTGCCGTATGGGTTATCGGCTTCAGTAGTCATCTGGATAAAGCTGATCTGACCAATCTTCATCCCTGGGTAGAGCGTGATCGGCAGGCTCGCCACGTTCGAGAATTCGAGTGTGAGTTGGCCGTCCCAACCAGCGTCGACGAAGCCCGCCGTGGTGTGAATCAAGAGACCGAGGCGACCGAGGCTCGACTTACCTTCGATGCGCCCAACAAGGTCAGACGGAATCGCGATGCGCTCGGCGGTTGAGCCAAGTACGAACTCGCCTGGGTGAAGGATGAACGGGTTCTCATCGCTCGCCTCAACCAGCTCGGTGAGTTCTTCGAGATTCTGCTTCACGTCGATGTGGCTCAGGGTGTGATTGCGGAACACCCGGAAATAGGTGTCGAGCCGAAGGTCGACCGACGACGGCTGCACCATCGAGTCGTCAAACGGTTCGATGACGAGTCGCCCGTTAGCCATCTGTTCGCGGATCGTGCGGTCAGAGAGAATCACGTGCGCCAGGCTAGTGGCAAGGCTCGACTCTTGCGTCGCCCGCCGGGCAGGTGGCCTAAAGGTGTTCGAAAAGTCCCAGGAAGCGAGCCGAAGGATTGGCCACTCGTCGAGGCACCCTGGGGGCGGCCGACATGACGAGCCGCAAGTCTTGAGGCTCGGAGAGGATCCAGACTTCGCCGTCGATTTGGACTCGCACGCGACCACCTGAACGGCGTCTCACATGGGTCCGGTTCAATGGCGCGGCAAAGGTGACTTCGCCGTCCCAAGACTCAAACCGAAGTTCGCGTGCGTTGTGTGAAAGCAGACCTCGACGACGGTGGCTGCGGCCCCCGCTACACGCAGCGCTGACTGCCCAGATCGTGTCGTCGTCGAGCGCGCTGATCATGGCTCGTTGCGAGCGCACCTGATCTTGTATCACGCTCGCGACAGCGAATCCGGTAGTCATACCTTTACTGTCGGCGAATCTGCCAAGATCTTGAATCAAAAAAGGTGTCGTGCCTGCGACGCGATATGCGTTACGCAAATTGGCATCCAATGACGTACGCTGTGGGCTTGCTGCGGGTGTAGTTCAATGGTAGAACATCAGCTTCCCAAGCTGAATACGGGGGTTCGATTCCCCTCACCCGCTCTAGTTTGCTGTCTCAGGTCATCGGAAACCCCTGAACCGCCGGTTCGGTGTTTTCTTGCTTCTTGAAGCGTGCGAGCTGCCGTCAGAGGGTCAGTCTCGCGGCTCTTCACGAATGGAGCTTTGGGGTCCGCCGGACCACCAGGCATCGACTCGGGATCGATGATGCTCGGCTCGAAACTCAACCTTGATGCCGGGCGACTCGGGTTCGATCTTGACATCAAAGCCGGGGTTCGGGGTGGCCCAGAGGACTTCGACTCCCGATGCCGAAAATGAGATCGCCGCTGTGCCGCCGGTCAACGCGAAGGTCTGGGTCGAGGATGCGGGGCTAGGGGCGGTTGGTTGTGACGAAGGTGCTGTTGCCGGTGCCGATTGGGGCGTCGAGCCCGTGGTTGACGTCTTGGCTGTTTGCGACGTAGACGAGTTGTTTGAAGGTGTCGTTGCCCCAGGCGTCAAACGGGTCGACGAGGGAACTTGGTTACCGGTGGTGGATACGTCGCCCTGGCTAAGCGTCGTTGACGACCCGCGTTCTGCGTCGGATGTAGTCGTGCTTGAACTGCTAGGCGGGGTCTCCAGTCCAGACTCGGCGTTGTCGTTAGGCGAGGCAAAGTCAGCGGCCGACGGCGGATCGACGACCTGGTTGTCGACGACTGAGACGCCGGCCCACGCAACACCAACGGCTCCTACGCTTGCAACGAGCCACATCGAGAACAGCATCAGCTTCTTCATTGCTTCAGTGTCGCCGAAAGCATCACTCCTCAAGGTCAACGCCACCCTAAATGAACCCTAATGACCCTCGATGGGTACACCGCCCTCATCCCGGTCGTCTAGTTTCAGCTCGTGGTATCAATCGTGATTGTTGAAGACGACTACCAGATTCGGCAGTTGGCCGTTCGAGCGCTCGCTGGTGCAGGGCACGTTGTGTGGTCCGAGGCGACCGGTATGGCCGGACTGCAAAGCGTGATCGATAACGATCCAGATGTCGTTGTGCTCGACCTCGGGTTGCCTGACGTCGACGGCGGTGACGTGTTACGGATGATTCGGGGCGTGTCGCAGGTGCCAGTGATTATCGCAACTGCTCGGGACGACGACGCCGAGATCGTGCGTCTTCTTGATGCCGGGGCCGATGAGTATGTCGTGAAGCCCTTCTCTGGGGCTGAGCTCGAAGCCCGTGTCCGGGCATTGTTGCGCCGCTCAGCAGTTGTCGGCCCATCGAACAACCTGGCTGTCGGCGACATGACCGTTGATCTGCGGTCGCGGACGGTGAAGCTGAACGGTGACTCCGTGGAGTTGAACCGCAAGGAGTTTGATCTGCTGGCCTTTCTGGCCACAAGGGCCGGTGAAGTTGTGAGTCGTCAGGAGTTGTATGCAGAGGTTTGGCGACAGCCCTATGGCGGGGCGGACAAGACGATCGACGTTCACATCTCGTGGCTGCGCCGCAAGCTGGGCGAGACAGCTGCCGAGCCCCGCTACCTCCACACGGTGCGCGGCGTTGGGATCAAGCTGATCGACCCGTCATGAGGCGCCAACTCATCACCGTCTTCGTTGCCATCTCGGTGATGGTGTCCGTCGCCTTCGTCGTGCCACTGGGCTTCCTGGTCCGAACCACGGCTCAGGATCGGGCTATCGATGCGGCTCGGTCCGATGCAACTGCGATCGTGCCGGCGCTTGTGTCGGGCAGCACACGAGATCAGATCGAGTCTGCGGTCGGTGCAACTCCCAGCGGCCGCGCCGGCCGGATGACCGTAATGACGTCTAGCGGATGGACCATCGGTCCCGAGGTGATTGTGTCGGAGCGTCTCGACGCCGCGTTGTCGCGTGGGGTGTCAGCGATCGGGTCAATCGACGGCGGGGTCGAGGTCGTCGCCGCCGTTGCGAGTGGTCCGGGAGACCTCTCGGCCATTCGAGTCTTCGTGCCCGACAGCGACTTGCGTGGAGGGCAGCGGACCGCCTGGGCGGCTCTGGCGGGAGTAGCTGTCGCACTGGTCGGGTTGTCAGTGCTCGTCGCTGATCGTCTGGCTCGTTCCATCGTCCGGCCAGCCCAAGAGCTGGCCGCTGCGGCCCATCAGCTGGGTCAAGGGGATCTGTCGACCAGGGTCGATCCCGCTGGGCCACCGGAGCTGGTGGAATTGTCCCAGGCGTTCAACCGCTTGGGCTCACAAGTGTCCTCGATGTTGGAGCGCGAACGCGAACTGGTAGCCGAGCTGTCGCATCGCCTGCGCACACCGCTGACCAAGCTTCGCATGCGGGTTGACCAGGTGGCCGACGATGCGCTGGCGGCGGAGTTGCGTGGCGATGTCGTCGACGTGACGCGGGTGGTGAACGACCTGATCACCGAAGCCAGGACCTCCCTCGGTGGCGCGTCGGAATCCTGCGATGCAGCGGCGATCATCACCGAGCGAGTGGAGTTCTGGTCAGTGCTGGCCGAAGACACCGAGCGACCGTGGTCCTTCGACCGGGGTAGAGCGCCGCTCATGGTGCCGGTGTCGTCGGCGTCGTTGGAAGCGGTCGTCGATGTGCTGATCGAGAACGTCTTCTCCCACACCGACGAGGGCGTGCGCTTCACGGTCGGATTCAAAGATCGAAATAGCCAGGTCCGGATCTGGGTCGGCGACGCAGGCCCTGGCCTCGATGAGGCGGCCCTGACCCGTGGCGTCAGCGGCGGTGGGTCGACTGGTTTGGGGCTGGACATCGCCCGTTCGACGGCGGAAGCAGTGGGCGGTTCACTTGATATTGGCGAAAGTGGCCTCGGCGGTGCTGAGGTCGCCATCACATTGCCGCGGATTCCCACAGGCAGCTGGTAGCAGATAGACGGCGGGAACGTTGCCAGCTACTTGGCACCCGATACCGGGAGGAGAGCATCCGCCCACGATGAACGCGCTCGCCACGCGGGTGACGTAGTAGAAGCTAAAAACAGCCCCAAACCCTCTCCCACACATGTGCGCCACACTTCAGAAGGACAGCATGAACGCATTTCTGATTAGCCTCGGCATCATCTTCGTTGCCGAACTCGGCGACAAGAGTCAGCTAATGGCGATGACCTTCGCCACCCGCTACCGAGCACGCACGATCCTGGCTGCGATCACCGCTGCGACCGCTGTCGTGCACCTGTTCAGCGTCCTCGTCGGCGCCGCCATCGGCGCCGCACTTCCAACGGACGCGATCTCCATCGCTGCCGGTATCGCATTCCTCGCCTTCGCCGCCTGGACACTCCGCGGCGACGAACTGACCGAAGACGACGCTGCACGAGCCGCCAGAAACGCCCGGTCGGTCTTCTTCACTGTCGGTTTGGCGTTCTTCCTCGCCGAACTCGGCGACAAGACGATGCTGGCCACCGTCACCCTCGCCACCGACAACGGTCT
>JBBKWJ010000310.1:0-9345 GCA_037968895.1 Acidimicrobiales bacterium
AGAGGTCCACATCGAGACGGTGTCGGGCTACCTGCCCAATTCGCCTGACCTGAACCTGATCGAACTCCAATACGACAATTGCGCCCAGGTCGTCGGGAGCGAGAACATGGGTGTCGCCAAACACCAAAGCGGCTCAACTGACATGGGCGACCTTGGCATGCTCATGCCAATCGTTCATCCACGCAGTGGTGGCACCACAGGTTCGCCCCACAGCAGCGACTACCTCGTTCACGACCATGTGCTCGCCGCGGTGAACCCAGCGAAGTCGATGGCAATGCTTGCGATCGATCTTCTGTATGGCCAGGCGGCCCAGGCGCAACGCGTGCGGAAAGGTTCCCCTCCGAAGTTAGATCTTCACGAGTATCTCGAGCTGCGCCGCTCGTTTGACCGCACCGAAGTATTCCGCGGCTAGATGCTTGTAGCTATAGCTACAAGCGAGCCAGCTAGCTCCGGCCAGCTGGGAGGGTGATCGTGAAGGTCGCGCCGTTGCCCGGCGACGTATCGAGCACGATGCGCCCGCCGTGCTGCTCGGACACCACCTTGGCGATGGCAAGTCCAAGGCCGCTTCCGCCTCGGGCACGCGAGCGAGAGCTGTCACCCCGATAGAACCGATCGAAGACGCGACTCGATTCCTTTTCGGTCATTCCCGGACCATCGTCGGCTACCGAGAAGACGAGCCTGGCGCCGGTGAGCCCGGCGCTCACGACGACCTGGGCGTCGGGTCCGTGAATGAGTGCATTGTCAACCAGTCCGGTGAGCATCTGGCGCACCTTCTTCTCATCGATATCGACCATCAGTTGTCCCCGCTCCGGTGCCTCGGCCTCGATAGATCGACCGCGGTGCGCCGTGCCCATGTCGGCGCATACGTCGCGCACGAGTTCACCGATGTCGGTGAGCTTCATGACCAGTGCTGGTTCTTCGTCCATGCGGGCAAGCTGCAGCAGGTTCTCGACCAGGTCGCGCATACGATCGGATTCGCCGGTCATCCTTCGGACCACATCGTCCATCTCTGATCGTTCGCGGAAGCCGCCCGAAGCGTAGAGCTCGAGGTACCCCTGGATCGACGTCAACGGCGTCCGTAGCTCATGGGACGCGTCGGATACGAATTGGCGGAGGCGGTCGTCGGACTCGTCGCGCTGGTCGAGCATCGTGTTGAGCGCCCGGGCCATACGACCAGCCTCGGTGGTGTCGCTCAGCTCGGGAACGCGCTGTTCGCGATCGCCGTGCGCAATCGCATCGGCGGTGTCGGTGATACGGGCGAGTGGTACGAGGCTCAGACGCCAGACCCACCACGCGAGTGCGCCAAGAATGCCGGCGATGGCAACCGCGAAGATGGTGAAGGTAAGAATGAGACGGTTGACGGTTTGGTCGATGTCGCTCGTGGGCAACGCAATGACGGTCGTGGCCTGGCCATCGAGTGTGGGCTCCAGCAGCACGCGGAACGATGCGGATCCGTCCACGGACTCGGCGGTCGAGAACGTGCGGGTATCGGGAATGTTCGTGAACGTTGCTGTGTCGACTACCTGGTCGAGCAGCTGACCTACCACCAACACGTCGACCGAACCGTCAGGCGTCACCACCGCGATGTACACGTCAGAAATTTGTCGTCGATCCTGTGCAAAAGCCTGCGGTTGATCGGGCCGAACTGGCTGGTCGTCTGCTTGCACCGGTGGGGCCGTGTCGAGGGGCCGTTCCAACGGTGCGATGAGGGTCAACCGGTCGTCGAGCTGTTCGATCAGACGCGCCCGCTGCAGCACAACCACGGTGACGGACATGGCGACAACGAGCAGCAGGACAACCGTTAACGCAGTGGCGAGTCGCGCCCGGAGACTCATGCGTCGTGGCGCAGGCAGAAGCCGACACCACGAATGGTGTGGATCAGCTTCGGGTCGACCGAATCGACCTTCTTCCGCAGGTAACTGATGTAGGTATCGACGATCGAGGAGTCACCGTCGAAGTCATACTCCCAGACGTGATCGAGGAGTTGCGTTCGTGTGAGTACCCGGCCTGCGTTACTGATCAACACTTCGAGCAGTTTGTACTCGGTCGGTGACAGTTCGACCGTGTCGCCGGCCCGAGTGACACGGTGCGCGTCGGTGTCCATCTCCAGGTCGGCGCACGTCAACAAGGTTTGTTGGCGTGCCACGCCGGACTGCTTCAAACGCAGCTCGACCCGGGCGACCAACTCGGCCACTGCAAAGGGTTTGACCATATAGTCGTCGGCGCCCTCGGTGAGCCCTTTGACCCGATCCTCGGTGCTGTCGCGTGCGGTGAGGAAGATGACGGGGGTTTTGTCGCCTCCGTCGCGAAGCCGGCGAAGGACATCGAAGCCATCGAGCTCGGGCATCATTGCGTCGAGAACGATGAGCTGGGGACGATGTTCGGCAACGGCGGCCAACGCCTGTCGGCCATCACTCGCGCCGACCGTGTCGAAACCAGCAAGGCCCAGGCCGGTCTCGACGAGGAAGCGAATGTTCTCCTCGTCGTCAACGACGAGCACAAGCGGCGACGAGGAGTCAGACACTAGATCGCTGGGAAGGTGTTGGAGATTGCGGTGGCATCGGCATCGATCGTGGCGACGGGAACCAGGTCGGCGGCTTCGACAGACAACAGGTCAGTCCATCGGGCAACGATGTCTGCGGCAGCCCCGCTGGCGAAGAGGGTCTCGGTCAGATCGGTCACGGCTTGATCGTATGCGGCCGAGAAGGTGTTGTCGGCGAGGAAGCGGGTGGACAAGATGTTGTTACCGCCCGAGCCAACAAGTCCAACCCCGGCCTGTCCAGCAGCTGCACCATCCAGGGGTCCGGCCAACCCGCCGTCAGCCGGGACCGCGCCCTCTGCTGGCACCGCGCCGTCTGCTGGCACCGCGCCCTGGGCGAACTCGGGGCGTGCCGGGCGACCATCCGTAGCGTCGCCGACTGGGCCGCCAGCCTGACCCGGAGCGCCGCCAGTGTCCACGTTGGCGGTATTGAACGCCAGGTTCAAGTCCCACGAGACGACGGTGAACAGCTCGGTGTCGTAGCTGTAGTGCAGGTAGGAGTTGTTGCCGCGACCGTCGATGTCGTCACCGTTTTGGATGAGGTCTTGAAAGGCCAGGTACGTCGCGAAACTCTCGACGTCGAGCCACTGATCAAGCTCGGCGGCGAACGTTGCATCGTCGCTGTTATTGATGAAATCTAGGAAGGCGATCAACGGATCGAGGTCGTCCTCGCCGACCTTCTGGTTGAAGATGTCGTCGTAGGATTCCCAGTCGGTGCCGCGGTAGCTGTAGTCGCCGGTGCTGTCCGCTTTGTAGAGGGCAGCTTGGTCGGTGTCGAAGTTGTCCTCTTCCCACACTTCGTCGGGGTGTTCGATCGCCAGGCGGAGTTCGGTGTCGCTGCCGTTCACCGTGAACGTGGTCGATACCGGATCCTGCGCAGCCAGGCCGGCCAGCGCGAGCAGTTCTTGTGCCACGGCTTCGTTCAGCGACGTTTCGGTCGAGTTCGCTCGAATGACAATGTCGTTGATGCCTTGGTAGTTCTGCTCATCTGCGTATTTGTCGAGCTTGATGAGCCACGGAAGGTCCTCGGGGTTGTCTGCCGTTTCCAAGGTCAGGCCGCGCAGCGATGAGTTGCCCTTGAGCCGAACACCAGCGTTCTCGAAGATCGTGCCGTCGACCGTCACGGTCGCTTCAATCCAATCCTTCTCGCCTTCGGTCTCGTAGGTGGTGACCATCTCGGTGTAGTCGTCCTGGTCAAAGTCGATCGCCAGGTCGTGTACAAGACTGCTGTCGAAGAAGCCAGCGTTGGCCGATACCTCGACAAGTGCGCCAACGAGTGCGACATCGGAGGAGCCAGCGGTTGTGTCAGCGGTTACATCAGCGGTCGTTGATCCGCATGCTCCGGCGAGGAGCGATGCTGCGAGCAAGATCGAGGCGAGCGTGCGTTTGCGGGGTAGTGGGAGGTGCATGCCATTACTAAACGGGAACGACTTGAAGAAGCTCTACATCCTGTCTGTGAGTTTCCTGAGAATCCCCGCAAACGGCTGTAGAGAACTTCCGAGACGGTTCACAGAGTTCTCTCAAGGTCGGCGTATCTACTGATGATCACACACCCAAGGAGCTCTCCCAACATGTCTCAACTACTGATTATCGGCGCCGATATCACCGCCATCACGGCACTGGTCTTTGGCCTCTACTTCCCCCGCTACCAGCGCAAGGACATGGTCGTTGCGATTCTGGGACTCAATATCGGGGTCATGGCGGTTGCGACCGCACTTGGTTCCAGCGACGTGAGCGCAGGTCTGGGGCTCGGACTCTTCGGCGTCCTTTCCATCATCCGCTTGCGCAGCTCCGAACTTGCCCAAGAAGAGGTCGCCTACTACTTCAGCTCGCTGGCTCTTGGGCTCCTGGCCGGATTCGCAGTCGATCCTCTCTGGGTAGGCCCTGCGCTCATGGCCACGATTCTGCTCGCATTGTTCATCGGCGATCACCCCCGCCTCTTCGCCGCCAACCGTCATCAGCTGGTAAATCTCGACGCGGCCTACACCGACGAGGACCAACTGACTGCCCGCCTCGAAACCCTGCTCGGAGCCGAGATCCTGAGGGTCAAAGTCAAGAAGGTTGACCTTGTCAACGACACAACCGCTGTTGATGTCCGATTCCGCCGCCCCCCGGCCGGAGCCAACCGCACCCACCAGCTCCACGACGACACCATCAACACCACCAACACCATCGCCCGCACCCGCGTCGGCGCCGGCGTCGGCATCAACCGATGAACGTCGCCCCGATGCAAACGCTCCACGGCCATCACTCGCCTGCGGAACTTGTTGTTGCGCTCCCTGGCATCTCGCTCGATCAGATCAATGACGCGGCGGCGCTCCAGACTCGGGTGGACCGCAAGTACCTCCTCGGCGCAGTGCAACTGTCTGCGCTTCTCGCCCCACTCGACGGTCGCCTCGCGGCGTTGGAGATTGATGAGCAGCGCAGCTTCGGCTACGAGTCGGTCTACTTCGACACCCCCGACCTCGAGAGCTTTCGCTCGACTGCCTATAAACGCCGGAAACGTTTCAAGGTGCGCACCCGCTCCTACCTCGATTCCCGCACCACGATGCTCGAGGTGAAGACCAAGGGAAATCGCGGAGCAACCGTCAAGACCCGTCAAACCCTTACGTTCGGCTCGCGAAGCGAATTGGACGACAAGGCAGAGGACTTCGTCGACCTGCTGTTGGGCCGGCCTGGGTTGGCCGCGACACTGAAACCGGTGCTTACCACGCACTATCGCCGCATGACGCTCGTCGACCTCGACGACGTCGCCCGGCTGACCATCGACTCGGGGCTTCGCTGGACTGGAACGACGGGCAACTCGATCAGCCTCGACCGCTACATCGTGGAAACCAAGAGTGCAGGCTCCCCAAGCGTTGCCGACCGTCAGCTGTGGGCCCTTGGTATCCGTCCGAGCAAGATCAGCAAATTCGGTACCGGTATGGCAGTGCTCGACCAATCACTGCCATCAAACAAGTGGAACCGAACCCTCAACCAGCACTTCCGATAGCGAGACCCCTCGGCTCTCGCCATCGGTCCGACAAACTGGTTTTCTAACTCCTGGGCTGTCGGTTCGATGCCGGCCGTCGGCACTTCGATTGTTGGCCGAGGGGCGATCTCCCCGCTCGAGCACTCAGAAGACGTCCGCGTCTCCACCCTGCGCCAATACCTCGAAGCCCTTGGCGCGCGACTCGAACTCGTTGCCGTATTCGACCACGACGAGCTTGAGTCCGACCCGCTCTCATCATCGATCTGCACGCTCAGAAGCGCTGCCGCTGTTTGAGGGCTGGGTCAGATCGTCACGATGTTGAACGCGACTTGAAGCTTGGTCTGGGTCGGCCACCGGCGGTCAGTCGTGACGAGTTGGTCGGCCTCGGCTACGGCGGAGGTTGCGATGACGAGCGCATCGGGTAGCCGGAGGGAACGGTGGCGAGATCGGAGTCGGGCGGCTGCGATGGCAATTTCTGGGTTGAGGTCGATGATATGGATCGGGAGTCGCTCGAAGGTAGCTGTCACGACTTGAATCGCCTGTTCGCTTCTTCGTGCTGGGCCGACGAGACATTCAGCAAAGGCAGACGCCGCCATTGCGAGCTGATCTGCATTGTCGAGAGCTTGGGTCAGGGTCGAGGTCGCTTCAGCGTGGTGGGCGTCGTCGGCATCGAGGAATCCGATGATGACGCCGGCGTCGAGGTGGGTCAATCCCATTCGGCGCGTAGCTCGTCGAGTTCGTTTCGTTTGTAGATGCCGGTGAGTGCGCCGGCGAGTTCGGCCACGACGTCGGGTTCGCGCTCCAGGACGACTCGTCCTGCTCCGTCGGAGTGGGCGATGACGCGGTCGCCGACTTCGAGTCCGGCGCTACGCAGAGCTTCGGTGGGAATGGTGATCTGATGCTTGGAGCTAATTTTGGAGGACCCTCGTCGACGTTTCTTTACTTTAGACATAAATGTAAGGGTAGCAGGCCCGGGCTCGATAGCAAGGTCGAAGTGCGCCAACAAGCGGAGCCGTCGGCGCGAGCAAAGACGCTCGGTGACAACCGCACATAATCACCGATACCGACCAAATCGGACCGCTCGTAACGGCCCTGACGTGGTGCCGCAGAATCTCGTCCCACAGACCGTCAGTCAGAGATCCACACCCTTGCGGGTCCCGTCGGCTGACTCGCTCGTTTCGCCGGTCTCGGCCCAGATGCTGTCCTGGATCTCAAAGAGCTGCTTGGCATCCGCCTGACATTCGGCGCAGATGAAGACGTCGCCCGCGTCACTGAACGAGCCTCGTACTCGCATCTGGTGGCAGACGGCGCAGGTGACGGGAGATCGAGGCACCGCAACATCTTCACACGTCACGCTTGAACCGGGCCACCCACCGCAGCGATGCGCGCGCGATATCGAGCGGTCGCTTCCGTCATAGCGCCGGTTGCCGAGCGCGCAACGGCGCGTTCTTGGTCGTGATTAAGGGCGGGTAGAGCGCCATCGATCCCGCCGCGACAGGCGGACAGGGTGCGCTACTGGCAGGAGCCAGCCAGACTCCACTACAGGGGGGTGGCCCACTGGACCAGTTCCGAACAGTCGAAGTGCTCGGGATCAAGATCGGCCGACTGATTTGGCAATGATTGATTGGGCGATGAGAGCCCGAATACTCCGACAGTGACGTGTGCGAATTCGACACGAAAGCCTTTGGTCCTTGGTTGCATCCTGGATCCTTCCTTCGTCCTCTTGAACCACATTCTCCTTCGAAAGTGTCCGACGGGATGTCACCTGGCTGACACTCAACCTGTGTTCGTTGTCACGACCACCCTTGAGCTCAAACCTGACGATTGGAAGTGCGAGCTCCGATACCGTTGACCATGGAACCGAAGAACAGGTTCGACGTCGTGCGGATCAACCAACGCAATGTCGACGTTCTCGGTGTTGTCGCCGAAGACGTGTTCGACGATGAGATCAATGACGAGTTGCTCCAAACCGTGCTTGACAACGGCCAGTTGCTGCTCACAGCAATCATCGACGGTGCGGTTGTGGGACAGCTGCAAGCCATGATCCAGCACCACCTCGACGGACCGCCCCAGCTCTACATCGACAACCTCGGAGTATCACCGCTCCACCAACGCCGAGGCATCGACCGAAGACTGATCAATCGAGGCCCAACGCTCCACCGTTGCGCTGTACTCCATTGATCACCTGAGCCTGCCGCCCAGCGAGTCGTGAGACCGTCGACCATCCCTGCGTTTCGCTGCTGAGCACGACTCGACGATCATGTCAGCGGCGATGAGGTCACCGGGACCTCGACACCAACTGTGGTGCGTCCCCGAGATTGGTCACGGGCCCTGAGCCGCTCGATATCAAGCGAACAGAAATACCAAGTCGAGGCAAAACTGACCGCACAGCTCGGCCCCAGCGTGAGTCACCGAATACCGGATCGATCACGCCACTTGTTGCACCGGTACTGCGGTGCGACGTTCTCAGGATTGGTTGTGGCGTTCGATGAAGCCCCACAGATGTCCTTCTGGGTCAGTGAGCGTGAGCTCGGTTGCGGCGAAAGGGCGATTGCGGGGAGCGTCGACGGCCATCCCAGATCGAGCGAGCTCGTCGTGGACTGCTTGGACGTCATCAACGAGGAAACCGGTCCATGCGGGGAGGCCTTGACGTCGTTCGGACCAATCAGCGACCGGCCCGTCGAGCCAGACTTCACCGCCTGGAACCGTGATCTCGACGTTGGTGACCTCGCCTTCGTCGTTGTGCCAACGCCCAGCCTCTTTGAAGCCGAGACGCCCGAAGTGGTCGATTAGCCAATCGGCGGTGGCCCCGGCATCGACACAAAAGACGTACGGGATGATTCCGGTGGTGTTCATCGGTGCTCCTTCACTCGCATCAGGTCTCGATCATGACGCTCTTGTACGTCGCGGTCTTGAACAAATGGAACCTAGGCGGTTCTAATCTGCGGTGATGAGGACAGTGTCGAGATCGTTGCCGCAACAGGGTCAGCCAGCGAACTGGTCCGCCGGTACGTCTTCTATGACGTGACACCCGTGCGCTCGGGAGCTCACATGGGTCTGCCCGGATGCGGAGCGACGATCACCCTCAGCTTCGACGAACCAATCACCCGCGTGGATCCGTTGACTGGGACGGCTGTCAACTCCTCCTTCGCAGCTGCAACAGGCCCGAGGACGACGCCCGCATCAATTCGCTCTGCCGCTCGCGAGTGGGGCGTTGCAATCGAACTCGCACCGACACGGCTTCGCGAACTGTTCGGACTCGACGCCAGTTCCCTTGCGGCGCAACCAGTCAGTCTGTCTGATGTTGTCGGCTGGTCGGAGTCGCTGGTGGATGAGCTCCACGAACAGACCACGACACGTGAGCGTGCCGCCGTTCTTGACGCCGTGCTCGGCCGCGTCATGAACTCCGATTGCGGTATTGATCCCCGATGGCACACCGCCTACGAGATGATCTCCGATCCTCACGGCCCATCGGTCGCCTCCGTCGCCGACTACGTCGGCTCCAGCCGCCAGCACCTGACCAGACAGATGCAATCGCTCGCGGGCCTCGACCCCTCCACGCTCCGTCGACTGGCCCGGTTCGAGAGGTCGGCGTCGTTGCTGGCGGTGATGCCGACGGCGCAGGTCGCCCAATCGTGCGGCTACAGCGACCAGTCCCATATGATCCGTGACTGGAACAACCTCGCTGGCTGCACCCCGGCGCAGTGGAGTCGGCACGAGCCCGACAGCGTCCGCCTTCACAACCGTGCGACTACGGACACCTGAAGTCCAAACACTCCAGCGAACCAGCTCTCTCCGAGACCCACCGATGCCAACCCACCGAATCACTCGACAC
>JBBKWJ010000311.1:0-2800 GCA_037968895.1 Acidimicrobiales bacterium
GCGAACCACTCGGTGGCCAGCAGAATCCCGTTCAGCCAGTGGTCGTCTCCGGTCACTAGGTAGGCGCGGTGGCATGCGTCGGCCATTGCGGCTGCTTCAATCGGTTGTTGATCGAACGCTGGTGCGGAATCGCCCGGTCCGGATCCGCCGACGGGCGTAGGGGAGAGGTGGCCATCAAGTGTCTCACGGTCCAAGAGCCACCGCAGCAGGACTAGCCCGTGGTCGATCAAGTCGGGTCGCTTGAGGGCATCGCCGGCGGCTAATAGGGCTTCGGGAATTGCAGCGTTGGCATAGCTGAGTCGGGGTTCGGGCCATGGCCAAAGTGGATCCGACGCGGGCTTGCCGATCTTGTCGGCGGCATCAGCGATGAGCGATTGGGCGTTGTTGTTATTCGGATCAGCGATAAGAACCTCGGCGGCACCGAGGGCAGCGAAGGCCATGGACCGAAGGTGGGGTGACCGTTGCTGGGAGCCTCGCTCGAAACAATCAAGAGCAGTCTTGCGGTTCGCTTCGTCGCGAGATTGTCGGATTGCTGTGCCGAAGGCCCAAAGACTTCTGCCCCAGCAATCCTCGACGCCTAGGGTGTCATCCCAGCGTCCCGAAGCGGTACATCGGTTGCGAATTCTTCCATCAATCGTTTGTGCATCGGTGAGGAACCCGAGGGCAGTCCGTTCGAGGTCCATTAGAGCGAGGGCGGACTCCGGCTCTCGCACAAGGACGATGAGTAACCGCGCGACATCGTCAACGCAGTAACCGTGTTCTCTACGCGGCGTTGTGTGATCGGCGTGTTCGAAGATGCCGATGTTGTCACTCAGCCTTAACACGTGGTCAAACGATGGCACCTTCACCGCCTCGCTGACTTTCGTTCCGAGACAAGTCTCGAGGCGATCTCCCCGTAGCGACCAGCCACAGCAGTCCAAGACAGGTCGGGCGCCAACCTGCGTGCCTCGGCCGCCATCGACGCGGCCCGCTCGGGATCGGTGAGCACTGATCGGATCGCGTTCGACAAGGCAACCGGATCTCGCTGTGGGACAACTATGCCGGCTCCGCTCCCGAGCAGCTCGACCGCATGGGGGAATGCAGTGGAGACGACCGGCCTACCCGCAGCCACTGCGTCGACGAGCACCCCTGAAGTCACCTGATCGGTCGAGTCATATGGCAAGACAACGAGGTCAGCGGAGCGGATCAGATCGGTGAGCGAAGCGAGATCTCGATAGGTGTCATCGAAGGAGATGGCCGAGGATCCTGCCGCTCGCTTAACGAGCATCTGTCGGTATGACTCACCCGAACGCGCAAAGACCTTCGGGTGGGTGGCGCCGGCGATGAGATAGTGAGGAGCAGGTTCGAGGTCCGTGAGGTCGGCGAGCGCGTCAATCGCCCACTCGATGCCCTTCCCCGGCCCAAGCAGGCCCCATGTCAGCAGAAGCGGAGCGCGGTTATAACGTCCGGCTTCTGAGGTAACCGTGGCCCGGGCGGAGGGAGTCGTAGCGCCGTGGGGCACCACGCCTACCTTTGAGGAATCGACGTCGAAACCCGTGTCGAGTCGTGACTTCGCTGTTTCGGTCATTACCACCACAGCGTCAGCCGAGTCACAGATCTCTTCAAGTATCCGCTTCTGGTTGGCACTGGGACTTGTGAGCACAGTGTGCGCGACAACGATCATAGGCACTTCGATCTCAGCGACAATATCGAGTACGTCTGCACCGTCCTCACCGCCATACAGGCCGTATTCGTGCTGAACGATTACGACGTCGGTGCCGTTGAGAACTTCAATCGGTGAGTTCAAGCCGGCGTCCTGGTCCGTGGCGAGTGTCGCTAATACCGAAGCGTCCTCGAGGCTAGGTGTGGCGCCACATCGCACCACGTCTACACTCGCACCGTTTGCGACTAGGCCAGCGGCGAGGGCGGCGGAGAAGGTCGCAATACCGCATTCGGTCGGTGGGAAGGTCGACAGGATGCCGAATCTTTGTGCGTTTTGAGTGTCGGGTGATTCAGCGAATTTGTGGGATGGGCTGGGCATGACAAAAGTCCGTTCGTGGCTCGGTCAAGCGTCGGGCCTGCGGAGGGCGACGAAACCTAAGAGGTCGTCCGACCCAAGCGGGGCGCTTTGATTTCCAAAGGTACTTCCAGCTTACTCTTGATGCTTCACGATCGGTGTCGGTACGCTCCCTTTGCTTTGTCATCTCGAATTCCGTCCACGAAATCGCTCCGTATAGCTGTTCTCGCTCCGCTCGCGTGGCGGACTCCTCCACGTCACTACGGGCCGTGGGAGCTGTTCGCTTCTTTGCTGACCGAGGGCCTGGTCGCTCTCGGACATGATGTCACTCTGTTTGCAACCGCTGATTCGGTAACTAGTGCGCGCCTCCGGTCCGTAGTTGAGTGCGGGTGGTCCGAAGATGACAGCATCAATCCAAAGGTCGTCGAATGCCTGCATATCGCTGATGTGTTCGAAAACGCGAATGAGTTCGACGTTATTCACAACGGGTTCGATTTCCTGCCTCTCACCTACAGCCGCCTGGTCGACACCCCAGTTGTGACGACCATTCACGGATTCTCATCAGAGCAGATCGTCCCGGTCTATGAGAAATACGACGCCAACACCACCTATGTTGCTATCAGCGACGCCGACCGTCATCCTCGACTTAACTACGCATCCACCATTCACCACGGTATCGACACCGGCGCCTTCGCTGTCCATCCAAGTCCCGGCGAGCACCTGCTGTTCTTTGGTCGCATCCACCCCGACAAAGGCACAGCACACGCAATCGCCGTCGCCCGCAGCGCTGACCGTCCTTTAATC
>JBBKWJ010000312.1:0-5581 GCA_037968895.1 Acidimicrobiales bacterium
GGCGACATCGATTGCATCGCAGTTGAAGTGTTTTCGAGGTTGCGAAGAGCGCCATCGGGGATGAATGCAATTGGCCATGATCGAATCTCGGTGTTCGAGGCCGTGAAGCTAGATCCGGCTGTCAGTGGCTCGATCACCACGACGACGGGAGCGGTCTGGCCTAACTGCTCGGTCGTGTGGCGCGCCCTACTTACTGATGCGCTGACAATGAGACCAACGGCTGATGCGAGGCCGACCAGTGCGATCTGGCGTGGGCTAAGGCGGCGTAGTATGGAGGTCAGGCGCGGCCGAGCCCCCAGCTTTCGATATGGCGGTCGGTCGATCGGCGGCAGGTCGGGTTTCAGAGTTGCCGAAGAAGCCGGGCGATGAGCTGCCGGGGTGTGTGGGCTGGCCATACGGGCCTCCTCCTGCTGAAGCAGGATGGGCATGCCGGGCGAGGTCCGGCTTAGGTGTGAAAGACGCGTGCCCGCGACAAGTTATTTAGAAGTCGAAGACTTCGATGCCTTTTCGCCGCTCGATGTCGATGTTGGTTTTGATGCCTTGTCTGAGCTGCTTGAGGATTCTTTGCTCGCGGACGAGCTACTTGACGCCGAGCTGTCAGATGAAGTGCTCTCTGACGACGAGCTGCCTGATGTTGCGCTGTCTGACGTGGTGCCGTTTGAAGATGCGCTGGTCGCAGCGGTTGATTTCTTCTTGGAACCGCGAGCGTCGTTCTTGTAGAAGCCGCTGCCCTTGAACGCGATACCGATCGGGCTGAAGACCTTCTTGAGCGTGTGCTCGTGCTCGTCACCGGCTAGCGATGTGAGCGCGTCGTCGTGGATTGATTGCTCGATCTCGAAGCGCTCGTCGCAGTCGGTGCATTTATATTCGTAAGTCGGCATAAGTTTCCTGCTGTACCAGCGGCAGCATTGGCGTCCGCTGTTGCTTTCTGAGTGTCAGAGGGTAGCGGGATGTTGGCTGCTCCCTGCATCGCGGACGCTCTCGGCAGCCCGCTTTGGACACAGATTGGCCGTATTGGTTAGGGTAATTCGCTTAGAGATAACAATGATCGGCCGATTCAGCTATAGGTTCGGGTCGAGGAGTTCAACGTGGCGCAAATTAAGAAAGCGGTCATCCCGGCGGCGGGTCTTGGAACGCGGTTCTTGCCTTTTTCGAAGGCAGTCCCGAAGGAAATGCTGCCGATTGTTGATCAGCCAGTAATCCAGTTTGTGATTCAGGAAGCTATCGATGCCGGCATCGACGACATCCTGATCATCACCTCTCGCCACAAGAAGGTGATGGAGGACCATTTCGATCGCCATAGCGAACTCGAGCAGCTTCTCGATGCGAAGGGCAAGACCGAAGAGGCCGACGAGCTGCGGGCGCTGTCGAATATGGCCAACATCCACTTCGTGCGTCAAGGTGAAGCGCTCGGACTGGGCCACGCTATTGGCGTGGCTCGTCACCACATAGGTAATGAGCCTTTCGTTGTCTTGCTTGGAGACGACATCATGAGCAGCTCAGTGCTGCAAGGGATGGTAAAGGCCTACGAGGAGCACCAGTGCTCGGTGGTAGGCCTCATGGAAGTGCTCAAAGACGACATCTCCTCCTATGGCTGTGCTGGTGTAGACCCGATATCTCCCAACCTGGTCGAGGTAAATTCGCTAGTCGAGAAGCCTTCGGTCGAAGACGCGCCCTCCAATCTCGCAATCATGGGCCGCTACCTGTTCACCCCCGAGATCTTCGACGAGATCGACAACACCCCGCCCGGGGTTGGCGGCGAGATCCAGATCACCGACGCAATGGTTCGCTTGATGACCCACCAGCGCATGCTCGGGTTCACATTTACTGAGGGTCGCTATGACACCGGCAAGAAGATTGACTACCTGCGCGCAGTGGTCGACTTTGCGCTCCAGCGCGACGACGTTGGGCCCCAGTTCCGCGAGATCCTGGCCGATGTGGCTAAGCGCGAAGGTCTCATCTAGTCCTGCATAGGCGTCAGGCTGACTAAGACGTAGACTTCCCGCATGATCCCCATGGACGAAGCACGAGCGAGAATCGATCGCGATATCTGCCGTCTTCCCTCGGATCAGGTGCCAATTGGCAGCGCTCTCGGACTGGTGCTCGACGAAACGTTGGTCGCGGCCGAGTCGATACCACCCTTTGCTAACACGGCAATGGACGGATTCGCAGTCAAAGCGACCGATCTCGTAGGCGCATCGGCTGAAGCTCCCGTCCGGCTGCGAGTGGCCGAAACTATCCCCGCCGGTTCAGTTGCTCAGTCGCCGCTCGTTTCTGGGTCGGCCATGCGAATCATGACCGGTGCCCCTATTCCAGAGGGCGCCGATGCAATCATCATGGTTGAACTCACCACGCCGGTCCCTGATGTACAAGACGATGTCGTCGATGTTCTCGCCGAGGTGCCTGTCGGAAATCATGTACGACCGGCTGGCGACGACCTCAAGCCCGGCGATGTCGTGTTTAAGAAAGGCACGATCATCACTCCCGCTCACGTCGGCGTCATTGCCAGCTTGGGGCGCGAGTCGATTCTCTGCGTGCGCCGTCCCCGGGTCGGGGTGTTCTCGACCGGCGACGAACTCGTCGTTGGCGATGCACCGCTTGAGCCGGGCCAGATCCGAGATTCAAACCGCCCTGGTCTGCTCGCGGCATTGACAGTCGCGGGCATGGAGCCAATTGATCTTGGACGCTTGCCCGATGACGAAGCCGTCATCAGTGCGGCGCTTACGGAAGCCGTCGTGCGTTGCGACGCGTTGCTGACGACCGGTGGTGTCAGCATGGGCGAATTCGACTTCGTGAAGCAGGTTCTCGCGAAGCTCGGCGACTTCAACTGGATGCAGGTCGCGATTCGTCCAGCCAAACCGCTCGCATTCGGTCTCATTGATGGAACGCCGGTCTTCGGGCTCCCAGGCAATCCAGTTTCGTCGATGGTGAGCTTCGAGCTTTTCGCCAGACCAGCCCTAGAGAAGATGATGGGACGACCGCAGCCGGGACGGACGACCATTCTCGCTGTCGCTGACGAGCCATTTCTTCGACGCCCAGATGGAAAGACCCATTTTGTCAGGGTCTTCGCCAAGCAAGAAGCAGATGGCGCATTCCGGGTACGATCGTCGGGCCAGCAAGGCTCACACCAGTTATCAGCGATGGCCGCGGCAAACGCCCTCGCAATCATTCCTGACGGAGACGGCATCGAAACGGGAGGGGCCGTGAAAATCCTCGTGCTGAACCAATGACTACTCAACTGATAGACAAGTTTGGAAGGGTGCATCGAGACCTTCGGATCTCGGTGACCGACCGCTGCAACTTCCGCTGCGGATATTGCATGCCGAGCGAGGGGATGACCTGGCTCGACCGGTCTGACGTGCTGAGCTTTGAAGAGATCGAGCGTCTGGCGAAGATCTTGGTCGAGGAAGGCGGCATCGACTCGATCAGACTCACGGGCGGCGAGCCGACGGTTCGGGCCCGGCTGCCGATCCTTGTCGAGAAGTTGGCCAACCTCGGTGTCGATCTGGCCATGACCACCAACGCGTCGACGTTGGCTCATATGGCGCACGACTTGAAAGACGCTGGCCTGAAGCGAATCAACATCTCGATCGACTCTCTCGATCGCGAGCGGTTCGCGGCACTAACCAAGCGTGATGAGCTCGGAAGTGTGCTCGCGGGCATCGATGCTGCAATAGAGGCAGAATTCGATGTCGTGAAGCTCAACGCGGTGCTGATGCGCGGCATTAACGACGATGAGATCATCGACTTTCTCACTCTCGGCCGCGACAAAGGTCTGGTCGTTCGGTTTATTGAATTCATGCCGCTGGACGCCCAGGGCGAGTGGTCGAATGATCGGGTTGTTCCGTATGAAGAGATCATCAGCCTCGCACGCCAACATTTTGAGTTCGATCCGGTCGAACGTGGCTCTTCGCCAGCCGAGCGATTCACCTATCGAGACGGCAAGGGCGAGTTTGGCGTAATTGCCAGTGTGACGAAGCCATTCTGCGATTCATGTGACCGGATCCGCCTCACGGCTGACGGTCAGCTTCGCAACTGTCTATTTGCGCTTGGCCATGTTGACCTCCGCGAGCTGCTTCGTAACGGCGCCACCGACGCCGAACTACTTGCCGCAATGGCAGGAGAAGTCGACAAGAAGTGGGCAGGCCACGCAATCGGACAGGTCCACTTCATTCGCCCATCGAAGTCTATGAGCCAGCTCGGCGGCTAATCCCGCCGCTCGCCCCCTCATCCAAAATCACAACTGAAGGTTTATCGTGCCCGATCGCCATCTCACCCACCTCGACCCACTCGGACGTGCCCGAATGGTCGATGTCACGCCCAAGGAGCCGAGCTACCGGCGTGCCGTAGCCAAGGGGCGCGTTTACATGGAGCCGGAGACAACGGCCCTTGTGGCGAAGGGGGCCGTCGCAAAGGGCGATGTGCTCTCGGTGGCTCGGGTCGCAGGAATCCAAGCGTGCAAGCGGACAAGCGACATGATCCCTCTCTGTCACCCGCTAATGATTGGAGCGGTGCTCGTCAATTTCGAGATTGCCGACAACTTCATTGAAGTTGAGGCTCAGGTCGACACTATCGACCGAACTGGCGTCGAAATGGAAGCGCTTATGGCCTGTTCGGTCGCCGCTCTGACCATCTACGACATGTGTAAGTCGGCTGATAAATCGATGGTTATCGGCGACATTGCGCTCTGGGAGAAGACGGGCGGTCGCTCGGGCACATATCGACGTGCCGAAGATGCAAGCGAATCGGTTGTGGAAAAGCCATAAGCCGTAGTACCTTTGACCCAGCAAGTCCCGACCGGCAGCCGCCGCTTTCGTCGTCGGGGCGGAGGTTTCCCCCACAATGAAAACCATTTCGACAGTTCTCCTCATTGCGCTCGCGCTTGGTTGGGCATGGGTCCTCGGTAGGCCCCTCATCCAGACAGTGTTTAACCGGGCCCATCGTGACCCCGTTGGCCACTTCAGCCGCCAGCTCACGACCCTTGGTCAGGCGCCTCGAAACTCTGCGATGATGCCGAGCTTTAGTGGTGGGCCAGCGGCTGGCAATAGTGTTCGCCAGCGTCGACGTCAGATCATGTTGGCGCTCGTAATTGCCGCCGTCGTGTCGCTTGGCTTTGCCGTCGCTCTTGGCGGCATCTTCGTTGCTCAGCATCTGTTCGTTGATGTGCTGCTGGTTGGTTATCTTGCCGCCGCCGCTCGGGCTGGCAGTCTTGAGACCGAACGTCGCCAGAAAGTCTCCTACCTTGGCGACACAAGTGAGTCAGTCCGACCCGCCTTCCTGCGAACGGGCTCCGACCGCTACTAGGGCCCAGTCTCTGCGAACGGGCAAGAACCTAATTGCGGAGTTCTTAGCACGGTGGAATGCGTTGACGATCTTGTAGATTGTCAGTCCCCAATGGGGGTGTAGCTCAGTTGGCTAGAGCGCCTCGGTCGCATCGAGGAGGCCAGGGGTTCGAATCCCCTCATCTCCACGTCGGTTTCGAAATCTGTAGGGGCCATAACGACCCAGATGAAGCGGTTCGCCGCCTTTGTCTGGGTCGTTTCGCGTTTTGGGGACGAATGGGCGCCGGTACTTACGCGTC
>JBBKWJ010000313.1:0-3675 GCA_037968895.1 Acidimicrobiales bacterium
GCCGGGCCCATTCGACGGCGAGACGTTGACGACATCAATCGTTCCGTTCCGAGTCTGCACAGCGCGCATGGCCAACCTCTCCTCGAGCGGCGCCGCAGAGTACGGGCGACGCCCTTTGCAGGACGGTACCATTCAAACTGAGATGGTCTCAACCGGTCGAGCTCCCCGGCTGCGGCTGCTTTGTCTTGTGGCAGACCGTTTCAGGTGGTTTCGGGTGTGTCGAGGTTGGATATCAGGAACTCGGTCAGGACGCGGTTGAAGGCGCCGGGCGCCTCGAGGTTGCTCATGTGGGCGGCGCCTTCGAGAACGACGAACTCGCCGCTAGAGGACTCGGAATTTACAACGGCCGAGAAGTCAGCGAAGCAATGTTCCTTCTCGGCTGCAGGTGCCGAATATTCATCCGGGCTGATTTCGGCTCGTCGTTGTGGTCTTACTGCCGTAGTGGTGGCCTTCCGGGCGCGTTGAGGCAAGGGATGCGGCTGTGTTTGGGTCAGGCTGCTGGCCGGTATTGGTTGATGAGTCCGGCGCAGGTGGTGGTTCGCTTGATCCGATGGTTTGGTCGGATCGGTGTGGCGTTGTTGGTGTCGTTGGGGGCTCGTTGGCCGATTCCGCGATTCGAACCCATCGTTCGGCGTATGCGTTTGCCTGAGGAGATCGTGGCGGTGTGCGAATCGCGGTGATGCCGGACCCTGCAAGCACGGTGTCGTATGAGCGGGTGAATTGTCCTGCTCCGTCTCGGATCAAGAATCGGAACGGGTGGTCTGTTCTGAGCGTCATGGTGAGGTTGCGGGCGGCTTGGGTTGTCCAGGGGCCGGTCGGGTTGGTTGTGATTCCGGCAAAGTGAACGCGTCTGGTGGCGTGTTCGATAACGAATAGGACATGAAACCTTCGGAGCAGCGCGGTGTCGACGCAGGCGAAGTCGGTGGCGATGACTGCTTTGGACTGGGAGCGAATGAATTGTGCCCGGGTCGGTGCCGGCGGCGCCCTGGATATTCCAAATGGTGGACGCTGCGATGGTGTGTCCGAGCCGGTGAAGTTCGCCATGGATGCGGGATTCTCGCGGGCCAACCAGATGGTCAGCCGCCGGATTTGTGGGTCGATAGGCGGCCGACCTCGAGGCTTGTTCGGTGGCTAAGTCCAGTGTCGGCGGATTCGTTGTTTGTGCCAGCGAAGGACAGTTTCGGGTTTGACGATCAGAAACGCGTTGCGTCGATGTGCCCGACTCATTGCAGACCAGAGGAGGGCGAGGATGGTGCGGTCGGTGTTAGTGAATTGTGGTCGGTTGATTTGACGTTGCAGGACCAAGAGTTGATGTCGGAGGGCAAGGATCTCTGCGTCACGAGTGTCTCCTGTGGCGAATATCCATCCGAGTCGGTTGAGAACAAGGCGAACCAGAGCAGAAAACAGGGTCCCGAGCGCAGAAGGTTACCGGCGTGCGCGATGCCTGAAACCCGCGGAATCACTGCACGGATGAATTTACGGCACGCTCACGGCTAGCGGCGTGACACGGTGACCACTGCGACGGACGATCGAGGCGTCGACCAGTGGTGTTCGGTGGACCCTGCGCCGCGTTGGTTCGGATGAGTGCAGCGGCGATCGCCAACAGCTGCTCCACGCCATCTATCTCGTCGACGAGGGTTAACGGGTTGAGCCCGCAAATGAACGGTGTCTCGACCGTGTGGGTACCTGATTAAGAGTGCTGGTGTGCGTTGCGGTGTTTCCGTAGCGTTGGAGGGGTCTGGCCGGTTGGCTCCGTGGGTGCCTGTCGCCCTTGGGGGTTGGCTTGTTTTCGAGTTGTCGACCGGCCGGGCTTCTTTGCTGTGGTGTGGCTCGAAAGAGGCGAGAGCACATCGACCCGAATCAGGAGTGTCCGCCACGGTTCACCATCAACAGGAGGTAATTCAATGAGCGTCATGATTGGTATTGACCCGCACAAGGCGACCCACACTGCGGTTGCTGTCGACGAAAACGAGGTAGTGCTCGGCAAGTTCAAAAGTCTCGGCATCCAAAGCCCAGGTCGGGCTGCTGTGCGAGTGGGCGGACCGGTTCGAGGAGCGTGAGTGGGCAGTCGAATCGGCGAACGGGCTCGGCTATCTGGTTGCACGTCAGCTTGTCGCGGCCGGTGAGACCGTGCTCGATGTTTCCCCGATGCTGGCTTCACGGGTCCGGGTGTTGGGATCGGGACACTCAAACAAAAACGACCCCAACGACGCCCGGGCGGTCGCGATCGCGGCGATGCGTTCGGACCGGATGGTCAATGTCCGCGACGATGGCTTTGACCGGGTTCTGAGACTGTTGGTGAAACGTCACCGCGACATGGCCCAACTCCGAGCAACACATTGTGTTCGTCTCCACGCGATGCTGGTCGAGCTCACAGCGGGCGGGATCGGCAACACAATCACCGTCGCCAAAGCAAACAAGCTGCTCAGCGTCGTTGACCAGGGTGGTGAGGTGACCCGGTGTCGAGTGCTGATCGCCCGAGAACTCGTCGCAGACATCGCCGTGTTGGACACCACGCTGGCCGGGTCGAAGAAACGGATCACCGCAGCGGTCACCGCGTCAGGAACCAGCCTGTGTGACATCTATGGGGTCGGCCCGATCTGCGCGGCGACGATCATCGGCTATGTTGGCGACGTCAACCGGTTCGCCACCAAAGCACAGTTCGCGTCCTACTACGGGACCGCGCCACTCGAGGCCTCGTCAGGAAACCGGGTCCGTCACCGCCTGAACCCGAGAGGGAACCGGACCCTGAACTTCGCGATACATATCGCTGCGGTCACCCAGTTCCGCAACCCCAGCGAAGGCCGAGTCTTCTACGACCGCAAAATCGCCGAAGGCAAAACCCATAAAGAAGCCATCCGGTCACTCAAACGCCAAATCTCAGATCGGGTCTACAACCACCTCGTCGCCGACGCCCACAACCTCACAGCTGACTGAGCGAAAGGGTGGGTCCGGGAGGACACCCAGGAACGACTACGTAGTCCAGCGTGACCGGCTCAACATCCTGAACACCGGCTCTTCGGACAAGTCACTTCCCGGACCCAACAACAACACTAAAACCCTCGATCCCTCAACGCCAGAGGGTTCATGCAAACGCGTCCCAACCCACCCCAAAACTATTCCTTGACACAAAGAGGCATCGAGAACTCGTCCGAGTCTCCGACCTGGGTAAATGTCAGGCATTCAGGGCGCGCATCGATCTGTGGATCACTTGGTGCCACGCGCTTGAGTCTGGCGTCAGCGGGCTTCGGGCTACTGAAGTCCAGCCCTTCGCACGTTTCGCGAAGTCCAGGTCATGGGTCATGGATGAGTTCTCGGCACCAACCACATGCAACGAGCCGCGAATTGCCATTGACTTCTGAAGTAGTTCAGATATCATCTGAGTATGTCTGTTGTAGAGAGGCCATTCTCAGAGTTCCTTCGCCAACCCAAGAGTGTGGTTGCCGAGTTGGTCGACCACGATGTTTTGCTTCGGCGTCGGAACGCACCTGCGCTGCGACTCAGCCAGGCTGATCGAGACGACGATCGCTCCGAAGCGTTCGAAGCACTGTCTCGACTGTTGCGCAACCTTGCTGTACACAGCCCGTCCGCGCTCGATGGAGCTGTCGACGATGTCTTCGCGTGGGTGACGTTCCTGCCCAAGGCTGATCGCAAGTTGTTCGTCGAGGAACTCAC
>JBBKWJ010000314.1:0-8432 GCA_037968895.1 Acidimicrobiales bacterium
GCGGGCCATGTCGTCGGTGCAGTAGCCATGCTCAGGACGCGGCTGGGTGTGATCGGCATGTTCGAACATGCCGATGTTGTCGCATAAGCGAAGGACGTGGTCGAACGATGGACCGTTCACCGCTGATTCGACGGCCGACTAGCGAGCAATTGTTCAGCGAGATCGCCGTACCGGCTAGCGACCGCGGTCCAGGATAGGTCTGGGGCCAACCGGCGGGCCTCGGCGGCCATTGAAGCGAGCCGCTCGGGATTGGTCAGTGCTGATCGGATTGCTGCGGCGAGGGCAATCGGGTCGCCTTGGGGGACGACCAGCCCAGCGCCGCTGCTGAGGAGTTCGACCGCATGGGGGAAAGCGGTGGAAATGACCGGGCGGCCAGCAGCGACGGCGTCGACCAGCACACCAGAGGTCACCTGGTCCTTGGAGTCGTAGGGGAGAATGACGATGTCGGCGGAGCGAATGAGGGCGGTCAGGGACGACAGGTCACGGTACGTATCGTCGAAGGACACCCAGGGAGCGGCGGCCGAGTCAGCGGCTCGCTGGATCAGCATCTCTCGGTAGGACTCGCCCGAGTGGGCCACGACCTTGGGATGGGTGGCACCCGCAATGATGTAATGCGGCTGCAAGTCGCCCAGTTGGCTGATTGCGTCGATGGCCCATTCGATACCCTTGCCCGGTCCTAGGAGACCCCAGGTAAGGAGCCGAGCCCGACGTGATTGCCGTCGGTCGCCGCCGCTGGTCTCCTTTGCCGATGGTGTCGCAGCTCCGTGAGGGATTACCACGACCTTCGATGCGTCAACGTCGTACCCGTCGACGAGTCGGTTCTGTCCCATTTCGGTCATGACTACAACCGAGTTGGCCCTCTGGCACACCCCTTCCAGTACTCGCTTCTGATTGGCGGTCGGCTCGCTCGGTACCGTGTGGGCGACCACGAGGATCGGGACGACAACGCCGTCGAGCACGTTAAGCACGTCCTCGCCGTCGGGGCCACCGTAGATGCCGAACTCATGCTGGATGATCGCCACGTCGGTGGCATTCAGGGCAGCCACGGCCGTCGCGACGGCGCTGAGACTGTTGCCGCGTAGCGTCCGGACCACCATCGGATCGTCCAGGTTCGGTCCATCGTCGCAGCGCACGACGTCGACACTGCCGCCGTTGGCGATTATGCCGGCCGCGAGGGCGGCCGAGAAGGTGGCAATTCCGCATTCAGTGGGCGGAAACGTCGAGTAGATGCCGAAGCGGCGAGCGTCTGAGCCGCCAGCGGTGTGGCGAGGGGGGACGGTGGTAGGGCTAGTCATGACTGAGCTCCAAGGTTGACCTGTAAAAGGGCGGCGGGCCGGCGGCGGGCGCCGTAGTTGTATTGACGTCCGGCCCAGGCGAGTCGCTCTCTTTCCAGGTTCAAGTATCACTTCGACCCTAACCCAGGCTATGGATTAACAGCAGTCGGCTTAGTATCAACGGACCATAACTTGACCGATCATCACGCGTGGCACAGAGGCGTCATGCCAAACCATGGGGAGGTAGTACCCTTGCGCTCGTCACTTCAAACCGAAATTCTCAGGTTGCGCTTCCCCCGCTTCGCATAGCGGTGCTTGCGCCTATCGCATGGCGGACCCCGCCACGGCACTATGGGCCGTGGGAGCTCTTCGCGTCGTTGCTGACTGAGGGCTTGGTGCGTCGCGGGCATGACGTAACCTTGTTTGCGACGGCCGACTCCGAAACCAGCGCAAAGCTCGAAGCGACCGCGTCCCAGGGGTGGTCCGAAGACGGTGAGATCGACCCCAAGGTGGCCGAGTGCACCCATATCGCCAATGTGTTTGAGCAGGCCGAGTCCTTCGACATCATCCACAACGGCTTCGACTTTCTGCCCCTTACCTACAGTCGCCTCGTCCGTACGCCGGTCGTAACGACGATCCACGGATTCTCCTCGCCGAAGATCGTGCCCGTCTACGAGCGATACAACGCGTCGTCCGCATATGTCGCGATCAGCGATGCCGACCGCCACCCGCGGCTGCAGTATGCGGCAACGATTCACCACGGTATTGACCTAGATAGCTTCTCGGTTCATCCGGATCCTGGCGACTATCTACTCTTCTTCGGGCGCATTCACCCCGACAAGGGGACTGCCCACGCCATCAAGGTCGCACGTATGGCTGGCCGACGTCTCGTCATCGCTGGCATCATCCAGGACGAGACCTACTTTCGTGAAGAGGTCGAGCCCCATATCGACGATGAGCACGTCAGCTTCCTCGGATCGGTTGATGCGAGCCAACGAGCGGAGGTCCTCGGAGGGGCGCATGCCCTCCTGCATCTAATCGATTTCGACGAACCCTTCGGCTACAGCGTTGTGGAGGCGATGGCGTGCGGAACGCCGGTCATTGCCTACAACCGAGGATCAATGGACGAGCTAATCCAGCATGGAACAACCGGGTTTCTGGTCGGCGACACGGGCGAGGCCAGCAATGCCGTCGGGCTCGCTGGAACACTTGACCGTGAGCTGATCCGAGCCTCGACCGTCAGCCAATTCGGTGTGATGACGATGGTTGACCGATACATCTCGTTGTACCGCGCCGTTCTCGCCGGGGCGACGTAGCAACTCCGGCCGCCAAGACGGCGAGGATCTTTGAAGCGCCGCTAGAGGCGCTCGACGCAAAGCAAGTTCACTGGAACGGTTTCGCTTACCGAAACATGTAGATAGTAGACAGGTTGCGGTCAAAACCATGTCACCTTTAACCATAGGAACCTGACCCGATACCACCCATAATGGCTGGAGAAGGCAAGACACCACCGAAGGAGGACAAATGTTGATCTACAGCACCGCCATCCTTGCTGCCGGACGAGTAGCCGGAAAGAACCGCAGCCAGGTCGTGATCATTCAGGGCCCGCCTCTGTGGCGACTACTGCTCGCAGAGGTTGCCGACGGACTCGCCATTCCGTTCAAGAGGGTCAGTCGCCGTTTCGGCCGTCCCAGGCCACGCGACCTGAACTAGGTGGTATCTCCAGCGATCCCGTTGCCGCGTGCGATTTTGAGCGGGTCGAGGGCATCGCCGAGCTGGCCCTCGTCGACACCGCGTGCCGCCGCCGCCTGATGAATCGAAAGCCCACTCTGTTGGGCATGCCGGACGATCTCGCTGGCTTCGTCATAACCGACAATGGGATTGAGAACCGTGGCCGAGGCCAGGGTGTTGTCGGCCAGCCACGCTAGTCGTTCGGTATTCGCCGTGATGCCACTGACACAACGATCGGCGAATACCGTAACCGACGAGCTCATGATGCTGAGTGAGTCGATCAGGTTCCGAGCGATCAACGGCACTCGTGCGTTAAGTTCAAAGTTGCCTTGCATGCCCCCGATCGTGATGGCGGTGTCGTTGCCAATCACCTGAGCCGCCACTTGGAGGATGACCTCGGCCAAGACGGGGTTCACCTTGCCCGGCATGATCGACGATCCCTTCTGCAACGTTGGCAGGGTTATCTCGGCGAGGCCAGCGCGAGGACCACTTGCCAGCCACGCAATATCACCAGCGATTTTTGTTAGCGACACGGCAATGGTTTTTAGAGTGCCGGACAGTTCAACCAACGCGTCTCGGCTGGCCTGGGCTTCAAACCGGTTCAGAGGTGGCTCGACCCTCGCGCTTGTCCGCTCATTGAGAAGTTGAAGGACCAGTCGAGAAAAGTCGGGGTGGGTGTTCAATCCACTGCCGACAGCGGTGCCTCCGAGCGGCACGTGGCCGATCCACAACAGTGCTGTCTCGAGCCGTTCAATCCCGAGCGTGATCTGGGCGGCGTAACCGCCGAACTCCTGGCCAAGCGTGATCGGCACCGCATCCATAAGGTGCGTTCTGCCAGCTTTGGCAATATCGGCAAACTCTGTTGCCTTGGCCAGCAGCGCCGCCTCGAGCGTGGCCAGTGCGGGAAGCAAAGAGTTTCGTGCCAAGTCCAGCGACGCGAGATGGACCGCAGTAGGGAATACATCGTTTGAGCTCTGACCGAGATTCACATGATCGTTGGGGTGGACGTCATCGCCTGCAAGGTTCGCAATGACCTCGTTCGCGTTCATGTTGGTTGAGGTTCCTGATCCCGTCTGAAAGATGTCGATTGGGAACTGGGCGTCGTGTTGGCCGGCCGCGATCTCATTCGCGGCGGCGACAATCCGGGCCGCGAGGCTCGGATCGAGTAGCCCAAGTTCGGCGTTCGCTTCAGCGCTCGCCGCCTTGATGCGTCCGAGCCAATGGATCACGATGAGCGGGACCGGCTCACCGGAGATTGGAAAGTTGTCGATCGCCTTGCGAGTTTCGTCGCCCCATTGTTCTTGCATCGCGTCAGTCCTTATCGGTTGTCCTGCCACTCATCATTGCCCACGCGTGATGACTCCAGCGTGTCGGTGTCCTTCGCCGCAGCTGGCGTACAACTCGTGTTCTGGTCTCTTCGGACAAGCGCACGCTCTTTTCCTGTGAGGTATCCACAAACAGTAACCTCACGAGATGTGGCAAACCTTTGATGTCGGCACTGTGGTGGAATCTCTTCCCGGGGACGCACGCGTGGTCGCTGGCGCTGACGGGATGGCCCGTACTGTGAGTGGGGTGAAGCTGGCACCGACCCCAGACCATCTTCTTCGTGTAGGAGCCAACGATCTCGTCGTCACGACTACGGACACGATCGCAGACAACGATGAGGAATGGGAGCATCTCGTCGGTCGTTTGGACAGTGCCCGCGTCGCCGCTGTTGCGGTGAGGTTGAGTGCATCGGACCCGCTTCCAGCTGGCTTGATCGATGCGGCAGATCGACTCGGCGTTCCCTTCATCACCTTTCCAGCAGCAACCGGGCTTGCCGACGTGACGAGCGCCGTGCTCGATGCACTGCTCCAAGCGCAGCGTGGACGTCTCGAGCGCGTTCTCGACATCCATCAGCGATTCACTCCGATCGTGCTCGCGGGCGGAGGCGCAAAAGAAATCGCCAGCACGCTCAATTCCCTGCTCGGGTGTGCCGTGGCGGTGCTCGACTCAGACGGTCGCCCGACTGTCGTGGTCCCTCCGGACGCCGCTGACAACATCGACCTAATGATCGCTCCCGCCACCCGGCAGGCGATCGTGGCCGGAGACCACTACTACGGTGAGATCGTCGCGCTCACTGGCGGCGGCGATCTCGACCAAGATGGGCGTCTCGCGCTGCAGCGGGCCTCTCTCGCGATCGCCGTCCGGCTGGCGCAGGCCACGGCCGCGGCGGCCGAGCAGGAGCGCTTCGCGGCCACATCGCTTGAAGAACTCGTTGCGGGCACCGCCGGTGAGACAGCCGACGTAGTCGAACGTGCGACCAGCTTCGGTTGGGATCTCTCTCGACGCCGTGCGGTGTTGTTGGCGTCCGTCGATCCTTGGACCGATCGTGAGCATCTGGCAACGTCGCTTGGAACAATCGCGTTCGCGGCGCGAGCCACACTTGGAAGCGACGCGATCGTGTGGACTAGGAGCACCTCCGTAGCAGCGCTAATCGCTCCCCACTCTGTAGACCCGGCCGAGCGGCGGCGCATCGCCGAGAAGCTCCATGAAGAACTTGATCAGCGTGTCACGCTGGTGACGGTCAGCATTGGTGTAGGACGCTGTGTCGACGATCCGCTCCAGCTCCGACGCAGCTACGTCGAGGCGAGTCGCTCCGTCGAGGTTGGTCGGTGGGCAAAGGGCCGTCACGTGACCGAGGTCTACGACGAACTTGGCCTCGAACGGCTCCTGGCTTCTACGCCCGCGGATGATCTAGCCGAGTTCGTCGAGCAAGCCATTGGTCAACTTGTAGACCATGATCGCTCGCACGGCACCGACCTCGTTGAAACACTTGGTATGTGGCTTGAGACGCACAACATGGCCGAGGCCGCTCGCAGGCTAAATGTCCATTACAACACGCTTAAAAACCGTCTCGACCGAATTGAGTCGATTGCAGGTCCGCTGCTGACAGATAGTGCTCGATCTCTGGAGTGCTCGGTCGCCATCTATGTCTACCGCCATTACGACGGTCCGTGGACGGCGGCGAACTTAGCCTGAGAAGACGCCACCTCGTGATCGACTGACGGCATCAGCTAGTCGATGTTCTGCTCTTCAATGCTCAGTTGGCGGTCGTCGCCGGTCGGGCACGGAGCCAGAGCGAACTCAGCCAATCCGCGTTTTTTGCCGCCAGTGGGCCGCCAATAGCGGTGAGCAACACGTAGGCCGCGGCGACAGATCCGAGTTCGGGTCCGTTGACGAGCGTTATCCCGAGAGAAGCAATGACAATTGAAAATTCACCGCGAGCAATGAGTGCGGCGCCAGCGCGAACACGACCGCGTTCGCTTGCCCCGATTCGCTTCGCCACGACCCACCCGGTGACGAGCTTCCCCGCTGCGGTAAGCACGAAAAGGATCATCGCCGGGACCAACGCGCCCGGTAGCTCCTCGGGATTGATCTGGAAGGCGAAGAACAGGAAGAAGATGGCGGCGAACAAGTCGCGGAGCGGTTCGATGAGCGTGCTCGCTCGTGCCTGGACGGGGCCGGACAGAGCGAGCCCAACAAGGAAGGCTCCGATGGCCGCCGATATTTGGAGCGTTTGAGCTAGCCCACCAACAAACAAAGTAAGCCCGAACACGGCGAGGAGCAATGACTCATTGTCGCCTCTATCGAGACCTGCGCTGATGAGGTGGCCCCACGACATTGCTGCCCACAACACGAGCATGACGACCGACACCGCGACCGCCACCGTAATGATCGTGGCGGCTGTGTCTTCCCCGGCGACGACGGCTGCGACCACAGGGAGATAGATGGCCATAGCAAGATCCTCAATAACGAGGAGGTTGAGAACGGCTGGCGTCTCTCGGTTACCAAGCCGGTCGAGGTCGGTGAGAACTTTGGAAATGACGCCAGACGAGCTGATCCAGGTGACACCGCCCATGAGCACAGCGGCTGGTACTTCCCAGCCGAGCACCAGCCCGATGACAAAACCAGGAGAGAAGTTCAGCACTGCGTCTACCAGACCAGGAACACCTCCGGTGCGAAGACCGTGGCGTAGCTCGTCGCTGGTGTACGCGAGGCCAAGCGTGAGCAAGAGAAGCAGCACGCCGATTTCGGCGCCAAGAGCCACAAACTCCTCGGAGACGCCGATGTCTGCGATTCCACCGTCGCCGAGGCCGAGGCCAGCAATGAGATAGAACGGCACGGCGGTGATGCCGAGACGCGACGCCAACCGGGCGAGGGCCGACAGGACCAAGGCAATAAGGCCGATCTCAACAAATGCGAGTGCGACGTCAGCACTCGTGGCAGCAAGGATCGGTGTCACGCCTGCAGCATTGCGCGGACACTGTCAATGCCCGGCGGCGTTCCGACGGCGACAGCGACGTCGCCACTAGCCAACTTGAACGCAGGGTCAGGCGCCGGATGGGTTTGGCCGCCCCTGACGACCGCAACGATGGAGACCCCGGTTCGGGTACGGATCATTCCTTCGCCGATGCTCTTCCCATCGAATGGTGACGCCTCGGGAACGGTCAGCCAGGCGATCGAGAGCCCCTCGATCTCTTGTTCTACGCCCGTCAATACCTCACTGATCCGAGGCGATCCGAGAAGCTCACCCAAGGCAAGGGACTCCTGCACGTTGAGGTGCATGACCGTGCGGCAGATATCAGGATCCTCCGCGTCATAGACCATCACTTCACGTCGGCCACCGTGATGTACTAGCACCCCCACGCGTTCGCCGCTGTCCGTCGCAAACTCGAGGCGAACCCCGACGCCCGGCAGACTCGTCTCGCTGATCTTCACCACAACTTGCTCCAAGCCTGTAGACCGACATTGCTGAAAGCGGTTCTGCTGACCAAGTTGGCGACCGACCCAGCCCAAAAGAGCGTAGCCGAGTCGACTTCTGCTCACGATGTCCGGACGAATGCATCCGCGGACAATTGTCGAGGCCAACTAGTCTTTCGAGGATGACGGAACGGAGGCTTTTTCTTTGCGTGCTCTCCTTGTTGGGTGTGGTCGCGCTCAGTTCGATCTTGATCGCCGCCTATTCCGTAGCTCGAATTGAGGATCGGCTTGTCTCGGAGGGTGACTTCCACACCGCTGATTTGGACCTAGCGCTCTCGATGAGCGCAAGCGTGAGCGAAACGGCGCAAGAGACGCTGGCCTACATAGTGTCAGGCGATGTTGCAGAACGAGACGACGCTCGAGAAACGATCACTCGATTCGACGAACTCGTGGCCGAGTTTGAAAGGGTCGACGCACATGGCATTGGCGCCGAGCCTGTCGCATCGATAGTGGATAGGCATCGAGCATTCGCGTTTCAGGTCGAGCGAATGTTCGAGTCGTATGAATCGACCGGGTCGGTAAGCGCAACCCAGTTCGCAGATTTCGAAGAGGACCTCGACACGCTCACTTCTGAGCTCGCGTTGTTGGTTGGCCTCGAGCGAGCCGAGATCGCCAGGGCTCAGA
>JBBKWJ010000315.1:0-4150 GCA_037968895.1 Acidimicrobiales bacterium
TGAAGAGCTGGGCGATCTTGTTCGCCCGCTCGTCGAGTTCGCCGTAGGTCACTGTCTCGCCTGAGTCGGCCATAACAATCGCTGGCTTGTCTGGGGTCAGAGCGGCAAAGGTTCCTGGGTACACGACGTCTCCGTTGGTTTGTCTGTCTCGACAAAGTAATGGAAGAGGCGCCCGTCGTACCAAACGTGACAGTATTCGTCGATGACGACCGTCAGTGTCCCATCAGCGCTTTTCCTTCCGGTTTCAGCTCGGTCTGATAGCGAGACGTTCCATGCGACGCAGTTGACGAGCGGTCCTTGGCGACCAGACGCCCAACACGGTGGTCCTCCAAGTGCACTGCTCGCGCGGGCGCTAGAACGACTCCTCGACGCTGGCCAGTTTCTGGCAAGGGTGTCGATCGAGCTCGTGAAAGGCGTACCGCTCGGCGAGTTACGGGTCGACTCGGCTCGCGAACGCGTGAGCGGTCGTGTCTGGCACGGCACCGCTGAACTGTTTCACGGCGATCTGCTGGTTGCTCGCGGCCGAGGTCTCATCTTGACCGGCGGTGAAGTGCCAGAACCCGAGTGGCGGCCAGTTTCGGACGCGCGTGTGAGACCAGATACGGCGCCCGCGGTACCGCCAGCATGGGCCCAAGAATCTTCGCCGCTCTGCTATCACCGCGACGCGGTGGATCACGTATTTGAACGCGGATCATTCGACACTCCGGGCGACGCGATCGACTGGGTCAGATTGCGATATCCGTTGGTCGAGGGTGAAGCGACGTCAGGGGTGAGTCTGGCGCTCGCCGTCGCC
The DNA here is from genome assembly GCA_037968895.1 of Acidimicrobiales bacterium. GTDB lineage: Bacteria > Actinomycetota > Acidimicrobiia > Acidimicrobiales > SZUA-35 > JBBKWJ01. The sequence continues at coordinate 794 of JBBKWJ010000315.1, forward strand.
GACTTCGGCTCTGGTGTCTCGGCAATCTATGACTACCAGAAGTTTGGCTTGATCAACGCCGATGTTGACGTCGTGTTCGTTCGACCGGTAGAAGGCGAATGGGTCATGCTTGAGGCGGTCACGCGTGTCGGAACTCAGGGAACCGGCCTCTGCGTCACCGAACTGTCAGACATAGACGGATACTTCGGCACCGCATCGCAGGCTTTGTTGGGCTACGGGCCGAGTTGATTGGCTAAACTAACCTACTGTCGCGAGTGTGAACGTCTCTGCCGGACTCGCTGCTCTGTTGAAGCACGACGATCCGCGCCTCGACGAGATTGCAGAACAAATCGAACTCCTCTCTGACGAGCCCGCCCGCCCGGGGCTGATTACTGAGCAGCTTGACGAGCTTGCGGCTAGTTACTTGTCAGATCACGCCGAGCCAGATGTAGCGACGTTGTTCGCGTTCATCTTTCAGCAGGAAAGGTTCCGCTCGAACCAGGACGACTACTACAGCCCGATGAACTCGTTTATCGGATCGGTCTTAGAGAAACGACGGGGTCTACCGATCTCACTGGCGCTCGTCACGATCGAGGTCGGCCGCAGGGTTGGTTTGATTCTCACTCCGGTCGGTATGCCAGGTCACTTCTTGCTCGGCGACGGCCCCGAACCCGCACGATGGTTTGATCCATACACCGAGGGACGCGAGCTCGACGTCGATGACTGCGCCGTTATCTTCCGAACTGTCAACAAGTCGAGGTTCTCTCCACAGTTTCTAAGAGCGATACCCAATCCGCACGTCGCCGCCAGGATGCTGTCCAATCTGCGTATCGCCTTCACCACCGAGGGCAACGTGAATCGACTAATCGCAACGCTTGAGTGTGTTGTTGCGCTCCCAATCGCTCGCAACGAAGACCGGCACCAGCTCGCCACGATGTTGGCATCACTCGGTCGGTGCGACAAGGCGGCGGCTATCCACGAATCGCTTGCGGCGCTCGACCCCGCCGCAGCAGAACTCCACCTCGAACGCGCCGCACTCCTAAAGAACCGCCGAAACTAACGCCTCCACTCTGGAGAGTGAGGCGAGGGCTAGAGCAGCTGGAGGTGGGAGTGGCCGCGGAGGTGGCCACAATCGTTCAGACTCAGGATCGAGCGCTCGCCGGATGACGCGGCCATGAACCGGTTAATGCTGGTGTAGTCAGGAGCGAAGAACATGTGGTTATCAAGGCCAAGCGTGTGCGCAGCCCACGCGTTGATGACACCGCCGTGGCAGATGATGGCGACACGATGTCCCCGGTGGTCGCCAATGATCTTCTCGATCGACTCAACGACCTCACCGACAAATTCGGCCCGACCCCGGAGCGCCTCTTCCTGCAACCAGGCCCGCCAAGCCTCTTTGTCTTTCTTCATTTCGTCCATCGGGATGTACGACGACTCGGCGCTATCAAACTCTTTGACACCCTCGACAACGGTGGCCTCGACGCCAAGAAGATCCTCAAGCGGTGTCGACGTCTGACGAGCCCGCTGCATCGGGCTGACATACAAGGCGTCGAGTTGTTCCTCAGCGAGCCAAGCTCCAACCTGACGAGCCTGCTCATGTCCGATGTCGGTCAGCGCTGGGTCGGCGCCTCCCTCCATTCCTTCCTGACGTTCGGGGCGGCCATGGCGGACAATGATCAGTTCCATATGGCGCGCACAGTAGACGGGTGCGCCCCAAATTTCCAATTCGCGTTGCCCGTTGCAGGCTGCCGGGTAGTGTGACGTAATGAACAGGCGCACCAAAATCATCGCAACCATCGGACCAGCATCAGAAGACGAAGTCACGATGAAAGCAATGGTCGAAGCAGGCATGGACGTCGCTCGACTCAACCTCTCGCACGGCACAATCGACGACACGCTTGAGCGGCTTCGTCGGCTCCGCAAAGTAGCGAAAGACTGCGGCAAGGAGCTCGGCATTCTCGCCGACCTGCCTGGACCAAAGGTGCGTATTGGTCAGCTTCCCGGGCGGACTGAAATTGTCGAAGATTCAATAATCATGCTCGAGCCTGGCACCGGCCCTTCAAAGGCTGGCCACTTCACGGTCGGGTATGAGAGTTTGCTGAGCGACATTCACGTTGGCGATCGACTCGCAATCGGTGACGGCGGAATCGTCCTTATCGTCGAAGAGCATCTCGGTGACAAACTGAAGTCGCGCGTGCTGTTCGGCGGCGCAACGCAGGCTCGACCGGGTCTCCACATCCCTTCGTCACGCCTCAAAATCAACACCCCGACCGACCAAGACCTTATCTATTGCGACGCGATGGTCGAGAACGACATCGACATGATCGCCCTTTCATTCGTGCGGAGCGCCCACGACGTGCGCCGCATCGGTACCGAGCCTGCACCTCGCGGCCCACTGATCATTTCGAAGATCGAGACGAAGGCGGCCGTCGAGAACCTTGAGGGCCTCATCATGGCGTCAGGCGCCGTCATGGTCGCCCGCGGCGACCTTGGGACTGAGTGCAGTCTCGAAGACCTTCCCCATCTCCAGAAAGACATCATCGAGCGTTGTATCGCCCTTGGTCGCCCTGCGATCACGGCAACCCAAATGCTCGAATCCATGATTGATTCGCCGATGCCAACGAGGGCTGAAGCCTCCGACGTGGCGAACGCTGTCTTTGATGGCACCTCCGCCGTCATGCTTTCGGGTGAAACGGCTGTCGGTCGCGACCCGGCTCACGTTGTCGCCACGATGGCGAAGATCGCCCACCGCGCCGACCAAGAGTTCGATTATGGCTCTTGGGCCCATCAGATCCGTCGCGATCGCCTATCGGAGCCACAAAGCGTGAACGCCCAGGTCACCGATGTCATGACCATGGCGACATGGCGGGCCGCAGCCGAGATGGGCGTCAGCTCGATCATCTGTATCTCGCGTTCGGGCTTCACCGTCCGGGCGATCGCGCGTTTCCGTCCCGAAGCGAAGATCCTCGGTTTCAGCCCCGAGCCGCGAACCCTTCGTCAACTCACGTTGAGCTGGGGCGCCGAGCCAATCCTCGTCGACCGGATTAGCGACAACCTGTCGACGGTTAACAATGTGCTCGAGATCGCGAAGACCCAGGGCCACATCCGCTCTGGTGAGGTTGTGGCCGTCCTCGGCGGCAGCACGGCCACCATTGGATCGACCGACACGCTTCAGATGGTCCGCTGCCCCTAGAGTCGTGTCATGGCGCTAAGTAGTTGGACAGATCGCTTTGCGGCTCGGACTCGTCGGCTCGGCAGCAAACGTAAGGTCGCTTTTGTCCTGTCTGGCGGCGGAAATCTCGGCGCCGTTCAAGTCGGGATGCTGCGAGCGCTCGTCGAAGCCGACATCAAGCCCGACCTGATCGTCGGCTGTTCGGT
>JBBKWJ010000316.1:0-3181 GCA_037968895.1 Acidimicrobiales bacterium
CCATCAGTTGGCGCCTACGACATCTACGAATTCAACAGCGAAGGCAACCAGGAAGTAATCGAACAGCTGGTCTTCGAGACGTCAGGCGCCGCTGCCAGCGACACTGGCACCACCGAGGCTGCTTATGCGGCTGGTGATGACTGCTCAGCTAGCGACGACGGTTTGAATATTGGCACGTTGTTGCCGGAGACGGGTGCGCTTGCGTTCTTGGGTGATCCGTTGATTCAGGCGGTTGAGATGGCTATTTGTGACATCAATGCTGCTGGTGGTGTGAATGGTCAGTTGATCACTCGTTCTGCTGGTGACTCGGGTACTGATCCTGATATTGCGAATCAGTCGGTTGACCGTTTGTTGTCGACCGAGAATGTCGATGCCATTATTGGTGCGGCTTCTTCTGGTATTTCGGGTGCGGTGATCGACAAGATCACGTCGGCTCCTGCGGTTCAGTGTTCACCTTCGAACACTGCTGCTGGTCTTGGCGTTGATGGCGATGACGGTTACTACTTCCGTACTGCGCCTTCTGATGACTTGCAGGCTCCGGCTCTTGCGAACCTGATCCTCGAGGATGGCTACACCAGCGTGGCGATTGTGCCTCGTGCTGATGACTGGGGTGTTGGTATCCGTGGCTTCTTCGTCCCGGCGTTCGAAGCTGGTGGTGGCACGGTGGTTTATGACCAGTCCTATGCACCTGAGTCGACGTCGTTTGACGGTGTGGTTGCCGATGTGATTGCTTCGGCGCCTGACGCGGTTGTGTTGGCGTCGTTCGAAGAGGGTCTGCAGATCCTGCGCACGATGATCGAGCAGGGTGTTGGCCCGGCTGACATCCAGATTTACATCACCGACGGTATGGCTTCGAGTGACCTTGGTTCCAAGGTTGTCGAGGGCACCGATCTTGATCCTGGGATCATCGAGGGCATGCGTGGCACCCAGCCATCGGCTGCTCCGGCTTCGGGTTCGGCGTTCTTCCCCGATGCGTTCGCGGCGTACGCGCCTGACATCGACACGGTGTTCAGCTCACAGTCTTATGACTGTGCGATCATCATTGCGCTGGCTGCTCACGCTGCAGGCTCCAACGATGCTGCTGACATCAAGTCCGAGATGGTCAACGTCACTCGTGGCGGCGAAAAGTGCAACACCTTCGCCGACTGCGCTGCGATCATTGACGCCGGTGGCGACGTCGACTACGACGGTGCCTCTGGCCCGATCGACTTCCTCGACGTTGGCGAACCATCAGTTGGCGCCTACGACATCTACGAATTCAACAGCGAAGGCAACCAGGAAGTAATCGAACAGCTGGTCTTCGACACCGAGTGATTCCACAGATCGCCGCTCATAGCGGTGAACTGATCTGAGCAAGGGGCCCGGCTTCGGCCGGGCCCTTAGCTGTTTTCAGATGTTCACAAGTGCGGCCACAGCACTAGTGTCGGGCGGTGACTAAGAGTACGCACCAGGCGCTGGCCGATGAGCGCAACGCGACCGTCGAGATCTATATCAATGGCGAGTTCTTCCCCCGCCACGACGCCAAGATCTCCGTGTTCGATAGCGGCTTCCTGGTCGGTGATGGCATCTGGGAAGGCATCCGTCTGCACCATGGTGTGTTCGCGTTTCTCGATCGACACCTCGATCGGCTCTTTGCCGGTGCAGCCGCCACCGGCATCGACATCGGCATGGACCGCGCCGGCGTCACTGCCGCATTACGAGCGACCGTCGCTCGCAACGCCATGGACGACGATGTGCACGTGCGGCTCATGGTCACGAGAGGTGACAAGAAGACGCCGTCGCAGCATCCGTCGAACTGTGTCGGCGGCCCAAACGTCGTGATCATCGCAGAACACAAGGCGGCCGACCCCGTGGTCCGCGATCAGGGGATCTCGCTATTCACGGCGACGATCCGGCGGCCACCACCTGACACGCTCGATCAGAAACTCAACTGTCATTCGAAGCTGCACGAGGTCATCGCCTTGATCCAGGCCACGACCGCCGGCGCCGACGAGGCACTGATGCTCGACCCAACCGGTGCCGTCGCCACCTGCAATGCGACCAACTTCTTCATCATCAACAAGGGCGAAGTCTTCACCGCAACCGGGCAATACAACCTGAATGGCATCACCAGCGCTCTGGTTGTCGAGGTGGCGCAGGCTGCCGGCATACCAGCCCATCGAGTGCCGTTCTCGTTGACCGATGTGTACGCCGCCGACGAGGCATTCGTCACGGGCACCTTTGGCGGGTTGACGCCGGTGCATACGATCGACGGCCGCACGATCGGCGACGGCACGCAGGGGCCGATGACCGAGCGCCTGCGCGGGCTCTACGAGACAGCGATGGCGTCTGAGGTGACCTCAGGCGGCTACGAAGCCCGCCTGTGACAGGCGACGGGGTTCTACGAATTCAATGCTGGTCGGGCCCGCGCAACATCTCGACCGCGCTCATGTACTCGTGGCGCCAACGGCCCGACACCACGGTGATCGACGAGCCGCTGTATGCCCACTATCTCACCGTCGAGGATCGAGGCCATCCCGGTATCGACGCTGTTCTGTCCACACAGAGCGACGATGCCGACGCCATCATCCGCGAGGTCATCCTTGGCCCGTGCGACACCCCGGTTCTGTACATCAAGCAGATGGCGCACCATCTTCGCGGAATCGATCGCACGCACCTCGCCCGAACCGAGAACATCTTGCTGGTGCGTCATCCTCGCGAAATGCTGGCATCGCTGTCGGTACAACTTCCGCACTGCGAGCTCGCTGATACCGGCCTCGTCGAGGCTGTCGAGCTGCTCGATGCGATCGTGGCCGAGGGTGGCCAACCCGTGGTGATCGAGACCCAAGCACTGCTGCAGGACCCTGCTGGGGTGCTCGCTCAAGTGTGCGAACGGATCGGCTTGATATTCGACCCGGTCGTGCTGTCATGGCCGCCTGGGCCCAAACCCGAGGACGGGTCGTGGGCGCCGCATTGGTACGCCAACGTGCACGAATCAACCGGCTTCGCGCCGTACAAGGCGTCGGATCGTGCGCTGCCAGACCAGGTCAAGCCGGTGCTCGACGACGCCATGCCCCTCTACGAACGCCTAGCCGCCTACGCCCTTTGAACGCTGTGAGCGACAAGCCAGTCGCTGAATGCAGGGATGTGTCGCTTCATTGCGCCACTGCCGACGATCATGCCGACGTGGCCCGCGGCGAGA
>JBBKWJ010000317.1:0-13673 GCA_037968895.1 Acidimicrobiales bacterium
CAACACTCATCCGAACAACTTATCTCCGCCCAACAAACCCCCGAACTGGTGCCGGTGGAACAGCCTGAGGCTGTTCCACCGGCACCAGTTCGGCGAGAATGAGGGCAAGATCGGCGTGAAACGCGGTTCAGAAGCCTCGGGGGCGTCCCTTGAAGAGCTCGACTTCCTCCTGCACCTCGTCTGCAAGAGGCTGTGTCGGCGCAGTCTTGACGCCAGGCAGCATGCGAACGAATCGAAGTATCCGGCTAACAAAGGCGCTGATCACGGCCACCTTTGTACTACGTATCCGGTACCTGAACAATCCACCCAAAGTTGCGTATTAGGCTGCCTGGATGACTCGACCCTTTCGTTTCGGAATCCAAGCCAAGCAAGCCGCCTCCCGGGCAGAGTGGATTGAGCTCGCCAAGAAAGCCGAAGACCTCGGCTACTCAACGCTCACACTCCCCGACCACTTCGACGGTCAGCTCGCTCCTGCAATCGCGTGCCAAGCTGCGGCCGATGCGACAACCGACCTCCGCGTAGGGGCGCTCGTCTGGTGCAACGATTACCGCCACCCTGTCTTGTTCGCCAACGAGATGGCGACTCTCGATCTGCTTTCAGAGGGACGCCTAGAGCTCGGCATAGGGGCCGGCTGGATGAAGACCGACTACGAGGCCGCTGGGATGACCTACGACCGGCCCGGAGTTCGGATCGACCGAATGGTCGAGTCGGTCGAGATCCTGAAGGGCCTCTTCTCTGACGGCCCATTCTCATTCGAGGGTGAGCACTACACAATCACCGATCTTGATCTCCAGCCGAAGCCGTTCCAGAAGCCATACCCGCCGTTCCTCATTGGCGGCGGTGGCCCTCGCATGCTTCGACTCGCCGGGAAACACGCTGACATCGTTGGCGTAAACCCCAATCTGAAGTCGGGTGCCATCGATGCCACCACCATCAACGATGCGCTACTTGAGCGGTTCGCCGAGAAGATCTCGTGGGTCAAAGAAGGAGCCGGCGACCGCTTCGATGACATCGAGCTGAATGTCCGGGCCTTCTTCGTTGTCTTCACCGACGACCGAGCCGGCACTGCCGAAAACATGGCCGCTGGCATGGGGCTCACCGCCGAGCAAGCGCTAGCGACACCGCTCGCCCTCGTCGGCACGCCAGCTCAGATGGCCGCCGACATCGTCGAACGCCGCGAAACGCTTGGGTTCTCCTACATCGGCATTGGCCCGGACGAGATGGAGCAGTTCGCACCCGTCGTAGCCGAGTTGGCTGGCTCCTAATGAACGCAGCAGATAAGGGAGACTTTCGCGAATTCATCGACAACGTACGCGAGGCTGCAATCGAGGCTGAGTACGGGACCGGCTCACGCGAGTCTTCCGTCGAGGAAGCCCGAGCACACATTGCGGTGCGGGTGGCCAAGATCATTGGCGGATTCGCTCTCGTCGCGCTTGGCATCGTATTGATGCCTCTTCCTGGGCCCGGCTGGGCCATAGTTGCCGGCGGACTTGCTCTTCTTGCCACTGAGTTTGAGTGGGCGAACCGACTGCTCCAAGAGGTTCGGCGCCGCATGCCTGGCGTTCCCGAAGACGGGAAGATCCCCCGGAACACGCTGATTGTCTACATTCTTATGTTCGTGGTTTTCACAGGGATCAGTGTTCTCTGGGGCTCGGACATCAAGAACTGGGCATTCGACCTGGTCTAGCAACTCGTTGCGCTTCGAGTCGTCACCAAACCGTCACAACATCCGGGAACCAGCGCGCTCCTTACTTTCGTCTGACGATGGCCGATGAAGTATCAACTAGGGGAAGGCCCATCATGACGACTCGACGACTACTCGCGGCAGGAGCATTCTCGCTTCTGCTAGCCGCCTGCGGGTCTGACTCTGATTCCATAGCTAGCTACGATGCCGGTTCCGAAGAGTCGGCCGATTTCAGCGAGGGTGACGACTCTGGTGCACTCCAGCTAGAGGCACCAAGCGAGGTGAGCGCATCGGCGGGTGAAGACAGCAGCACCGCTGGCCGCCTGATCGCCCGGACTGGCTACGTCAACGTGCTCGTTGAAGACCTCCAACAGTCAATTAGTGAAGCGAACGCAATCGGCGCCGCCAATAGCGGCTTCGTAGCACAGGAACAAACGAGCCGCGACAGCTCTGAGCTGACCTTCAAAGTGCCGGGCGACAAATTCGACGCCACGCTCAACGCCTTTGGCGATCTCGGCGAAGTCGACTCACAGTGGGTTACCACCGAAGACCGGACGGCGCAGATCGTCGACCTTCGAGCCAGGCTCGAGACGGCCGAAGCCAGCCTCACCAGGACTCGCGAACTCTTCGATGCAGCTGAAACCGTGCTTGAACTCGTGACGGCGGAGAACGAGATTGCTCAGCGCGAAGAACGAGTTGAAGTGCTCAAAGCGCAACTCCGCTCGCAAGAAGAATCTGTCTCGCTCGCCACCATCACGGTGTACCTGACGATCGACCCCGACTCGCTTCCGGATGAGCCCGTGGTCAACGACGAAGACCTTCCGACCATCAGGCGGGCCTTCGACAACGGCGTCGGCTTGCTCTGGTATCTGACCCGAATCGTCGGCATCACGATTGCCTGGCTCTTGCCGTTCATTCCAGTCATCGCCGGTCTCGTCTTCGCCGCCCGATTCGTCAAGCGACGCCTCGACGCTCGGCCGCCAAAGGTTCGAAAGGTCTCGGCCCACGCTCCGCTGCAATACCCAGCGCCGGCTGCAGCCACACCTCCTCCGCCTGGACCAGCGGCGCCCGCACCCGCGGCACCGAATCCGTATGAAAACGCATCGTTCGAGCCACCCGTCGTCGATGACGACATTGGTGAGGGAACGTCCGCCTAGAAGAGTGTTTGCTGGTCGCTCGCATCGTCCGACACGGTCGTCGGTTCGATAGCGATGGCGGTGACGTCCGGCTGAAGAAACGCAGGGAGCGGCTCGGAGCTGACGAGCGCCAGCCTCTTTGTTGCTCGGGTCACCGCGACATACAACGAACGCGTGCCTTGCGTCTCGTCTCGCAAGATAGCTGCGGGCTCGACAACAATCGCCGAGTCGACCTCAAGGCCCTTCACCAGGCTTACGGGCACGACAGTGATTGGGTGTTCAAGACCGTCTCGAGGCGCGTGTCCGACGACGATTCCAGCGGACTCGAAGCCGTCGACGATCGAGTCGTATACCGAGTCTGAGGCAATGACTGCGACGTTGCCGTCTTCGGTTGCCCGTGCTTCGGCCTGCGCCTCAGCTACGACCCTTTCGACAAGACCGGCGGCGGTAGCGGTGACAAAGCGTGGCTCGTCGCCGTCAGTTCGAACCGCAACCGGCGGATCGAGTTCAGGCGCAGCGACTGCCAAAACTTTCGCTGCCAGTTCCATCGAGGGTCCAGGAATGCGATAGCCGACCGTGAGGTAGCGCCGACTCGACGGCTTCTTGTTGGGGAGGTGCTGCAGAATTTCACTCCAGTCACTGTGCGCCCAGGCGCCCGTCGACTGAGCGATGTCACCAACAACCGTCATCGACCCGTTGAGCGATCGTCGAGTGAGCATTCGAAGCTGCATCGGCGAGAGGTCTTGGGCTTCATCGACCACGATGTGTCCGTAGGTGCGGACATCATCGTCGTGCTGCTTCGTGATGGGGCCAAGGTTCTCCCAGGCCTCATCGAGCACAGGCACATCGTCGGTTGTCCAGATGACCTTTGAGGAATCCCCCTCTGGCTGCCAGGGGCGATACAACGACTCAAACTCCGTTTCATTGAGTGCCTTCGCTGCTGACCGAAGCAAACGCATTGAGCCGTACAGATCATGCAAAAGCTGCGCCGGCGAGAGCGATGGCCACATCCAGAGCATGGCCGCTCGGAATTCGTCGGTGCCAACGACCTGCTCTTCGACGACAGTGAATTCGGCGCCATCAGGGTGGCTTTCCGTGAGCAGTCTGACCAGCTCAGAGGCAACAAAACGGCGCGCCGCATTATGTGTCTTGTAGCGACGCTGGGCCTGCTTCACAATTTCAGCAGTGTCATCGCGGCTGACCCGAAGTTTCCGAACACCCATGCCGATAACGAGGTCGCGGTTGAGAGGACGTTGTCGATCACGAATTGCCCGTCGCACCACGTTGACGGTTCGGAGGTCGCCCTTGACCCTGGCCGCCAACTGCTCGTCACGACCGGTCACTCGAACCCGCTGCACAAGGTCAGCCAATACAGCCATCTCAACGCCAGCCTCGCCCAGCGACGGTAAGACCTGCTCGATGTAGCGCAGGAACAGTCGGTTAGGACCAACAACAAGCACACCCTGGCCCTCAAGCGGGAAACGATTGGTATAGAGCAGGTATGCCGCGCGGTGAAGGGCAACGACCGTCTTCCCGGTGCCAGGCCCTCCTTGCACAATGAGAACCCCTGGCATCGGCGCCCGAATTATCTCGTCTTGCTCGCCCTGAATAGTGCCGACGATGTCACCGAGCTGGCCCGTCCGGCTCGTCTCTAGGGCGGCAACCAACGCCCCCTGCCCCCGCAGCTCTCGTCCGTCTACCGTCGCAACAGTTTTGCCCGCATTCTCGCCAAAGAACTCGTCTTCGAGGCCAAGCAGTTTGCGGCCGCGGCTAATGAAATGGCGTCGACGAACGAGGCCCTGCGGGTCGCGGCCTGTCGCTCGGAAGAATCCTTCGGCTATAGGTGCTCGCCAATCCACAATAAGCGGCTCTTGGTTCGTTTCGGAGATGGCGACCCGGCCAATGTGAAAGCTGCCACCGCCCGCGTCAGGCTCGACATCGATGCGCCCGAATGCCAGTGATCGCTCGCCGATGTTGAGGTGAGCGAGCCGAGTAACGACCTTCTCATTGATGACTTCGCGCTCCCAACGAGCCTGATTCGTGCCGCCTTGGCCAACTTCAACCATCGAGCGCAGCTTCAGTGCCTCGGCCCGACTCTCTTCGAGTCGTTCATAGGCGCGGTCGAGGTGGGCCTGCTCGGCATCAAGCTCGGGATGGGAATCGGTCACTGCGCTCCTGCATCGGTCACTGCGCTTCTGCGAAAATAGCGAGTATCAGGCTAGTGCGATCACGACCAAGCCGGACGCTGACCCCTAGATCGGCGGACATTTCGGCCGCGATTGGGCTGGGGTAGTCGGGCACAGGGGCGGTACCGTTCAACCCGTGACTAGCCGATTCGCCGACTCCCCCTTCATCGCCGCCGCTCTTCAGAAGCCGCATGATCGCATCCCGGTGTGGTTTATGCGCCAGGCAGGGCGCTCCCTGCCTGAATACAAGGCCGTTCGGGGAGAAGGCACGATCCTCGACGCCATCCGCGATCCAGACCGGGGCACCGAGATCACCATGCAGCCCGTGCGCCGATATGGCGTCGATGCGGCGATCCTCTTCTCCGACATCGTGACTCCTGTGTGGGCGAGCGGATTCGGTATCGACATCGCTCCTGGAGTCGGCCCTGTCTGTGAGCAGCCATTCGCTTCGGCCGCCGACCTGAAGCGGTTGCGACCACTCGACATCGAAGACGATCTGTGGTTCCAATCGCAGACTGTCGACAACCTCGTGGCGCAGCTCGATATTCCGCTCATCGGCTTTGCTGGCGGTCCGTTCACGATGGCTTCATACCTCGTCGAAGGCAAACCATCTCGCGACTACGCCAAGGTAAAGGCGCTGATGTTCGGCGATCCCGAACTATGGCATCAGCTCGCTGACCGAATCAGCGACCTTGCCATTGCCACGATGACCAACCAGGTCACCCACGGCGCATCAGCGGTTCAGCTCTTCGACTCGTGGGCTGGCGCTCTCCGCCCCGAGCACTACCGAGAATTCGTTCTGCCTCACAGCTCACGCATCATGGCCGCGATGAAAGACCTCGGCGTCCCCCGAATTCACTTCGGCATCAATACCGGCGAGCTGCTTCCTCTGATCGCGGAGGCAGGGGCCGAAGTCGTTGGCGTCGACTGGCGCACCCCTCTACCAGTTGCTCGCGAACGAACCGGCGGCAAGGTCGCATTGCAAGGCAACCTCGACCCGGCGCTCGTGTTTGCGCCATGGCCAGTCATCGAGCGCGAGGTCAAGCGGGTCCTTGATGACAACGCTGGCAACCCCGGCCACATTTTCAACCTCGGCCACGGTGTGTTGCCAACGGCCGACCCCGACGTCCTCAAGCGAATCGTCGATCTCGTCCACGCCTCATGACAGGTCCGGCAAAGACTGCGATCGTCGTTGGAGGCGGCATCAGCGGGCTCGTCGCCGCCTACGACCTCCACCGGGCGGGTTGGAAGGTCGACGTACATGAGGCCAGCGATCGTTGGGGCGGCAAGGTCTACAGCTCTCTGGTCGGCGACCGCATCGTTGATGCTGGGCCAGATACGTTTCTCGCCCGAGTGCCTCAGGGCCGAGAGCTCTGCGCCGACCTCGGACTCGCCACCGAGCTCACAAGTCCCGTATCGCCTGTCCCTGCCTACATCCGTCGCAACGGCGCCTTGCACCCGCTGCCCGCCGGGACCGTGCTCGGGGTGCCGACCGATCTCGATGTGCTCGCCGAGTCTGGCGTCATCTCGACCGCTGGTGTCGCTCGTGCGGCCGAAGACCTCACCCTGCCTACGACCGAATTTGGCGACGACATCAGTGTCGGCGAGTTCTGCCGGGCTCGTCTGGGCGACGAGGTCACCGATCGCCTCATCTCACCACTCATCGGCGGCATCAACGCCTCCGACATCGACCGCCTCAGCCTAAGTTCCGCATCACCCCAGCTCGCGGCGGCCGCCCGGCAAGGTGGCTCGTTTATCGAGGCACTCGTCGATGCCAGAGCCAAGGTAGGAGCCACCCTCGGTTCGGCCGGCGCCGATGAACCCGTGTTCTTCGGCCTCCCCGGCGGAATCGCGCGCATCATCGACGGACTCGTCGCGGCACTGCCTCCCGAATCCCTTCACCTGACCTCTTCGATCGACTCGCTCGAAGATCTCGACGCTGACCACATAATTGTGTCGGTTCCGGCATTCGCGGCCGCTCCGCTTCTCGCTCCGATCGCCCCAATCGCGGCTCAACTGCTGAGCGAAATCGACTATGCGAGCGTCGCCCAAGTTACGGTCGAACTGCCACTTACTGGCATCGAACGAGAACTCGATGCGTCTGGCATTCTGTGTCCAGTTGTCGACGGCGGCGTCATGACCGCCGCGACCTGGTTCAGTACCAAGTGGGCTCACTATCAGCGAGAAGGAACCGTATTGATCCGAATGACCTCAGGGCGTTACGGTGACACAAGAGCAATGGAACTGGGCGACGACGAACTCGTCGCAACCCTCATGGGCGAGCTGAGCGCAATCATCCCCATCACGGCCGAGCCATTGGCCATCCGTGTGCATCGCTGGCACAACGCACTTCCTCAGTATGTTCCTGGCCACTCCGACCGAGTTGCGAACATCATGGCGTCAGTCGCCAACGACGCACCACACGTGCACCTCGTCGGGGCGGCCTACGCCGGCATCGGACTTCCCGCCTGCATCGGGGGCGCTCGGACCATGGCTAAGCGATTGGCCGGTTGAACAAGATTCCCGTCTCGCTGCGCGCCATCCTCGCTGGCGTTTGCATCGCCGGATCAGTCCCCCCATGGGGCTGGTGGCCTTTGGCGTTCATTGGTTTCGCGCTGGTTGACAGCCTCATCGATACCGAGGGGCGCTGGCGCCGATTCAGAAGAATGTGGCTCGCATCGGCCGCATGGTTCTTCCCCGCCATGCTTTGGATGGCGGCGCTCACTCTGCCCGGTTATCTCATTGCCGCCGGCTTGTTCCCTTGCTACTTCGGGGTGGCCGCTGCACTCACACCTTCCGATGGGCTGAGGCGTCGCCTGGTGTTTCCAGGGGCTGTTGCGGTGGCCGAGCTCGCACGCTGGAGCTTTCCCTTCGGCGGTGTACCTCTCGCCAATATCGCCCTGAGCCAGGTCAATACCCCGCTCGGGATGTCCGCCCGCCTCGCCGGACCACTTCTCATAATCATGCTCGTTGTTGTGATCGGACAGGCCCTCAACGCGGCGCTACAGCAAGAGTGGAAGCCAACTGCAGTGGCCATCGGCATCACCGCCGTTGTCGTAGGAGCCGGCTACGCACACCCGCGCACCACCGTCGTTCGCGAGGCCGACATCGCAGCGATTCAGAGCGGCGGCCCAACCCAAACCCGAGCCTCATCCGACCAACAACCCGTGGTGCTCGCCCGCACTCTCGAAGCGACGAAGCAGATTGTGGGGCAAGTCGACCTCATCCTCTGGCCAGAAAACGTGGTCAATCCCGGCACGTATCTAGCGAAAGACACCGCGGAAGAGCTCGTCAGTCAGACCGCAATCGACTACAACGCCACGGTGCTTCCCGGTTGGTTCTTTCCTGTTAACAACCGCACCGCCACGGTCAACTTCCAAACCGCGGTGTGGCCCGATGGTGTCGCCAGGGATCGGTACGACAAGGTCCGCACTGTTCCATTTGGCGAGTTTGTTCCACTCAGGGGCTTGATAGAACAATTCAGCGGCGAGATCCCAGCCTCCGATGTGATTCGGGGTACCGAACCGCCGGTGCTTGACACTCCAGTTGGGCCGGTCGGGGTAGCCATCTCGTGGGAGGGATACTTCGAGAACCGCTCCCGCCACGCCATCAAAGAGGGTGCGCAGCTACTGACCAACCCGACCAACGGTTCGTCGTACTGGCTCACCCAAGTACACACCCAACAGGTCGCCTCGAATCAGCTTCGCGCCCTGCAGTTCGACCGCTGGGTCGTCATGGCAGCCCCAACCGGACTCAGCGCGATCATCGCTCCCGATGGCAGCGTCCAGCAGCGATCTGACATCGGTACTCGCGAGGTGCTGCAGGCGACGGTCGAGATGCGCGAAGGTATGACGCTTGGCGCGCGAGTTGGAGTGTGGCCGGTGTTGTTCTATACGCTGGCGGCCGCAGCATTCAGTCTGTCTCGAAGGGAGACCGAGCCCGATGAGCAGCCAGACCGCTAACCAGACGTCCGCTGCCAAGACTCTCGAGATTCGCGGCCTACGCAAGCGCTTCAGGCGGGCCGACGACAAGGTCATCGTGTTCGACGATCTCAATCTCTCCGTTGCAGCCGGTGAGTTTGTCAGCATTATCGGCCCAAGTGGCTGCGGCAAGTCAACCCTGCTTCGACTCGTTTGTGGGCTTCTCGAAGCCGATGCAGGCAGCATCACCGTGAACGGCGAGACACCGGCCGAGGCGCGCGAACGTAAACACTTTGGCTTCGTTCCACAAACACCAGCGCTGCTGCCATGGAAGTCGGTCAGACAAAACGTGACGCTGTTGCAGTCGCTTCATCGCAATGGTCGGCTTGACGACGAGACGATCTCTGAAATCATCGCTGCGGTCGGCTTGTCGGCGGTAACCCACTCGTTGCCGGGCGAACTCTCTGGCGGCATGCAGCAACGCGTATCGCTGGCGAGGGCATTCGCCTTGCGGCCGCCGATCCTGCTCATGGACGAGCCGTTCTCGGCGCTCGACGAGATCACACGGTCAGAAATGCGCTATCTCCTGCTCGACCTTTGGCGCGACACCGGAGCCACCATTCTCTTCGTGACACACAACATCGAAGAAGCACTCGTGCTCTCCGATCGGGTGCTCGTGATGGGCTCCAAACCAGCATCGATTGTTGCCAATGAAGCCATCGACCTCGCTCGACCACGCACCGAGGGCATTGAAGACTCCGCTGATTTCCACCGCTACGCGGCCAAGCTTCGGTCGGCTTTGTTCAACGAGACAAGAGATCGTTGATGTCGTTGCGCGACCGACTCATCCCTTTCGCGGGCGTTGGCTCGTTTTTCGCGCTGTGGGAGTTCTTCGTCCGGATCTTCGCCGTTAGGCCCATCGTGCTGCCTCGCCCCTCGTCGGTCTTTGTCGAGCTCGTCACCAACGTAGGGTTCTACGCGGGCCACGCGATGGTGTCGCTCGGCGAAGCCCTCGGCGGGCTCGTCGTTGCCTTTGTACTCGCCAGCATTGTCGCCACAACCATGGCGCTCTCCTCAACTCTTGAGAGAGCGGGCTGGCCGCTGCTCATCATGATCCAAGCAACGCCGGTGGTTGTGTTGGCACCGATTCTGTCGAACTGGCTCGGCCTCAACTATTGGCCAAAGATTGTCGTTGCTGCGCTCTTCGCCTTCGTTCCGCTGACATCAGCCACATTCACCGGGCTGCGTTCGGTCGACCCTGCAACCCTCGAGGTCGTGCATTCGGTCGACGCCTCTCGATGGGAAGTCTTGTGGCACCTTCGGGTGCCGTACGCCTTGCCCGCAGTGTTCAGTGTGGCCAAGATCGCCTTCACTCTCACGTTGCTTGGCGCCGTCATCGCCGAGCTCACTGGCATCTCGACCGCCGGCCTCGGCAACGTATTCCGTGTCGCCTGGTCGGGTAGTAAAAATGTGAACCAAGCGTGGGCCGCTGTATTCTGCACCGCACTGCTAGGTGTGCTGGCTACAGCCGCCGTAACCGCGTTAGAGAAGCGCATGCTTCACTGGCACTCATCCCAACTCTCCCCGTAGACAAGGTTCTCCATGATTCGATCAACCAAGGCTTGCGCCCTGATCGCCATCGCCATGCTCGCAGCTTCGTGCACGAGCGACGACGGAGGTGTCGAAGAGTCAGGCAATCGCTGCGACGACAACAAAGCGGCGGGAACTGTGACGTACGCCTCGGGTTTCACTTTCGCCGCTGATGCTGGCATCGTCGACGTGTTGATGGCCGACGAGAAGGGCTACTACGACGAGGTTTGCCTCGACGTCGAACTCGTTCCGTCCAACACGGGCGAGAACGCAGCCCTCTTGGCCGCAGGCCAGGTGCAAATCGCCAACGTCGGCAACATCACCGACGTGCTCAATGCAAACCTCAATGCCGATGCGGGCATGGTCGTGATAGCGCACTATGGCAACGTACCAATCGAGGCTCTCGCAGTGCCCGCCGACGGAGTCGCTTCAATCGCCGACCTCCAAGGTGGAATAATCGGTGTCAAGTTCGACATTCCGACGTCGATCCAGAACATGCTTGCGGCCGAGGGCGCGCCCCGCGGAACCTTCGACGAGGTCCAGGTCGGATTCGACCCGGTTAATGAGGGCTTCAATCTTGGGCTCGACGCCCTCCCCGTGTACTCAAACAACGAGCCATTCGTGATGGATGCAGCCGGCATCGGATATCGCCTGTTCTCACCAAGCGACTTCGATATCCCTGGCTCGTTCGGATATCTCGTGACCACCCAAGACTTCCTCGACAAGCACCCTGGTGCCGTTGAAGACTTCCTCCGGGCGTCATTCAAAGGGATGCAAGACGCACTGGCTTCCCCCGATGACGCCGTCGCTCTCGCTGTCTCGAAGCTCGCCACCACCGACTTCGCTTTCTACGACGCAACCTCCGAAGGGCCACGCTGGAACACTGAGGCCGCGTTAATCAAGGAGTCCACTCCTTCCGGGCTGAACCTCGGCACAATCAACTCAGGGCTCCTTGGCTCCGAGGTCCAGTTAATGGTCGACAACGGAATTCTCGAATCGATGCCAGATTGGGAAGCGATGCTCAACACCGCCATCGCACCCGGTGTCTACGACGGCGCCGACCTCATCTGGCCCGGACCTGCCGGGGAGTAGCCGACCACGGTGACGAAATACGGACTCATCAGCCTTGCTGATCATCTGCCCGATCCGGTTAGTGGCCTCACAACGTCACAATCTCAGCGCATCCATGAACTCGTTACTCAGGCGGTGCTTGCCGAAGATGTTGGGTTCCATTCGTTTGGCCTTGGCGAACACCACTTCAGCCACTACATCATGCCTGCGCCCGAATTGGCGCTGAGCTACATGGCAGCCAAGACGGAACGCATCCTGCTCGGTACATCGGTGTCGTTGTTGGCAAATCTTGATCCAGTTCGATTTGCCGAACAGTTGGCCTTACTTGACATCCTGACGAACGGACGGGCTGAAGTCACGTTCGCTCGGGGCGCGTCAGAAGAGACCCTTCATGCGTTCGGCATCGAAACGTTTGAGGATCTGCGTCCTAAGTTCGCCGAGTCGCTACGCCTGGTATTGAGGCTGCTCACCGAGGATTCGGTGACCTGGTCGGGCGAGTATCGAACCGGATTTGAAGACCTGACGATCCAACCGCGGCCCCTGCAGCAGCCTCACCCAGAGATTTGGATCGGGGGTGGGTCTTCAGAGATCTCCGCCAAACTCGCAGCCGACACAGGAAGGCCGTTCATGCTGCCAAGCCTGTTCCGCTGGCCGGTCGATTACCTCGAGATCACCGAGTTCTATCGCACGAACTTCGATCTCGCTGGCCATTCACACGAACACCAGGTTGGCATGCCGACATACGTCCACGTTGCCCCCAACTCCCAGGATGCGAAGAGGCAGTGGCGTCCGTATCTCGAGCACTACCGCGAGTTTGCGATGGCCATTCGTGGCAGCGGTGGCCGGCCGGTCGACTACGATTCGCTGCTGGCGGGACCGGCCATTGCTGGAAGCCCGGCCGAGGTTGCGGAACGGATCATAGAGATTAACGAGCTACTGAAGCTCGACCGCCACCTCGTGCTTATGGACGCCGGTGGCATGCCATGGCCACTTGTCGCCGAGTCAATAGAACTCTTCGCCAGCGACGTCCTCTCCCTCCTATAGGTCGAGCACGATGGTGACGGGGCCTTGGTTAAGGAGTTCGACATTCATGTCGGCACCGAAACGACCGGTGGCAACGGTCGCTCCTAACTCGGTGAGGCGAGCACCGACCCGAACGATCAAGGGCTCGGCGAACTCGGGACGAGCGGCCGCGATGTACGACGGACGATTGCCCTTCTTCGCGTCGCCATAGAGCGTGAATTGACTGATCAGGAGCACTTCGCCGGAGACATCAGCGACGGACAGATTCATCTTGTCGTCGTCATCGGAAAAGATCCTCAGCTTCGACAACTTCTCGGCCAACTTGACTGCCTGTGCCTCGGTGTCGTCGTGGGTGACGCCGACGAGGACACAGAGTCCACGACCGATGGCCCCCGTCACCTCACCATCGACAGTGACGCTCGCATGGCTGACTCGCTGAACGACGGCTCGCATCACGGGGACGGTACATCGTTTCCCGGTCCCTCCACTAGCCTTACACCGTTACCTGCGGCAGTGGGTGCGAATTGCAGAAACGGAAATTGATGTCAATCGAAGAAAAGCCGCTCAAGCTGGCGTATCTCTCTTACCGGTCGAAGCCGACCGTGGGCGGCCAGGGCATCTACACCCGGCACCTCACCAAAGCGCTCGTCGATCTTGGCCACAGCGTTGAGGTTATTAGCGGCCAACCGTACCCCGTCCTCGACGAGCGAATTGCGCTGACGAAGCTGCCAAGCCTTGACATCTTCAACGAGCAATACCCAGGGCGCTTTCCCGCCTACTGGGAGATCAAAACGCTGCCAGATGTAGCCGAAATCCTTCAGTTCTCGACCGGGACATTCTCCGAGCCGTTGGCCTTTAGCTACCGAGCCTGGCAAATGATGAAGCAGCGCCACAACGAATTCGACATCGTGCACGACAACCAGTGCCTCGGTTACGGCATGTTGGGCATCAACAAGCTCATGCCAACACTCGTCACGCTGCACCACCCGATTACCGTCGACCGCAAGCTCGAAATCGAGGCGGCGCCCAACTGGCGCAAGAAAATTAGCGTCGGCCGCTGGTA
>JBBKWJ010000318.1:0-5802 GCA_037968895.1 Acidimicrobiales bacterium
CTCGTTCCGCCTGCGCTCATCGCCAATCTCCGCCACAACGACAGCCTGCATGAAGACGTGGTCTTCTTGTCAGTGGTCACCGCCGACGTTCCCCACGTCATGCCTGCGGCCCGCGAATCTGTCGTCCATCATGACTTAGGGTTTCACGAGCTAGAGATGAGATACGGCTTCCAGGATCAGCATTCCCTTGCGGCGGACCTCGAAGGTTTGGTTGTCGATGACCTCAGTTTCGATCCCAATTCGACGACATACTTTCTTGGACGAGAGCACATCGAGTCGGCGTCGACTCCGGGAATGTCGACCTGGCGAGATCGGCTGTACGTGATACTGCTTCGCAATGCCAGTGATCCGGCGACTGCCTTCGGCCTTCCTCCGAGCCGCACGATTGACATCGGCACGCACGTCGAACTCTGACCGAGCCTTGACGAGCCTCGCTGTCTAGCGGCCGACGAGAATGCACGCTGATTCGAGGGGACCTCGTGTAGTGGAGAATTCCTCGTCAAATTCGGCGGGCGGCAAAACATTGAGCTGGTCATACCCGGCGTCGAGAACCGGCATGCTCGTGGTCCGACCGAACGTCGGGTACCAAGGGTTTCCGGCGACCGAGAGTTCAAGCTCAACCAGGCCCCAGTCTTCACCATTTGCCTGATCGTCACAGCGGTCGGGGGTGAACGTAATGGCAATACGGGCGTCGCTGTTCGCCTCGACGACGAATGGAAGGTCGGCGAGTGAGCGAGGAGGCATCTCGTAGCTTCCGGCATCGCGGTATGGCGAGACGTCGATGACAGTTGCGCCTTCAAGCTCGGCCGTTGCGTTGGTGATGACAATTGGGCGGGGGCTTGAGTTGTAGAAGTACGCAGTGACAGTTGCGGCCCCTGGTTGAAGCGATTGTCCCATCTGGGCCCCGGAGCCACCGCTTCCGCAGCAATCTGGTGCCGGTCGTAGGGCGCCAACGTGCAAGAAATAGCCAACCACCCCGGTGCCACCGATGACGACCGCGGCAAATGCCAGCCGAGCCCACCAAGGCCTGGGTGGGGGGAGCAGCACGTCGATCGGATCGCCGTGCGCCTTGGAAGTGGTGGTCGTGGTGTCTGCGGACATCGTGGTTGCCTCTTGATCGGTGAGCGGACGAAATGTTCACTCTTGACTTTTGTCATAATGTCATGGGACAATGAGACAGTCAAGTGGAAATTCCACCTGCGGGTCACCAGACCTACATACACGACAGAGATATGGAAACGAAGATGGCCGCTGTAGCTCGTTGGTTGTTGCGCTGGCGTGGGGCACCCCTCATGGCCAGTGTGTTTGCAGTAATTGCATCAGGAACACTTATAGCTCGCGGCACCACCACCGCTGGCGCCGACGACCAAGGTTCCGTTGGCTGGCTCTCAATCGTCGCAGTTGGTGTCATCGGGACCCTGATTGTTCTGGTTCTGCTTCGACTGCTGGCCATGCTCGCCGGTGTCGATCCTGATGCGAAGTCAATCGCACAGCGTCTGACCACCGGCCCCGATCAACAGCGCCTTCTCGCCCGCTGGCTGCAACGGACCCGTTGGGCCCGCAACGTCGGGGGCATAGCCGGACTCGTGTGGTGGGCTTTTGGCACCTCAGGCCAAGGCGATGTGCTTCTCTCCGGAGTCGGCGGAATCGCCCTGGGATCCATGGTGGCCCAGCTTCACCACATTCGGCCCGCAACTGGCCCTCGGACCGCTTCGCTTGAACACCGCTCGGTGCACGACTACATCCCCGCTGAGTGGAGGCGGCGCATGATCGCAGTCGCTGCTCTCGCGTCGATCTTGTTCGCCGGGGGTTTCCTGGTTGCGGATGCTGGCGAAGCAGTGTGGTGGGGGATCGCAGCGATGGCTGTGCTTGGGGTTGCGTACTTCGTGCAATGGCGGGTTGCGGCTCGTCGCCGTCCTGCGCTCAGTACCGGGCTCCAGCAGGCTGACAATCTTGCCCGAGAGTTGGCGATCGACCGTGGCCTGGCCCAGCCCGCAACCTACTTTGCCCTGGCGTTATTCGCTCATGGAGCAGGGAGCTTCGAGACCAGCTTCGGGGGTGCGGCAACTGCCGTGTCGGTCATTGCATGGCTGTATGCCCTCTACCTTTGGTGGAACAACCGTCGACTCGGACTTGACCACATTTTGAACGTCAAGCACGCGCAACCAGCAGTGGCCTGACGCCGATGTTACTTCTCGTTGATCCGGACATACCTCTACCTGTCTACGAGCAGCTACGTGAGCAGATCGTGCGAATGGTCGCTGCGGGCACACTCACGCCGGGGCATCGACTGCCAACGATTCGCCAACTCGCTGCTGATCTTGGACTGGCCAAGGGAACCGTTGCGAAGGCGTATGAGTTGCTCGAGTCTGACTCGGTAATCGCAACACGCGGGCGGAAGGGCTCGTTCGTCCTGGAGGCCAAAGGGCACTCTGCCGCCGACCGTGGTTTGGGGCTGGCGCAACCAATCGACATGCTCGTCGTTACCGCCAAACAGCTTGGTGCGAGTGTCGACGAAGTTGTTGCGGCGCTCGAATCGGCGTGGGAAAAATTCTGACGAAACCCTCGACTTTCCGAACACCTGCTTCTCCAGGCTGTCCTGGGAGCTCACGTTCGAGGAGTAGCAATCTTCAGTGGTTGGCGACGGAAGCGCCAGCGACTCGGGGAAGCGCCACCCACAGATTCGCTCGATCATCTGCCGCTTGACCGAGAGGCCGAATGACGAGGTCGTCGTCATGGTCAGCATTATCTTCGTTGGCCTCGTCGACATGCACCACCTCGGTGACGTGGCTCGCGATGCTGGGAATGCCGTCGATTGTGTCGGAGCCAGCCGTCGTGGCGAGAACGATGGGGATATTCAAGTGGTCTGAGAGTCGGGCCCCGACGAGCCACGTGAGTTCTGAAACGGCTTGATGCGATTGCACAAGATCGTCTGGGTCGAGGCGGAGCACGATCCGGCGGTACTGGCTTAGATTGTTCGTCCTGGCGATGACAACCGGCGCATTCGCGAGGTCGAGCAGGGTGTCGGCCGTGTCGCTGAATCGGTCGGTGAGGTTGGTGCGATGACCGTCCCATGGCAGCAGGATCAGTGTGGCCGCGGTCTCGATCGCAGCGTGGATAAGTCCAGCCGTTGGAGTGAGATCGAGTCGAACGATCGAGTGCGCCTCGCATCGATTGGCTAGTGCAGTCCGTTCCGCGGTGTTGGCCATGCGGTGGCGGAGCGCAGTTACCTCTGCATTGGTCGACCCGAGGTCGAGGACTGAGAGCGGGTATACGGTGCCACTGTCGCGACGCCCGAGTGCAGCGGCGAGCTCGATGGTCGACTCGTTTGCCGAGTCAGGGGAGAGGGGGACGATGATGCGTTTCCCGATTGGTGTGACTCGGGACGGCGCGGGCGGCAATCGACTGATGGCGTGGTTGGCGGCAACAGTGCCGCCGAGACAGGTGACGAGTATGACCACGATGACGGCGTCGACGGTCTCTTGTTCGAGGAGCCCAATCTTGAATCCGACAAAGACTGCAGCCAAAGTGGCGGCCGCCTGTGGGACCGACAACGCAATCAACGTGAGACGTTCCGCTGAATCGAGGTTGTAGAGCCGGGCCGTAGCTGCGGCAGCCAAACTTTTGCCTGCGATGACAACAAAGGTAAACGCTGCGGCGAGGAGGAGTGTGCGGCTATTGGTGAGCGCGGCTGATGGGTCGATGAGCATCCCAACGGAGATCAGGAAGATAGGGATCAGCAGCCTCGACCCAAATTGATGGATCGTCTCGTCGAGTTCGGAGCCTTCAACGACATGGCGGTTCATGGCCAATCCGGCGAAGAATGCCCCGATGATTGGCTCAACGCCTGCAGCCTCGGCCAAGAGCGACGACCCGTAGAGCGCAACCATCACGAAGAGGAACCGAGCGGGGCGGTCTCGGCCGATGCTGGAGAAGAACCAGCCAGTCACTTTGGGCAGGCCAAGAAGAACGATGGCACCCGCACCGAGAATCACCGGGATCTGGAGGAGGAGTGAGGCCGCCGTGAGCTCGCCCTCATGGGCTCGGGCCACAACTACGAGCACGAGAAGCGCTGCCGTGTCGGTAATTGCGGTGCCGGCAACACCAATGGAGACGGCACGGTTTGACACGGCGCGCGCCTTTTGAAACATCGGGTAGGTGAGCAGCGTGTGCGAGGCCCAACACGAGGCCAGCAGAACGGCGGCAAGCACCTCGAACCCGAGAAGCAGATGGGCAATCAGTCCAAGGGCGATCGGGAAAGAAAAGGTGAGCACGCCGAAGGTCGCGGCGCTCTTGCGTTGCGCGGTGAAATCCTCGGGGTCGAGTTCGAGGCCTGCTTGAAACATGAGATACAGCAGACCGGCAGTGCCAAGCGCTGCAATGGTGCCCGTCCGTTCGATGAGGCCGAGTACATTCGGGCCAACGATTGCGCCGCCGACAATGAGGCCAACGAGATCAGGGAGCTTGAGAAGACGGCCGAGCCGAGGGGCGATTAGGGCGACGGAAAAAATGATGAGCAGCACACCATGGCCGCTCTGTAGCGGCAACGAGATCTCATCCATCGCAGCAGTGTGGCGAGACAATCGGTGAAAAACGACGCTTGGAACGGCAATAGAGCCGGATGGAATCTGCCGATTCGGCGAAAATGGCCCACAGGAGGCATAATGTGGGCCGATGTCCGACAGATCACAGTCCGTCGATTGGGCCGTTAGCGGCCTTGCCCAGCTCTTCGACACAGTATTGACCGTTGCCGAAAGCTCTGGCGATCTCGGCGACGATGACCGGGAACAGTTCGTCGAAACCGGAGCGGCCGCATTCGCCACGGGAATGAGTCTGAGTGGCGTCGTCGACAGCTATCTCGGGGGAGCGGGTGAGGTGTGGGAATATGTCTTCGCCGAGGCTGATCACGAGCGAACTGTTGCGCTAAGTCGCTCGCTTCGGCGGGTGTCATCGCAGGCGATCTCCTCACTGGCCGAAGGATTCGAGGAGGCGCAGCGGCTCTCGACCAGGGCTGAGGAGTCGCTGCGGCGGACGTTCCTCGATGACCTCTTTGGCGTGGATCCCGACCCGACCAGGCTTGCCGATGTTGCCAAACAACTCGACTTTCCCACGTTCGGCGAAATCGTCGTAGCCGTCGCTGGTGCCGACCGTAATTTCAACGATGGCGGTCCGACCCAGTTGCGAGTGAGGCGAGATCTTCGTTCGAGGGCACCCAAGCGTCATCTCGTCGTTACCGCCAAGGAGGGACGAATCGTCGTCATCGCATTAGACACCTCAACGTCGGACCTCAGCGCCTTGGTTGCTGGTGCTACTGGCTCCGTGCCCGATGTCGAGTGGCATATCGGTATAGGCGAGAGCGTGGCGACCCTTGAGGATGTTGGCAGTTCGTATCGGCACGCTGTTGAAGCGATGCGAATCGGTCGGACTTTTGGGCTTTCAGCGCCAACCCGGTTCGACCGAATTCTGCCCGAACGACTCCTCAGCGCCGACCCAGTAGTAGCTGCCTCTCTCATTGCGGCGGTGATCGAGCCCCTTACTGTGAAACCAAAAGGTGAATTGATGGCGACGCTCGCCTCGTTCATCGAGCACGCCGGCAATATGGCCGAGGTCGCCCGCGATCTCAATGTGGGCGCTCGAACCGTCGGCTATCGGCTCGACCGAATCGCCGAAATTACCGGGTACTCGGTTCGGCAGGCTGATGAGCGATTTGTCCTCGAGCTCGCATACCGAGCAATGCCGCTCGCCGTTTCGCCCCAAACTAGGCCTTCTAAGTAGAGTCTTGCTCCGTGACCACCCAAGCAG
>JBBKWJ010000319.1:0-6937 GCA_037968895.1 Acidimicrobiales bacterium
CAGCGTGCGAGATAGAGCGAGTGTTGTCGTTATCGGCGGCGGTGTGCACGGCGTGTCACTTCTCTATCACCTGGCCAAGGAAGGCGTGACCGACACGGTTCTGGTCGAAAAGGCCGAACTGACTTCTGGATCAACCTGGCACGCAGCAGGACAGATCACTCGCTCCGTCGGCGACTACACGACCGCCGCATTCCATCATTACGCGATTGAGCTTTACGAAGGCCTCGAAGCAGAAACCGGCCAGGGAATCTCCTTCCATCAGCCAGGCGGTCTGCGGCTTGCGTTTACCGAACTGGAGGTCGACCAGCTCAAAACCCACCTCGGAGTCGGCCGGTATCTCGGCTACCCGATCGAACTCATAAGCGGAGCGGAGGCGCAGAAGATCAACCCGTTTTACGACATGACCGGAGTGCTCGGCGCGATCTGGACTGAAGGCGAAGGTCACGTCGACCCGAGCGGTGTCACGATGGCCTTTGCCAATTCAGCACGACAAGCGGGGGCCGAGATCGTTCGCCGCAATCGTGTGCTCGAAGTCAATGCTCAGGCGAACGGCGAGTGGC
Source organism: Acidimicrobiales bacterium (assembly GCA_037968895.1). GTDB lineage: Bacteria > Actinomycetota > Acidimicrobiia > Acidimicrobiales > SZUA-35 > JBBKWJ01. The sequence continues at coordinate 561 of JBBKWJ010000319.1, forward strand.
AAGTGGTAACCGAGAAGGGGACAATCACATGCGAGCATGTTGTCGACGCCGCCGGTTGCTACGCCCATCAGGTCGGTGGTTTCAGCGGTATCTCGGTGCCACAAGCCAACGTCTTACACCACTACCTCGTGACTGAAGAGGTCCCTGAGTTCGTCGAACGCGGCGTTGAGATGCCCGTGATGCGTGACAACAGGGTGGCCGGCTACATCCGCCAAGAACAATCGGCTGGGCTCATCGGCATCTACGAACATCGCGGCGCCGAGTCGATCTGGGACGATGGAGTGCCGTGGGACGCCGAGAACCCGTTGTTCCCGGCCGACTTCGACAAGATTGCGCCCTGGCTCGAAGAGGCGTTTGCCCGAGTGCCGGTGCTTGGCGAGGTTGGGATCAAGAGTGTGATCCACGGCGCGATCACGCACACGACCGACGGCCATATGTTGCTTGGGCCGGCGCCCGGATTGAGGAATTATTGGCTCAATACCGGCTCATCGATTGGGTTGGCGTGGGGGCCAGGCGCGGGGCGTGAACTCGCCCGTTGGATCGTGCATGGCGCGACCGAACTGAGCCTCCGCCACTACGACCCGAGACGATTCGGGTGGGCCGACCACAGCTTCGTCCGCCCCAAAGCGGTCGAAGATTACGAGTGGATGTTTCGAGTTCACCCGCCAGGAGAAGAGCGCCTCGCTAACCGACCAGTATGGACATCTGGGGTATACGAGAAGCTCGTTGAGAAGCGGGCGATGCACGGCCAGGCCTACGGCTGGGAACAGCCGAAGTGGTTTGTGCCAGCCGACCGGCCGCTCGAAGACGCGTACGGCTGGCAGCGACCAGACTGGTATTCGACAGTTCGAGAAGAGTGTCTGGCCGTGCGCGAACGGGTTGGGATCATGGACCTCAGCGCCTTCACCAAGTTTGATGTGTCGGGGCCCGATGCCAGGGAGTACCTCAACCATCTGACCACCGGCATCGTGCCAAAGACGCTCAGTCGAATTGCACTCAATTACGTGCTCACCGAGAAAGGCCGGGTCGAGACTGAGGTAACAATCAGCCGTCTTTCCGACGAACTCTTCTACGTCGTCTCTGGCCCGATGGGGCACGTGCGCGATCTCGACTGGTTCCGCCAACACACCGGCCGACCAGACGGTTCTGGCTCGTTCGACGTCACTATCACCGACCGAACACGAGACTTCGGCACGCTCGTTATCGCCGGGCCAAACGCCCGGATCCTCCTTAGCTCGCTCTGCGATGTCGACGTTGACAACGACGCCTTTCCCTTTCTTACGGCGCAGACGATGCACATCGACGACGTTGAGGTTCGAGCTCTACGAGTCGGCTTCACCGGTTCACGAGGCTGGGAGCTCCATATCCCGATGGACCGTATGGCCGCCCTCTACGAACGGCTCTTCGCAGTGAGCGACGAGTACCAGCTTGGGTTGACCGACTTTGGCAGCCATGCGCTCAACTCGTTGCGTATGGAGAAGGCGTACCTCACTCGCTTTGAACTAACCCACGACATCGGCCCTCGTCACGCGGGAGTCGACCGGTGGTTACGCCCGCAAAAGGGAGAGTTCATCGGACGAAATAGCCTTGATCAGCCGTCGACCGGCGCCAGTTGGAGGCTCGTGTATCTCGATGTGGACGTACCAGACGAAGAGGGCGCAGCCGACTGTCTAGGAGGAGAGGCGGTCATGCACAACGGCACTCCAGTCGGATTGACGACGTCTGGCGGCTACGGATTCACAGTCGACAAGAGCCTGGCGTTTGCCTATGTCGATGAAGGCTCGTCGGCGAGTGGCACCGAGCTGACCGTGCTAATTCTTGGCGTCGAACGACCCGCAATCGTTCTTGCCGATCCCGTATTCGACCCTTCAAACGAACACCTCATCGGCTAATGGCACGCCAACGAACCACCCGTTTGGACCGTGATGCCGTCATCCAGATCGCGGCCGAGATTGTTAATGAAGAGGGACTTGGCGCGCTGAGTCTCAAACGCATGGCGGCAAAGGCTGGCGTCACCCAGCCCGCGCTCTACCGACATGTAGAGAGCCTCGATGACGTCTGGCGGGCTTTAGGCCTGGCCGCACGGGCCGACCTTGCCGCCGCGCTCTCCGAGGCGACCATCGGCTTGAGCGGAGCAGACGCGGTCCACGCTGTTGCGAACGCATGGCGCCACTTCGGTCGCCAACACCCTGGTCGATACCGCTCAACCGAGCGGTGGCCGGTACGCGGTGATGCCGAGCTCGAGGCGGCGGTTCAGCGGGTAGTCGACGTGCTCTCGTTGTCGCTTCGCAGCTACAGCCTCTCGGACGACGACGTCGCTCACGCTGCCCGTCTCTTGCGAAGCGCGCTCCATGGTTTCGTGTCGTTCGAGCTTGGCGACGGGCACCCGTTTTCGCCCGAGATCGACGTCACGTTCGATCGCCTGATCGACATGCTGATCGCCGGCTTCGACTCGGCTGCCACAGCGGACCGGTGAGACCACGGAATATAGCGAACCGCTGAGCGGACGCTAACGTCGCCGGATGCAACCGACCGGCACAGAGATCCCAAGGCGAGCGTGGTTAGCGCTCGGGGTGACAACTCTTGTGACCTTCCTTGCGGTGATTGACATCTCAGCCGTCAATGTGGCGTTTCCCTCCATTCAGGAAGATCTGAACACCACTCGCTCGACGCTTGGCTGGATCATCTCTGGCTACAACATCACCGTCGGAGCACTGATCCTTGCTGCTGGTCGTTTGGCCGACAGCATTGGACGCAGGAGGGTCTTCATTCCCGGCGTCTTCCTCTTCATGGTCGGCTCGCTGCTCTGCGGGTTGTCCAGCAGCGTTGAGCTCTTGATCGCAGCGCGGGTCGTGCAGGGCTGTGGCGGTGCGGTTGTTTCGGCATCGTCGTTCGCAGTCATGCTGCCCGAGTTTCCGCCCGCACGGCGAAGCACGGCCATTGGAATCGCTGGTGCCGCAGGTGCCCTTGGCGCAGTTGTCGGACCAGCGCTTGGCTCGGTCCTCATCGAACTGTCTAGCTGGCGGGCGATTTTCATGATCAACGTGCCGCTGTCGATCTTGGTGCTCATTCTCGCCCCACGCTTCCTTCGCGAATCGAAGGACCCAGACGCCACGGGACGCATCGATGGTCTTGGCGTCATCATCGGAACAGTTGCCGTTGGCCTAGTCATGTTCGCGATCGTGCAAAGTGAGCAGTGGGGTCTTTCCGACATTCGAGTGTGGGCGATGTTTGTGATTGGTCTCGGCCTGCTGCCGGTTCTGATTCGTCGATCACGGACTCACCCCGAACCCCTGCTCGATCTTGATCTCTTTGCGTATCGGTCCTTTGCGGTCGCGAATGCTGGCGTAATCTTCTATGGGTTCGCCTTTACCTCGGGGGCGCTCGTCAACTCGATCGTTCTCCAAGACTTATGGAGGCAAGACCTCACGGTCGTCGGTCTCGCGTTTGTGCCAGGGCCGCTGCTGGCCACAGTCGTCAGCCTTATGACAGGAAGGGCCGCCGACAGGGTTGGCCACCGCTGGCTTCTTTCGGTTGGCTGTTTGTTCTGCTCTGTTGGCTACTTCGCCTTGATCTTTCTCATCGGCAACGAACCAGCGGTGTGGAGCGTGTTCGTACCTCTGAGCTTGGTCACTGGTGTCGGTATCGGACTCACCGTTGCGACATGGTCGAGCGCGGGGTTGTCCGATATCCCGACCGCTAAGTTCGGCGTTGCCGGGGCCACCACAAACACGATTCGCCAGGCTTCGTACGCTCTCGGAATCTCTGTGTCCATTGCCCTGCTCGCAACCGGCGTCAACAAGTTTGACCTCTCGGCGTATCGGTGGGCCTGGGGTTGGATCGCCGCCTGCTATCTCGTTGCCGCAGCAATTGTGATGACAAGATTCCCCGCAGGCAATAGCGAGGATCGAGCGGTGAAGTAGGTGCCGGGGCTTACCGGCTATCACGCGAGCGACCGACTCGTCGCAGCCACCCTTGCGCTCATTCCGTTCACGGCGCTCGGGCTCGCTCGATTTGCGTATGGGCTTGTGCTGCCCGCAATGCGGGCCGACTTGTCGTGGACGTACTTCGACGCCGGCGTTGTCACGACAATGAATGCCGCCGGCTACCTCGTCGGCGCGGCACTCGGCGCTGCGGCAGCTCGCCGCTACGGGGCTTGGAACATGATCGTTGGCGGTGTGGTCGGGATGGCTGTTTCGCTCGCCGCAACCGCCCCGGTGAGTGCGATGGCCCCGATCTTGTTGTTCCGCTTTGGCGCCGGCTTGTTCGGTGGACTGGCGTTTGTCGCTGGCGGCACGCTGGCGGCGCAGCTGTCCAAGAACAGTGTGCGTTCGGCCCTTGTGTGGTATCCGGCAGGCGCTGGCCTCGCCGTTGTGGTCAGTGCGGGCGGCCAAGCCGCGATCGACGCTGCATCTGGAAGTTGGCGAGTGAGCTGGTTTGCGCTTGGTCTACTCGGTGCGGTCGCTGCAATGTTGCTTGCCGTTATTGTGCCTCGAAGCAGTGAGGGGCAACCGGTGCAGCGGTCAGGCGTATCGGCGAGAGCGAAGGGGCTTGAAATTTCCTATGGACTCTTTGGGCTCGGCTACATCTCGTATGTAACGTTCGTTGGGGCGTACGTAAAGGACGGTGGCGCCGACCTCGACCCCCGCATATTCTGGGCCCTTCTCGGAACAGCTTCAATAGTTGGCGCGTTCGCCTGGCCACCATTGTTTGCTCGCTACAGCGCAGGCGCGATGTATCCCGTCACCTTGGCGCTTTGCTCGCTCGGGGTACTGGCAATTCTGCTCGACCGTTCTGCGGCCGGCGCACTTGCGTCAGCCGCCCTCTTTGGATTCAGCTTCCTCGCAGTTGTGAGCGGGGTCACGGCCTCGGCCCGAGATCGGGTTGTTCCCGAAGGCTGGGCAAAGGCGATCGGATCGCTCACGGTCACCTTCGGTGCCGGACAGACGATTGGCCCGCTTCTCGGTGGTGCCCTCGGCGACACAAGCTCGGGCCTTCGCCTGGGGCTTGGTGCTTCGGTGCTTATCCTCGCTGCAGGAGCCGTCGTCGCCGCTCTTGACTACCGAAGAGCGTGAACCGTATCGATACGACATACTGAGGCGTGGCCACTACGCAAGCACTAAACGTCCTCGGCACTCCTCTTGAAGAATGCAGCACCGACCCTATGACTGGCTGGTTCCGCGACGGATGCTGCAACACCGAACCAGGCGATGTCGGTAGTCATACGATCTGCGCCGTCGTAAGCCAGGAATTCTTGGCTCACCAGAAGGGCATCGGGAACGATCTGACCCGGCCGGCACCCCAGTTTGGATTCCCAGGGCTTAAGCCAGGGGATCGGTGGTGTGTGACAGCACCGAATTGGCTGGTCGCCCACGCTGATGGTGCGTCTGCCCCAGTGGTGCTGGCTTCGACCAACGCATTGGCCCTTGAAATCGTGCCGCTTGAGATCCTCATGATGTACGCCGTCGATGTTCCGCTAGACCCGTCTTCGATCATTGACTCAGAGGACAAATAGCGGAGTCGGCTCATCACAGACCGCGTAGTGGTGCCGGTGGACCAGCCTCAGGCTGTTCCACCGACACCACTACGAAGATCGGAACCAGCATGTCAAGAGTGTTAGTTGCAGGCGGAGGGCCGTGCGGGAGTGCAGCCGCACTGATGCTGGCTCGAGACGGTCACGACGTCATCCTGTTAGAACGCGACCAGGCGAGCCCGCCCGATTCGCCGGACAAAGCGTGGCACGATTGGGAGCGCCCTGGTGTCGCACAGTTCCGGCTAGGTCACCTTTTGCTCGCTCGGAGCCGTCAGATCCTAGAGGCGCACATACCGGAGGTCGTCGACGAGTTGCGGTCAATGAACGCAGTTGAGTTCTCGTTTCTCGACTACCCCTCGACGCAGATAGCCGGCTTTGAAGGCGTTCCCGACGACGATCGATTCGTTTCGGTCTCGGCTCGCCGTCCGGTGATTGAGCTTGCGTTCGATCGCGTGATGCGAACGACCGACAATCTGACGGTGCGCCGCGGGGTTGTTGTGTCTCGATACTTGACAGAAGCGTCGTCCGAACCAGGCGTCCCGAGAGTTGTCGGAGTCGAAACGAGTGGCGGCGAGTCAATTCTCGCCGACGTTGTGATCGATGCGATGGGTCGAAAGTCGCCGACTCCACGCCTGCTAGCCGAGGCCGGTGCATCAGCTCCAGTTGAACACGCCGTCGACTCTGGATTCGTCTACTACGGACAATACGTCCAGAGTCCCGACGGAACCGACCCCACAGTTCTCGGCCCACCGCTGGCCCACTTCAACGGCTATTCGATTCTCGCGCTCCCGGCCGACAGCGGCTCTTGGTTTATTGGGGTCTATGCGAGCTCGCACGACAAAGA
>JBBKWJ010000320.1:0-14398 GCA_037968895.1 Acidimicrobiales bacterium
GGGCACTGCCGCTCAGTCTGCGTTTACCCCACGCTGGATCGCCCAGTCTCCAGCGTGGATCGACATCCTGGCGGCCGGCGATTTGGCTCCATACCTCACCGAGCATGTGTGGATTGCAGCGTTGGCCCAAGAGTGGGGCTTCGAAGGATCAGCGGATATGACCGCCATGGTCGAGCGTGTCGCCAAGTACAAGTCAGACCAGGCGCCGAGCTACTACTTCACCTTCGGCTATATCCAGGCCTGGGCAACCCATCAGTTGCTTGAGGCGGCCGTTGCCAGCGGCGACCTCAGCCGCGACGGACTCATCTCGGCGATGAACGGCCTTGATGAACTGAACTTCGGTGACCTTGGCCCCGCCTACACCTACGGGCCACCAGAAGATCGGAACCCGCCGCGGTTCACAACGATCTTCGAGGTCGACGTCAACAAGCCGTTTGCCCTCGGGGCGCTTGCTCCGGACATCACATCGGACGCTGCTGCGGCCTATGAGTTTGGCTAAGCGGGATACTCGTCGCCCATAGGGCGATTGGGTGAAAGTTGTGCCGCCGACCGCTTGGTCGGCGGCACAATCCGTTTTGGCTCGGTCTAGACGGCAGCTGGTTTACCGAGGCGGTCTTCGAGCGCCTTGGCAACGAATCGTTGCACGATTGGCTCAAACGGGAACGAAAGATGGCTGCCCGAATACCAACAGATCTCGGGCTCGTCCCAGTGTTCCCAGAGCGCACGCACATTGCCGGGGCGAACCCATCGGTCGACGAGGCCCCCGTAGATGTAGAGCGACTCCTTGGAGGCAACAGGCTCCATCGCCAATGGCGAAACAACTTTGGTAATTCGCTCAAGTGAGCGCCAGCTGAGTCCCCACTGTTCGTAGAAGGGAGGCAGCAGCGGTTCGACGGTGCGACGGACGCCGCGAACAAGGTCGGCCTCTGGAACTCCTGCGATGACCAGATCGAGATCGTCCTCGAAGCAGGCGAGCAACGATGCGAAGTAGCCGCCGAGCGAAATGCCAGACACGCCAATGGCTAGCGGCTCTTGGGTTTCCGCGATCCATGCTTTGAGGCGGCGAATATCCCAGATGGCCTGGGCCGCAGTGTGAACGGTGTTCATTGCGCCACCGGTAAGCACTCGATCACCGGATGATCCTTCGGCTCGTGGTCCGTGGAGTGGTGAAATCGGAAAGGCCAAGTTGTAGCCAAGGTGGTGGAGCTTCCGTGCGCCGAATGCGAGGAAGTCGACCTCGGGTAAGCCGGTCCGGTAGCCGTTGACGCAGAGTAGCCACGGTCGGGGTGCGCCTTCATGACGCATGATCCAGGCATGTGCGGTCCGGTTCTTCTCGTAGCCGAGCCAGCGGTCGCGACCCGGCTCGTCGGGGTGCGGCTCATACTCGCTTGGCACCTTCAGATGCTCGAAGCTGGTCCCGATGGCCTTCCGCCGCTCCAAGACTGGTTTCCGGAAACTCGGTGGATCGATGTGATACGACCGCGGGTCGTCGACCCAGCCCTTTTCGTTAAACATCTCGACGCCGTCGCCGAGCTCTGTACGGAGGCGACGACGAAAGAGGGTGCTAGGCGCTCGAAGGCGGTTGTTCGCGCTTTCGGTCTGCAGCGTCATTTCGTCGGTTAGCCACTTCGCCACCAGCAATGGAGTGATGCGGGGCCGAGGAAGGTCGTCCTCACGGTGTCCGACAACCCAGTCTTTGGTTTGTTCTGCGACTTCGCGAACTATCTTCATCGTGGTCCTCTCACAAACCTCTCATATTACTATTCATCGGTCTGGGCGGAATATTCGTGAGCCGGTCATATCTCCGACTTCAGGTCAGCCTTTGCCGCTCGGACACCCTGCGAAATCGTTCGCCACATGTGGTCGCGGCCGAGAAGTTCGATGACCCCCGTGGCTTCTAACACCTTCCGGGCGGGATACATGAGCCGTACGACGTATATGTCGATATTGCGCTTACGAAGGCGTTGAATTAATGAAGCGAGTTCGTCGGCACTGGTGATATCGAGCTGATCTGTGGCTTCGAGATCGAGCACGATTGCTGCGGTGTCCGGAGCCGCCTCGATTGCGTCCATAACGAGCGCGGTCGCCCTCGCCGAGTTGACCCAGAACAGGGGCGCGCTCAGCCGGATGACAAGAATCCCGTCGACTGTCTTTCGATTTGGTTTGCGGCTGAGTGAACCCCAGGCTGCCTTCTCGCTTTTCACTTTTCCGAGGATGTCGACCTCGAGCTTCCCAGATCGATAGACCAGGCCGAGCACTGATTGGGCGATCGCAGCGAGGAGACCGTAGAGCACGCCGAGCACAAGAACGCCAACAAGCGCCGCTACCGCTGAGACGAAGTCGTTTCGACGAATCTTGCGATAGCGGGCGATGGCCTTTGCATCCATCAAGCCCCAGACGGCCTGGATAACGATGGCGGACAGCACCGCTTTCGGTAGCGCTTCAAGCGACGACGCAAAAAGCAACAATGCGACAATAGCGATCACGGCCGCAGCAAGACTCGTGAGCTGGGTGCGAGCTCCCGCCCTGTCCGCAGTTGCGGTCTTTGACAGGCTGCCAGCGACACCGAGGCCGCCCATGAGACCGCTCGCGATGTTCGCCGCCCCGGTGGCAACAAGTTCCTGGTCGGCGACTGTTCGGTAGCCGTTGCGAACTGCGAAAAGCCGGGCAGCACTGAGTGACTCGGCGAGTCCCACCATGGCAAGGGCCGCCCCCGATATGACCAGCTCGCCATAGTTGGATAGGTCGACGGCAGGGAGTGACGGTCGGGGAATGCCGCCCGGGACCGATCCGATCAATTCCACATCTCGCGAAGTCAGGTCGAGGTTGCGTGAGGCGACCAACGCGCCAACGACGAGCAGGAGACCCCAAGGTCCACTTCGTTGAGCGCGTGACCCGGCGAATAGAAAGATAAGGGCTCCAATGCCAATAAGCGCAGTTGGCGTATGGAATTCGCCTGCCGCATCGATGATGCCAATCACCCGGCCGAGGCCTGTTCCGCTCACTCGGCCGAGGCCGAGCAGCACCGGGATCTCGCCAATGATGATGCCGATCGAGAGCCCAAAGACGAAACCAGTCACGATTGGTTTGGAGAGAAACTCGGCCACCCATCCAATGCGTAACGTGCCAGCAAGAACAAGGAGCAAACCAGAAATGACGGCGAGAGCTGCAACGAGTCCAAGCGCATCACTTCCGGTTGCCCCGTTGGCGACCACGATCGACCCCGTCAGCGCAGACACGGTGGAGACTGGGCCGACTACGAGCTGAGGTGATGACCCAAAGAACGCATATACGAGCAGTGCGGGAGGTATGGCGTAGAGGCCGGCTTGGACGGGAACTCCAGCCAAAGCGGCGTAGCCAAGTGCCTGGGGAATCATCAGAGCAGACACCAATACCGCGGCGAGCAGATCGCGCCGTGCCGATAGGGTCTGGCTGTGTCCTCGTGGCAACCAAGGCCGTGGGTTGAGAAACTGCATGAAGAATCGAAGCTTAGACTGCGGAGTCGGGTGGGTTGGACTTCGTTACATCTGGCCCGTGGTTTCCACGTAAGGCGGGCTGAATCTGGCATGATGTACCAAGCCTGCGGGTGGAGCTTCGTTCCCATGAACCGCAATTCACAACAGACCGGCACGTATCTTGACTAAGCGAGTAAGAATCGATCCGACTCCGATCGGATGGCGAGAGTGGGTTTCACTACCTGATCTGGGTGTCTCGTGGGTCAAGGCCAAGGTCGACACAGGGGCTCGGTCATCGTCGTTGCACGCGTTTGACATGGTTATTGAAGATAGAAACGGTCAGCCCTGGGTTCGTTTCGAAATCCATCCCTGGCAGCACTCCGCTGGTGATGCACTCATCGCTGAAGTGCCCGTGCACGAGTTTCGTGACGTCAAGAGTTCGTCTGGCACCGTGCAGCGTCGACCTGTAATCAGGACAGTCGTGAATTTTGGTCAGTCTCAACGAATGATCGATCTGACGCTGACCCGCCGAGACGAGATGGGTTTCCGGATGCTTTTGGGGCGTGAAGCCTTGCGAGGTCAGTTTGTTGTTGATCCTGGACGGTCGTTCCTTAGTGGGAAGCCGCCGTCTGTTGTTCGCCGAGCAAATCGAGGAAAAGAATAATGGCAGTCAAGAGGCGCCCCAGCTTGAAGATCGGTGACGGAGAAACCAAACCCGGCTTCCGCGGCCGTGTTGAGCTACCGATCAGTCGCCTTGTCAACGGTTCGCCGCTCGCTCTGCCCGTGCTTACTGTGCACGGCCGACACGAAGGTCCGACCGTATGGGTGAGCGCCGCCGTGCATGGCGACGAGGTGAACGGGGTCGAGATCATTCGCCGTGTTCTCGCTGATCTGGATCCTCGCGAACTACGAGGCACCGTGCTGGCGATCCCCGTCGTCAACGGCCCCGGCTTTATTGCTGGCAGCCGTTACTTGCCTGACCGTCGTGATCTCAATCGTTCGTTCCCCGGTTCGCCCCGTGGTTCGCTAGCGGGCCGTATCGCGAACCTCTTCGTCACTGAGATTGTGGCTCGCTGTTCGGTCGGAATCGACCTCCACACCGGCTCTGATCACCGCACCAACCTGCCCCAAGTTCGAGGCGATCTCGACGACGAGAAGACGCTCGAACTGGCCCACGCGTTTGGTGCTCCCGTCATGCTTCATGCACCGATACGACCAGGGTCATTGCGTCAAGCCGCCTCGACTAAGGGTGCGACTGTGCTCCTCTACGAGGGCGGCGAAGCGTGGCGCTATCAAGAGTCGGCGATAGCGATCGGAACCCGCGGAGTTCGTCGAGTCCTCGAGACCCTCGACATGGTCGACGTGGCTGACGGAGCATATGTCACCGATACCGAAGTTTCCCGCTGCGAGAATGCTCGCTGGGTCCGAGTGCGGAGGAGTGGTATGGTGCAACTCTGGGTCCAACCAGGAGACGTCGTTTCGAAAGGCCAGCCTGTTGGCCAGATCCACGACGCCTTTGGTCAGCACCTAAGCCGAATCAACGCAACGGTCGATGGGATCGTGATTGGCCTAAACCTACATCCCATCGTTAATCAAGGTGACGCCGTCATGAACATCGCCCAACCCCATATGGAGTCGTAATGCGTCTTGCTATTTTGTCCCGAGCCCCAAAGAGCTACAGCACCATGCGACTAAAAGTCGCGGCGCTCGACCGCGGGCACGAGGTCGACGTGTTGAACACCCTGCGTCTCGCGATCGATCTTGCGGGCGACGAACCCGATCTGCAGTATCGCGGAAAGCACATCGACGACTACGACGCAATTATTCCAAGAATCGGCGCGTCGATCACCTACTTCGGTCTTGCCGTTGTTCGCCAGTTCGAGCAGATGGACGTCTATACGCCGAACAGCTCAAACGGCATTCTTAACTCCCGAGACAAGCTCAGGTCGCTGCAGATCCTGGCTCGCCACGACGTGAAAATCCCGGCCTCAACCTTCGTGCGAGACCGACTTGATGTTGTACCTGCCATCAAGCGCGTCGGCGGTGCTCCCGTCATCATCAAAATACTTGAGGGCACCCAAGGAATCGGCGTCATTCTGGCGCCAGACGCCAAGATCGCTGAAGCCATCATCGAGACACTCCACACCACTGGCACCAACGTGTTGTTGCAGAAATTCATCGCCGAAAGCAGGGGTCGTGACATTCGGGCTCTGGTCGTCGGCGATCGTGTCGTCGCTGCGATGCGACGGGTTGCCGAGGGTGATGAATTCCGCAGCAATGTGCACCGGGGCGGAAGCGCCCAGGCCATCGACATCGCTCCCGAATACGAAGCCGCCGCGATCAAGGCCGCTCAGATCATGGGGCTGAAGGCCGCCGGTGTCGACATGCTAGAGAGCGACGAGGGTCCGATGATTCTCGAGGTCAACTCTTCGCCTGGTCTCGAAGGCATCGAAACGTCGACCGGGCTCGACATTGCGGGCGCAATGATCGACCACGTTGCCAATCAAGTCGCGTTCCCCGAACTCGACGTCCGTCAACGTCTCACCGTAAGCACCGGCTACGGAGTAGCCGAGCTTCTCATTCGAGACGACTCGGAATTCGTGGGGTCGACTATCGAAGCGTCTGGGCTGCGCGAACAAGACATCACCGTATTGTCACTCCATCGCGACACCACCGTTATCCCTAACCCCAAAGTGACACGGGTACTCGAGGCAAACGACCGCCTTCTCTGCTTCGGTAACCTCGACAAGATGCGTTCGCTTATCCCCGCTCGGCGCAAGCGTCGGGCCAAGGTTAAGGATCTGCCATCCACGCCGTTGGTCCACGAGGACTAGCGCTGAGGGGTTAGCGAGACAACGTTGCAATGTTGCGGAGCCGACCGGTCACGACGGCGGCTCCGACAGCAACCACCGATGCAGTGAGTACGACAACACCGGCCCACCGACTGGTTGACGACATCGTCTCGTCCATGAGCGCAATCACCATTGCGACGCTGGCCGAGAGCCAAGCTACAGCCGCGATTCGCAGTGACGCCCGTTCAATAAATGTGAGTTCGGGGTCAGACGCAACTGCGGTCGCGGTAGCGCCATCGTCGCGCATGAGGTGCTCGATCCAACGCACCGGTGTAGTCACAGCCAGCACAACTGCCGGCGCCCACACGATGACGATTCCGGACAACCACACGCTGTCCGAAAGCGACATCCCCGTGTTGGAAGCCACGTTGGCGACGACTGCATCTGCGGCGTACACCGCCAACGCAGTCGTTAGGAGCGCAAGTAGCGCTTTGACATATCGCAACACCAGGCCGCGGAGTTTTAGGACATGCCGCGCCATGCCAAATTCGACCTTGGCGACCTCCTCGAGCAGCGGCCGCGAGGCCGACGCGGCGAGGTCGAAGAGCCCAGATGCACGACCAAGATCACCGTTTTCTTCGCTGGCCGTTCCGTAGACCTGGAGCTGCTTGTCAATCCGCTGTCTAGAGGCATCGTTGGTTGGCACGAGGAGCTCAACGATCCAAGGTCCGGAGCGAATCGCGTGCAGGTCTGCCGTCGCCGCTTCACCCAGCTCATCCGAGGGGAGTCGCAGCGCCGTCAGCGTAAACCGGGGAGTGAACACCGAGGTGCCGTTGTATTCCAGGTGGTTGGCGTGGAAGTAGAACCTGGTCAGATCGGCGAAGAGAAACCACAACGCTGCTGTGGGTACTGCCAACATGGCGATCACCGCCACAACGAGGAAGCCATCGACCGTGCTTACTCCGTCGGTCAGCAGCGACCGAACAACACCGGTAACTGAGTCACGAGCGACGACGGGTAGGACGACAAGCAAGCCAGCACCGGAAAGCATTCCGACCGCGATCCGGTGGAACGTCGACAACCTCACTTCGCAACGTGCGACGAACGCCCGCGCCGCTGCTCGTTCATCGAGCGAGAGTTCGCTCGCGTTGTCTGACGGCAAACGGGGCATCGATGCAGAAGGCATCAGCCCAGTATTGTCCGCCTAGTCAGGCAAGTGCGAAACGTCGAAGACCTCGCCAATTCCGCCGAGCAGCAACGCAGATGCGTCTGACGGCGGTGACTCGAGGCGCGCTCGATAGCTCAGCGCCTCGACCAGGTTTACCGCGTCGCCGGTAATTCGAAGCTCGGTCTCGGATTCCCCTCCCCGAATAGTGACGTGGTCCTTGACCTCGATGACAAACGAGGTGGCTGGATTAGTTGCGTTGACCACGAGTTCGGCGACCAACTCGGGCTCGTCGTTCACTGCAAATGCCGGGCTCAACGCACTCACGTAACGGAGGCAGGCCGTGACCTCGTCGGCCTCGATCGGCGGCGTCATACCGAGCGGAAGAAGAATGTCTCGCTCATGAATCCACGAATCCCAAAGGGCGTGGTGGCTGACTGCGTTGATGCTGACATGGCCCGGTGGCGATTCAGCGAGCATATTCATCTCGTCGCCGGTCAATGACCGCAGGGTCGTGGCGAGCGCTACGGACGACGCGACGAACCGGTCGAGAGCGTCGGCTGCCGACACCTCACCCGCTTGAGCGACGTGCGCGGCGGGCGAAGTAACTGGGTCGAACGTCGCGAGAAACTGCGTCGGCTGGCCTCTCAGCCCCGCTTGGATCGATGCCGCCCAGAACAAATTGGTAGTGACCAGGTGCAGCACGACATCTTTACTCGACCAGCCCTCGCAGCGGCTGGCGTGGTTCCATTGTCCCTCGTTCAATCCTCGAAGAGCGGCGGCTAACCGCGCTGATTGTCGAATGCATGGCTCAATGATCGCGGTCGGCGAACCGTCAAGGACAATGATTGGGTCGGCGCCATACCTTGGTCGTAGCTGCATGCGGCACCTTAGCGTTACTTGGGTCGCTCAGTGGCTACGAACGGGCTACGACCGGGAGTCAAACAGTTTCCGATCGGCATCCGTCATACAGGCGACGAGCCGATCTCCAAAGGCTGTCTGGTTCGCCTCGCCGACGCCACCCTCGAGGAAACGGGCATTCTTTGCTTCGCGGTTCATGCAAATGCGTGCCTCATCGGAGAATCCGTCTACACCACCTTGGTTGGCGAAGATGAGCTGAGGCACATTGAGGCATCGATACGCGGGACTCATGAGCTTCGAGGTGTCGTCGTCCGAGAATGCTTGAACGACATCGGCGACCGCCGAGAAGTAGGTGCGCAGGATCTCGTCATTCTGATACACAACGTTCAAACACTGCTGCTCGTCTGGAGTCGGTTCGACGGGGATGATTGTCGCCAGATACGACGCGCCGGGATAGCAGTAGGACATCGACTCGACGAACGCGCCAGCCGTTGCCGGCTCTTGTACCTCGCTGCGTTCGACCGCAAATGACGCCCGCATCAATGCGGCGCCTGATGCTTCGGCAAAGGGGGTGAGGCATGCGGCCATCTCGGGCGGAAGCGATACTCCATTCACCTTGATCTCCGAGACCAAGGTGGCGGCGACGCCTTCCGGTCCGAGGCACTCGCTCGTGAATTTCGCGTAGCGATTCAATTGCTCAGGATTGGATGCTCGAGTGATGCTCTGGCCTGCCGTCGACATCGCAAGGAGGTCGGGGTTGGCGTCCATCCCGTTCGCGATACAGGTTGAAAACTCGTTGGCGACTGCCTCTTCGGGGCTGAGCGCCACGGTGGTTACGACCGCAGCCTCATCAGGGGCCGAACACGCAGTCGCAAGAAAGAACAGAAGACCAGCAACGGCTGCGGTCGCTCGCGTTGGGTGTTTCACGAAGCCCTCCCTCAAGGATCGATTGTCCGCACGCTACCCGACCGCACAGTACCGACCGGCGGACGAGGTCGTCAATGTACATCGGTCGTCGCATGCGATTTTTAGCGCGAGATGGTGAACGACATTGCGCTCAATGGCATCGAGATTCGAAGACCCGTTGCCGTTGGTTCGATGACGATGTTTGCGCCGCCAGATGCGTGCCATGACCCAGCGGGGTCGACGTCGGCGATTTCGAACGTCGTGCGTTCGTCGGAGGATTCGTGACTAGGAGCGGAACGAAGGTGGAGCGTGCCTTCTATCCACTCTGCCCGAGCGAATCCCATTGTGGGGAAGTCAACGCCGACAACCTGCGGGCTTGGTTGAAGCGGCGCTGCGGACAAACGCGTCCACGCACCAAGGGAGCTCGCCTCGGCTGCCGCCAGGAATGCGTTGAACTGGCCCCTCGGGTGCGCTTCGTCGAGCCCCATTCCCCAGGTGAACTCGGCCCGATCTAAGTCCCAAGTTGGCTCATAGGAAGCTTCGATTGCGGCTGCGAGCCGATGCGCTTGGTCATCAAGGCCCCAGTCCTTGCAAAGGATTAGGGCAGAACTGATGCCCCGACCAGCAGGGAGTGGGGTGGGGATTTCGCCCCCAAGATTGAGGTCGGCGGCCGCTGCATCGAATAGGCGTCTGGCATCAGCGGGCTGCTGCGGCCCAGCGTAGAACGCAGTAGTCAGGTTGGCCCTGACCGGGAGGCGGTGATGGACACCGAGTGTCGGATCGTAATAGAACGTCGCGAGCGTTGGCAGCTCGTCGGTATCGAGATGTAGGTAGTGCTCGCGGGCGTACTGCCACCACGGATCGAATACTGTTTCGCCGTAGTTAGTGCCGTGTCGGTTGTCGTGCAGCCTCAGACCGAGGCCAGCTCCAGCCAGTCAAAATGGCCAGACCTTGGTGTTTTCTCAATGACACCCGATCGGCGCCGCCAGCCACTGCTTCGCGAGGTGGTCAGCTATCTGCGAGTGGGTCCATTGGTAGCCACCGTCTTGATCGGCGAACATCGTGAACGGTTCGTTCCAGCGGTCGTTAGTCGCGATCATCGACCGTATTCCGAGCAAGACTAAGAAGAAGCCCTTGTAAAACAGCATTCCGTCTGCGGCGACGGGGTCGAGTTGGGTGCCGTATGGTTCGATGCCGTTTGCGGTCCAACCAGGAACGTCGTACTCGCCCCAGAGTTCGCGGGGAATGAACATTTGATAACGGTCGGGGTAGCGGCCCTGATCGGGGTCGTGCCCAAACTGGGTTAGCCAGTCAGCGGCAGACCACCACTTCGTATGGCGCTCTATGAGCTGATCAAGAATCGCCACGTACTGTTCGGTCCATGCCGGAGTCTGGTGCGCCATGAGGCCCATCGCATACGACGAATCGACGAGATCGAATCGATGCCAGCTCGCCATCGGTTCGTCTGATCGGTCATCCCAGTGCGGATGGGGCCGGCCGTCGCTATTCCAGTTGTCTTCGGTGTGTGCCTTGCGGTTGAGGTAACGCAACCAACCGAGCGAGCGTTCGGACAATTCCATTCAATAGAGGTTACGCGACTGCTTGGCAAGCTGCCAAAGTAGAGTCTTGACCGACTGACTTAAGGGATTCAGACCCTGTTCTTCAAGCAGTCGAGTTGGGATTATCGGGACGGAACGTCCGGTATAGACGGTCAATTGCGTGACGCGCGAATGGGGAGACAATCATGGAACAAATCTGGCGAACACTCGGGACATCACTCGGTAAGCAGTGGCGGCTGGTTGTCGTTGGTCTCGTTGTGGTCACGGGCGTCTTGGCTCTGGGAGCCACGCAGATCGAATTCGCGACAGGACAAGACAGCTACCTCAACCCCGAATCTCAGATCGCGATTGACAACGTCGAGTATCAGGGCAACTTCGGCGGCGAGACGGTGATTCTCCTTTTCACCGCTCAAGACGGAGCCGATGTCGATGTTTCCGATCTCTTTGCGGGGAACAACCTTGCCGAACTTGAACGACTAAACGCTGAGCTCGCGACGGTCGCTGAGGTGTACTCGGTTGTCACGCCGCTGACCTCGCTGGGCTTCAGCTCCGAACTCGTCTCTGGCGGCGCCGGTTCGAGCGCCCTCATCTCGGCCGCAGCACGTGACACGACTGGCGTCGAGGCACGAAACGCAGACATAGGTATTGCTCTCGCTCGGCTTGGCGCATCTGGTGAAGCCGTCATCGGGAACCCCGACTACAACGACCTTCTGATTTTCGGCAACGACAACTTCACGCTCGATGGCAATACGCCGGTGCCGCCAGCTGACGAAGACCGTGCAATTCGCCTCTCCCTCGCTTCTACATTCCCGAACCAGCAGACCGCAGTCGGCGGCATCGTGCTCGCAGGCAATGCCTCGCTCGATGAACAAACAATCGGCACTGAGGCCGTTGTCGAAATCCTCGACACCGCTTCTTTCGAAGGTTTCGACCTCACAGTCACAGGCTCGCCTGTCTATCTGGCGGAAATAAACAACTACCTCAAAGGCGGCATGCTGACCCTCGGGTTGGCTGCGCTGGCCGTCATGGCGGTCATCCTTGCCCTCATCTTCCGGGTTCGATGGCGCCTGCTGCCTCTACTGGCCGTGCTCGTTGGTGTCGCCTGGACATTCTCGTTGCTCGGTCTGATCGGTATTGACCTTTCGCTCGTCACGATTTCTGGCCTGCCGATTCTGATCGGTCTTGGCATCGATTTCGCTATCCAGATTCACAATCGGATCGACGAAGAGATCACGCTCGACCACGACCAGCATCCGATCGCCGAGAGCGTCGCGAATGTTGCGCCACCGCTGATTGCAGCGACAGTCACTGGCGTCCTCGCCTTCATGGCACTCCGGATTTCGAAGGTGCCGATGATCCGAGACTTCGGTGTTCTTCTTGCTGTCGGCGTCGTCGTACTGGTCATCGTCGGAATTGTGATTCCCGCTGCGGCCCTGGGAATGCGCGAATCGAAGAAACCAACAACCGAGCGCGAACCGTCAATCGTTGAACGTCTTGTCGTGAAGCTGGGTGGCTTGCCCACAACCGTCGCTCTGCCGCTCGTTGCGCTTGCGGTCGCCGTCTTTGTCGGTGGCGTATTGGTCGAGGGTCGGACGAAGATCGAATCTGACCCTGTTCGCTGGATCGACCAGGGTAGTGAAACCGTCGCCGACATAAATCGGCTCGAGGATGCAACCGGCTTTGGTACCACGTTGGGGGTGCTCGTTTCGGCGAACAACGTGTACGACCAAGGCGTCGTCGACTTGATCCACGAATTCACGCTCGATGCCGAGGCCCGTCCCGAGGTCGTCTCAACTTCCAGCCTCGTGAACACGATGGGGAAAATCATTCAGGTTGAAGGGGCATCGGTCATTCCGCCGACGAGCGACGACATAGTGGCGGCTGCTGCTGTGATGCCTGACGACATTTCTCGACTGCTGGTCTCACCTGATCTCACGTCGGCCCAGGTCAATCTGCGACTCGCTCCGTCGAGCCTCGAAGACCGAGCGGTACTCGTCGACTCACTCCGGGAAGACCTTGCCGTCAAGATCGCGGCCCTCGATATAGAGGCAGACAGCATCTTGCGAACCGATCTTCCTGAGGGGCAAGATGTAGTTCGGGCAACACCAGCTGGTCTTGCGACGGTCGGGATTGGTTTGCTTGACAACCTCTCGGCGAATAGGGCCAACCTCACATACCTTGCGCTAGCGCTTGCTGGCCTTTTCCTTGTGCTTCGATTCCGGAGTCTGCCCAGAGCGCTTCTCGCGCTCGTTCCTGTCCTCTTGGCAGTCGGTGTGTCATCGCTCGTGGTTGGTCTCTCGGGGATCAAACTGAGTCCGCTTACCACGGTCAGCGGACCACTCGTGATAGCGACTTGTGCTGAGTTCTCGGTGCTTATCCTTGGCCGCTATTTGGAGGAGCGTCAGCGTGGGTTGGCGCCTCGCGAGGCGAGCGACACCGCGGCGAGCCGCACTGGCCGTGCATTCTTCACCTCGGCCATGACCACCATCGGCGGGTTTGCGGTGCTGATTGGATCGGCGCTACCTCTCCTGCGTGACTTCGGAATCATCGTGACGCTAAACGTCGCGATTGCGCTTATTGCCGCCCTCGTAGTCATGCCACCTCTGGCCGTTTGGGTCGATCAGCGAGGCTTCCTCGGTACCGAAGAAAACCCTGCCTCAATTGAGTCGTCGGTGAGACTTGCGGCCCCTATGCCGGGCACGCAGATGTACGGTGCAATCATCGGCGTCGTTGTGCTGCTCGCTGCCGCCATTGGGGTGTACGCCGCCGCCGATACGTCGACAGGCAAAGCGAACGCCGTGAGCTATGTCGCGACGCCGCTGCCGACGACGACCACAATGGCCACGACGACAACCGCCGCGGCAGAGACGACAACCACGGTTGAGGGGCAGGAAGCACCAGTCGGACCTCTCATCGACCCAACGCCGTTCGGTACCGATCGCCCTGAGGGGCTAATTGAATCGGTTCTGTTCGACCTCTTCGCTGGTCAGGATGTTGAACCGAACGTGGCGAACTGTGCGATCGAGACTCTGCTTACACGTACAACAACCGATGAACTGATTGCGCTCGGTGTCGCGACGGTTGAACCCGAAGCGGTTGCTCTAATCAATCAGGCTGCGCTCGATTGTGGCATCGATCAGAGTGCCATTGACGCGGCGATTGAGGTGCAGCGAGGAGGCTAACCTCTTGGTCTCGGGAATCTTTCGAAAGTCCATACGGTTTCCGTCATCATGAATCGCCGAGAGCTTTCCGATGCCAAAGCCGAGACGTCCGAGATTGTTGTCTACTGGCGTCCCGGCTGCGGATTCTGTTCGTCGCTGCGTTCGCAACTCGATCGACGAGGCGTACCCCATCGGGTGGTCAATATCTGGGATACGCCTGCAGCCCTCGAACGTGTCCGGGCGATCACCGGGGGAGACGAGACTGTTCCGACCGTCGAAGTCGGCCCGGTGAGTCTGGTGAATCCAGGAGTCGACGAGGTCCTTGCGGCTGCGCTAGTACACGCACCGGATGCCGTTCCCGATAGCTACGAAGCGCCTCAAATGGGGCGCGTTGGTCGAATGATGACTCGGATTCTGGGCGGCGCGAGCTAGGCGTTTCGAAGGTATCGAGCACTACCTCAAGATCGGGGCGACACGCAATGAGTCGTTTGCCGTGTTG